>NZ_JBICXU010000007.1:0-306663 GCF_043200435.1 Streptomyces sp. NPDC048416
GTGATAGCGGAGCTATCGGGGCGTTTCGGCAACGCCGCGAGGTGCCGTGCCAGGCGCCGCACCCCCGGCCATGATCCACCAGACACCCCCTAGGGAGTGGCTTCAAGTGGCGTCGGCCGGAAGGGACTTCGAAGAGCCGACCCGGCGGTCGAGGTCCGCCAGCTCGCGCGGCAGGGGTCGGCAGTGGACGATCTCAAGGGCCGACACCGCGCGCGTCAGGACCACGTACAGCCGGTGCAGGCCGCGCTCCTCGGACGCCGCGATCTCGGCCGGTTCGACGGCCACGACGTGGTCGAATTCGAGGCCTTTGGCCAACGTCGCGGGCAGCAGGGTGACGCGGGCCCCGCCGACCGCGTCGAGGCCGGCCTCGGTGAGCGCCGTACGCAGCGCGGGCACGTCGCGGTCGGCGGCGATGACGCCCACCGACCCCTCCCCGCTCAGCGCCGCCCGCACCGCGTCCACCACTGACCGGGCCAGGTCCTGCGGGTCCATGACGCGTCGGCGGCTCAACTGGCCGTCGGTGCGCAGGGATTGGCCCGGCGGTACGTCCACGTCGAGCGCGGGGAGCAGCCCGTTGGCCAGCTCGACGATGGCGGCCGGCACCCGGAACCCCGTCGTCAGCGGCACCACGGCGGCGTCCGGCTTGCCCAGATGGGCCAGCTGTCCCGGCCAGTCGCGCGCCGCCCACGGGGTGGTGCCCTGGGCCAGATCGCCGAGCACCGTGAGCGAGCCGAATGCCGCGCGCCGCGCGATCGCCCGGCACTGCATCGGGGACAGGTCCTGCGCCTCGTCGACGACGATGTGCCCGTAGCCCTCCGGGTGCTCGATGAGGCCGGACACCTCGTCGAGCAGCACCAGGTCGGCCGCCGACCACGGGGCGGACTTCCACGACCGCGGCGGCTTCACCCACAGCAGTGCCTTCTGCTCGGCCGCGTCCAGGACGCCGTCGGCAGCCGTGGCCAGGGCGTCGGGGTCCGTGAACAGGTCCGCCAGCACCTCCTGCGGCTTCACCCTGGGCCACACCGTGTCCACGTACTCCGTCATCGGCCGCGCCCTGGTGATCTTCTGGAGCCAGGTGTGGTTCACGGGGCCGGACCGGGACTCCGCCTGGAGTTGCATCTCCCGGACCGCGCGGCTGCGCACCCGCTCCCGCCCGATGGCGTACGGCGGCGCCTCGGCCCGCACCGCGTCGACGATCGACACGAGCCGGCTCCGCGACACCCGCCAGGTGTGGGGACCCTCGCGCAGCGCCAGCCCGTTGAGGGGGTGCGTGACTCGGCTGTACAGGGCGCGGCGCAGCACCTCGGCCATGCGCACGTCGTGCTTGACGAGCGCCGCCTCCGGTTCGTCGACCGCCCGCACCTCGCGGCCTCGGGTCTCGCGCACCACTTCCTCGTCCACGGTCGACTGGCGGATGTCGTTCTCGCCGAGCGCGGGAAGAACTTCGCAGACATGGCCGAGGAAGGTGCGGTTGGGGCCGAGCACCAGGAGGCCGCGGCGCTGGACGCGTTGCGGGTAGGTGTAGAGCAGGTAGGCCGCGCGGTGCAGGCCGACGGCGGTCTTGCCGGTGCCGGGGGCGCCCTGGACGCAGATGGACTGGGCCAGTTCGGACCGTACGAGGTCGTCCTGGTCGGGCTGGATCGTGGCCGCGATGTCCCGCATGGGGCCGACGCGGGGGCGCTCGATCTCTCCGGTGAGGATCGCGCCGACCCCGCTCGCCTCCCCCGCCGTCAGGCGCTCGTCCTCCAGGCCGGTCAGATCGACGGCGGCGCCCCGGCTGCCCTGGGCCCAGCCGAACCGGCGACGGACCTCGACCCCCTGGGGGTCACGGGCGCTCGCCTGGTAGAAGCGGCGCGAGACGGGGGCGCGCCAGTCGACGACGAGAGGCGGGGCCGAGGGGTGTTCGCTGATGCGGCGGCGGCCGATGTGGTAGCTCTGGCCGGCGTGGTCGGCGTCGGCCGAGGCATCGAAGCTCAGCCGCCCGAAAAACAGGGGGCCTTCCGGCATTTCCCGCAACTCCTTGGCCCAGCTGCGGAGTTGGTAGCCGAGGACTTCGGCGTCGGCGCCCGAGGCGAAGGCGTTCTCGCCGATGACGACGCGATGCCCGGCGCCCTCGGCCATGGCGGTCAGGGCCATACGGCAGGTGTCGTGGTAGGCGCGCTCCTGGTCGAGTTCGCGATCGAGTGACGTCATGACGGCAGAATACCGTAACTCGGTTACATTTTTTACTCGGTAACGATCCATGGGAGGCGGGCTGGTCCCGCCCTCGCCTCCCCCCGGACGCCGCCCGGCACGGTTCCCCTCAGCGGCCCGTCTCGCCGTACTGACCGCCCAGCCCCTCACTCAGCTGCCCGAACGCCTGGTCCGCCGCCTCGACCGCCTGCGCGTACCCGGCCGCGGCGCTCTCACCTGCCGCGATCCGGCGCCAGTTCTCCATCGCAAGGATCCGCTGCACGGCGATGATCTGCCCGGCCGCGACGCGTGCGCCGAGCCCGTCGCCGAGTTCGCCGGCCAGCGCCCGCTCCGACCGGTCCTGGTAGCCGTAGAGCCGGGCCACCAGACTGGGGGTCCCGTACAGCAGGCCGTGGTAGGCCAGCACATGCGGGTTGTCGTTGAGGCCGGTCACCGGGTCGTGGCGCTCCAGCCCCTCACGGAAGCGGGCGTGCAGGGCGGGCAACGCCGCGAGTCCGTCCGCACGGCCCGCGGCGACGACGCGGGCCGCCTCGTCCTCGTGGTCGGCGAACCGGTGCAGCACCAGGTCCTCCTTGGCCGGGAAATAGCGGAAAAGCGTCGGCTTGGAGATCCCCGCCGCGGCCGCCACCTCCGCGACCGAGACCCCGTCGAAACCGCGCTCCAAAAACAGCGCGACCGCCGTGTCCGACACCGACTGGTACGTCTGCTGCCTCTTGCGCTCCCGCAAACCCATCTCACTGCCCATGCGACGAGCGTACGGGCCCGGGCGCAGGGAGGAAGTTGCATCGTGCCGGGGCTTCGCGCACCTGAAGTCTTCGGGTTCCTGGCCAGAGCGCGAAGAGGTGCGCATGTACCGCGGCGCGACCGCGCCGGTGCGGCTCGTGCTGGTCCTGACGCACCGGCGCGGTGACACACCCTCTGAACACGTAACGCATTTGCTCAATTACTGACAGTGCGCGAACATGGTCCCCGCTCGGCGAGGGGGAAGTCGTCGGCCTTCGGCCGGGAGTCGCAGCCCCGCTCTTCGCCCAGCCTCCGATGCACTCGGGGCCAGGTAGGTGGCCACCCCCCCCAGGTGGAATGAAAGGCGCCTTGTGACCTTGTTGGACGCGATTGTGCGCAACGTCGGGCTCGTCGTCATCGTGATCACGCTGGCGTACAACGGGCCCTTCGTCAGTGGCGTCTTGCTCGCGCGCCGCTGCGATGCGTCGCTGCGGGGGCAGCTCGCACGGAAGGCGGAGACGCCCGTCGACCTGCCGCCCGGCTGGGATGTGTTCGTCCTTGTTCCGTGCCTCAACGAGGCGCGGGTCATCGCGCATACGGTTCGCTGCCTGCGCGAGCTTCAGCCCGGGGTGCGGGCGGTCGTCATTGACGACGGCAGCGACGACGACACGGCCCTCCTCGCGGAAGCCGCCGGTGGCGGCCGGGTCGCAGTGGTACAGCGGATCGTGCCGGAGGCCCGGCGGGGGAAGGGCGCCGCCCTCAACACCGGTCTGCGTCATGTGCGATGCCGCGTGCGGGAGGAGGGCCTGGATCCCGCACGGGTGCTGGTGTGCGTGCTCGACGCCGACGGCCGCATGACTCCGCGAGCTGCCGCGCGCGTGGCCGCACTTTTCGAGGCGCCGGAGGTGGGCGGTGTCCAGCTGGCGGTGCGGATCCGTGGCCGCGGGCATGTGGCGCTGCGGTTCCAGGACTTCGAGTTCTGGGGGCTGAGTGCGATCAGCCAGTTCGGCCGGGTGGCGAGCGGGTCGGTGAGTATGGGTGGCAACGGTCAGTTCACCCGTCTGTCCGCGCTGGACGGTGTCGGTGAGCGGCCCTGGTCGGATTCGTTGACCGAGGACCTGGATCTGGGGATCAGTCTCGCCGTGCGCGGCTGGACGGTGACCTCCACGACGGGCGCCTACGTGTCCCAGCAAGGTTTGACCGACCCGCGCCGCCTGCTGCGCCAGCGCACCCGCTGGTACCAGGGACATATGAGCGCCATCGCGCGTGTGCCCGAGCTGTGGGCGAGCTCCGGTATCCGGCGAAAGACCCGGATCGAGCTCACGGGCTATCTGCTCATCCCCTACCTGATCACCCTGCCCTGGTCGCTGGCCCAGCAGTACCTCCTCCTTCGCCTCGCGTGGGGGCACGGACCCGAGCTGTCGGCTGTGGCGGACGGCCCTTGGTGGGTGCGCATCCTCAGCGGTCTGGGGTGTTACGTGCTGGCCTTCGCCGGATATCTGACCCTGGCGCTGGTGTACTGGCGGCGCACGGACGATCTGCCCCTGTGGAAGTGCCTCCTCTACTCCCAGGCCCAGGTGCTGTGGAACTACGTCAGCTTCATCGCGGGCTGGCGGGCCGTGGGCCGCATGCTCACCCTGCGCACAACCTGGACCAAGACCGAGCGTGCCGAGGAGGCCCCCGTGGCCACGAACGGCACCGCGGCAGCGCCGTACGACCGTGCGGTCGGCCGCCGCGACACCGTGCTCCAGGAAGGCGCTCTCGGCGCCCGGCAGAACAGTCGCGGACACTGAGCAGTACGGAGATCCATGCCCCCGATCAGTGCGCCCGTGCGAGCCATGCTCGTCCTCGGTACCCGGCCCGAGGCGATCAAACTGGCGCCCGTGGCCCGCGCGATGGCCGCCTCCCCGCTGTTCGAACCGATCGTGGTGACCACCGGGCAACACCGCGAAATACTTCACCAGATGCTGGACCTGCTCCAGGTGGGCGACCGTATCGAGCTCGACATGATGCGCGAGCGCCAGCAACTGTCGACTCTGACAGCTCGGTTGATCGACGCTCTGGGTGAGGTGATCCGCGAGCGGCGCCCCGACCTCGTTGTGGTCCAGGGCGACACGACGACCGCGCTGACCGGCGCCCTCGGCGCCTGCTACGAGCGCGTGCCTGTGGCACACGTAGAGGCGGGCCTGCGCACCGGCGTTTTGGACAACCCCTTTCCGGAGGAACTCAACCGGACGCTCATCGCGGGGATGGCACGCTGGCACTTCGCGCCCACACCCCGCGCCGCGGAACATCTACGGGCCGAGGGCGTTCCGGAGTCCGCGGTGTTCATCACCGGTAACACCGTCGTCGACAACCTGCTGTGGGTCCTGGCCGAGGACACCGGCACCAGCCACTTCGCCACCGGTCTGCGGCGCGTCCTCCTCACGCTGCACCGCAGGGAGAACCAGGGCGACGTCATGCGGGGCATGGGCAGAGCGGTCCGCCGGCTCGCCGACCGGGGCGACGTCGAGATCCTTGTGCCGCTGCACAAGAACCCGGCCGTCCGGGAGACGCTGTTGCCCGAGCTCACCGGACACCCGGGCATCCGTGTGGTGGAGCCCCTGGACTACCCCGACTTCTCCGCCACCCTGGCCGCCTGCGACCTCGTGCTGACCGACTCGGGTGGCATCCAGGAGGAAGCGCCGACCCTCGGCAAACCGGTCCTGATCCTGCGGACGACCACTGAGCGGGCTGAGGCGGTGGAGGCCGGTGTCGCGAAGCTGGTGGGCACCGAGCCCGAAGCCATCGTGAACGCGGCAGTCGCTCTGCTGGACGACCGCGCGGCCTACGCGCGGATGGCGACCGCACGAAACCCCTTCGGCGACGGCCACGCCTCCACACGCATCGTCGCGCAGCTGGCCACCGCGTTCGGCGCGCATGCTGCTGCGGTGCCACCGCCGGCTTCACCGGCCGCCCGCCCCTCGCCGAGAGCAGGAGCCACGGCGGCCCCGTCATGAATCGGACGCATCCCATGAAGGGGCGCGGCAGCTGCCGGCCCGAGCGAGCGGCTGCGGGTTCTCAGCCGCGCCTCGGTCTGATCGACTTCATGTCCTGCCGAACCCTTCGGGGGCGAGGATGTTCGAGGCCGCTGGTTGCGGGGACCGGGCCGCCGCACCCGTCCAGCAACTCTCCGGTCAACTCCACCTGGCCGTCCGACCGGTGAACTGCCTTGCTCGACAGGTTGCTTCCAGCGGCCCCGCAGGCGGTGGGGAAAGCGCCGAGCTCATACAAGTCGGCATCGTAGATACGCTCATCGCGCTGGTTCACGACACGAAAGTGCGTGGGGTCGTTGCGTGCCGACAACGCCAGCTGCTGGGCAGGGCCCACGCCGTCGAGGAGGACGTAGCGCGCTCCCGCCGTGCGCATCTGCTGGGCGAGCTCACCCGAGGTCAATGGGTTCTTGAGCAAGGTGATGCGGCGCTGCATCCGGGAGCCGACCAGCGGGTGCAGGAAGGGCTGCACATTGCTCGGGAGCAGAGCGATGGCAGAGCCATCAGGCACCGTGGACAGCGCGCGGTATCCGAACCAGGGCCAGACCTGGGAAGCGGCATCAGGCCGGTCAGCCACGTCGAGGACTGTGCGCAGGGGAGAAAAGAGACCGTCCGGGCCCGGCACGCTCGGATCCTGATTCGTGCTGATCGGCAATGTCGACTGTCCCCACCAGGACGTGAGCACCAGGAGCCCGGCTGCGGACGCTCTGATACCGACAGCCAGCAGCCGGGGCAGATGCCCGCCGGAACGGGCCCGCGACAGACAGGTGAGGGCATGGGCGGCCAGCGGCATGAGCGCACCGACGCCGACCAGGACGTACCGGCCCCACCACGAAGCCGGGCTGGCGGCCACCACCACCAGCGCGGCAAGCGCCAGAACTCCCCCGGGCCCGCGCCGCTGCCCGTTTCGCAACCAGAGGACCAGTCCGACCAGGGCACCCGGCACGACCATCAGCGTCCACGTCGGCCCCAAACCGCCGAGGCGAATGTCGTAGCCGATGTGGTGGATGTACAGGCCGTCCACCCACGAGGTCCAGATCTGCGAGAGCTTTCCGGCACCGCGGAGCGCCATCGGCACATTGCCGCCGACCACCACCTCTTCGGCCGAGCCACGGCCCGGGAATCCCAGCAGGCTCACCGGATAGAAGGGACTTCCGTACGCGATCCAGGTCCTCAGATACCACCACGAGCCGACCGCCAGCACAGGCACGGTGAATGCGCCGACCGCACTGCCGACGAGGCTCCCGGGCAGGGACCTGCGCCTCCTGAGCCGCCGCAGCTGGGAGAGAAGTACGAGCGCGACCAGGGGCAGGACGACGAGATTGCTGGATTTGGAGCCCACCGCAAGCCCGGTGGCCAACCCGGTCGCTGCCGAGCGCAGCAGAATCTGCCTCTGCGGCCTCGCCGTCGCCGCGCACTCGCTCAGCCCGGCTGCCAGGCTGACCGCCGCCAGAGCGAATGAGGCGGAGCCGGCATCCACGTACAAGCTGTTGGCCTGGGCGAAGACCGCAGGGGTGAGCAGGAACGCACAACCGGCAAGAACAGCATGACTGCGGCGCGCTCCCAGCCGGCGGGCCAGGGAGAGAACGCTGAGCCCTCCGAGCAGGTAACAGGGCAGCTGCGCCAGCGGTGCGTACTGGACGGTTCGCAGGTAGACCGCCGGCCATGCCGCGAGGAGTTCCACGCCCATGGGATAGGCGTCGGCCCAGAGACTCTCCGGGGTGTGCACCAGACGACCGGCCTGGATCCATTTGTCGGGCCCGACGAGGTGGTACATCAGTCCGTCGTAGTCCCCGGCGGGCAAGCGCAGCGAGAGCCAGGCCCGCAGCCCGTACACCGCGACCGTGACCAGGACCACCAGTGCGGTCACCGGGTGGCGCCAGGAGCGACGGGCCGTGAAGCTCACGGCGGCGCGGAGCAGCCGGAGGTTGGCCGGCACACGGCACGACGGCCGGTGCCGGGCGGTATTGAGCGCCGGGCACCAGCAGAGCACCGCGCATACCGCCGCCCCCACCGTGAGGGGGACAGGCCGGTAGATGCCGAGCAGGCCGCCCGCACCGAGGCTGACGAGGGTGAAGCCGGCGAGCGCCCAGGTGCTGAGCAGGACAGGAAGGTCGTGGATCCGGACAGATGCCTCCGTCGCGAGGACCGCGCAGGCGCCGATGCCCACGAAGGCGATGCTCATGGCGAGCAGCCACACGTTCACCCGTCACCCGCGTTCGGTTCAGCGGCGGACAGCGGTGGCAGGGGTGGCAGGGGCAGTGGCGGCGGCAGGGGTGGTGAACACGACGTACGCGACATCGGGAGAATTGAAGCAGTTCGCGTCGCCCCCAGCCCGGCGGCCCGCTCGGCCCCGCCCCCGGTCCCCCCGTCCCCGTCCCCGTCAAATGCGCCAGGCGCGAATGCGGTCGGCGGCCTGATACACGCTCACCTTGCCGGCCTGGATGTCGCGTACGAGGTCGACCATGGCGCCGTAGGGCGGGTCGATGCCCTCGCCGGAGGCATACATGTACGCGGCCGTCACCTGGCAGGCGTACAGGCTGTTGCGGTGCGGCAGCGGCTGGAGCCGTACCAGGGTGTGCAGCAGGGCGGCGGCCCGCCAGGCGGGCTCGGGGTCGGCTGTCGCGGGGCGGGGGATGCGGGTCCTGTGGCGGGCCACGGCCGCGACGAGCGCGGAGTAGTCGGCGACGCTCACGTCTTCGGGCACGGCCTGTTCCTGCACGTCAAGCAGCCACGGCACGTCGATGTAAAGGGCCATCAGGCGGCATCCACCCCCTGGTTGCGAGACCCGGGCGGCGCCTCGTCGGGAAAGGCGTCGTCGAACTCGGCACGCTGCTGCTCGCCCCACGAGAGCGCGTACCGGACGAATTGCAGACGCTGCTGTTCCCGCAACGGCAGATCGTGGACGTACTGCTTCAGCGATTTGCCCTCGGAGGCCGCGGCGGCCCGCACCGCTTCGAGTTCTTCGTCGGTGAAGGTGATGTTCAAGGACGGCATACCGATGATGGTACCTAGTTGGTACCTGCTCTGCCATGGGGCGGCTCCGGGGGCCCTCGTGCTTGCTGCGTCTGTTTCGGGTTCGCGCACCGTCAACCGAAGCGGGTCTTTGTCGAGACGTGTCCCGCCTGTCACATGTCCCGGCCGTGAAGGGTCAGTGCGGTGAAGGCAACGCGACAACACTGAGGAGACGGTCATGGAAACGCGCTCGATCACCGATGAGGTACCGATGGCCCCGCGGATGTCCGACGACCCCGCGCAGCTCGTCCCCGAACTGGCCGATGTGTCGGCGGCGCTGTTCAAGGTCACCGGCAACGGCTCGGTGCCACGCTCGACGATCAGCCTGGTCCAGTTGCGGGCCGGTCAGATCGTCGGCAGCACCTACCTGACCGTTCTGCACACGGGTTTTCTGCGCAAGGCGGGCGAGTCGGAGGAGCGGATCACGTCGGTGGCGTCCTGGCACGACTCTCCGTACTTCACCGGCGCCGAGCGGGCGGCGCTCGCACTCGTGGAGGCCGTACTCCAGCCGTCGAGCGGCGAAGAACGGGTCTCGGACGCGCTGTACGCCGAAGCCTCCGGGCACTACGAGCCCAGGGCGCTGGCCACGTTGATGTTCGCGATCGGGCAGGTCAACTTCTTCATCGCGGTGGCGCTCATCGCCAAGCCGGTACCCGGGCGGTCGTTCACGGCACCCTGGAGCTGAATCGCCCCCGCCCTGCCGGCACTTCTGGCCCCGTCCCGGGTTCCGGGTCCCGGGCCTCCCGCGGTCCGGTGCGTCCGGCCCCGGCGCCCGGCCGAGAGGGGACGTCGGGCGGCGGGAGTCGGGCACCGGACGCAGGACGCCGGACGCAGGGCGGGAATGTACCGGCCACCCGTGAAAGCGAAGCTGCCCGCCCAACTGCCCCGCGTGCGTGGTCGCCAGGCACCCTTGGCATACTCCGCGCCATGGATGCGACCGCGGGGACGCGCGAGATACGGATGGCGCCGAGCGTGCCGCCGGCCGGGGCGGGCCGGCCGGTGGAGTGGGTGTTCCGTTCCGCGCGATCCGCGGATGTCGAGCCCATCGTCGAGCTTCGAGCCGTCGTGATGCGCCCGGACCTGGAACGCCTCGGACGCTACGGCGAGCACCGGGTCCGCCAACGGTTGCGCGACGCCTTCTCCCCGCGGCACACCTCGGTCGTCGTCGCCGAAGGCACCTTCGCGGGCTGCGTCGCGGTGCGCCCGGCCGAGGACGGGCGGTGGCTTGAGCACTTCTATCTCGTTCCGGCGCTCCAGGGCCGGGGCCTCGGATCCGCCGTGCTGCGCAGCGTGTTGCGGCGGACCGATGCCGAAGGCGTGCCGGTGCGCCTGAACGTCCTGCAAGGCAGCGCCGCCCGGCGGCTGTACGAACGTCACGGCTTCTTTGTGGAGGCGCAGGATCCCGTCGACGTCTTCATGGTGCGGCAAGCGAGCGCGGGCGTACCGGACCCGGACCCAGGCCGGTAGAGCGCGGGCGGGCCGGACACAGGCGGGCCGGGCGCGGGCACACTCTGAGCGCATGGTCACACTGCGCCAAGTACGCGGCGTTCTCCGCGGCCTGGACCCCGTGCCCGCCGAGCGCGGAAATGGCGTGGGCCGGCCATGGAGCCGGACCGGCGCTCATGATAGACATCCGATGGGCGCGATGCGGCACAATTCCCCTTGCCCATCCGGTGTCCAGCCAATTTCTCGCGACAGAACAGCGGCACATGTCAACGGAACCGGGTGTCGATCTTTTCATCCCCCGCTGAAGCCGGAAAGGATCCGAGCCACCGCCGAGTGGCGTGAATTCCCCCTCTGCGACACATGCCTCGGGCAGCGCACTGTTCACTGGTGAATGACCGATGGCCGAAGGCCGAAGGGCCCTGGATCAGGTAAGGCTTCGGGCCGGAACCTGACGGCGGCCGCGCCGGGAAGATCGGGGAACGGAATTGCCATGATCGACGAAAGTGAACGCGCCGACGGCGTCGTCGACGCCCTGGAGCACCACCTTGTCAACGAGATCGCCCCGCTGCGTCTGCAACGGGCCAGGTCCGCCTTCCTCACGCAGGGTTTCGTGAAGACGGGTTTCCTCGCCCCGCACGACGTCAAGAAGCTGATCGCGGAGGAGACGGAATCGCTGATCGGCCGGCATGCGGTGCGGCGTGAGGGAGAGTTCGCCGAGACCGGCGGCACGCCCCGGCGGATGCACAACGTACGCCGCGCCGAAATAGCCGAGCACGGCCGGATCCTTCCGCGGGTGTATTCCTCCACCGGACTCAGGGAATCCCTGTCCGCCATCGCGGGGGAAGACGTGCTCGCATGCCCTTATCCTCCTGAGCAATTCGTCATTACCGAACTCGCCCAGTCCGGCGACACCCACGGCTGGCATTGGGACGACTACAGTTTCGCCCTCGTGTGGGTGATCGACTGCCCGCCGCTGGAGCAGGGCGGTTTCGTGCAGTGCGTACCGCGTACGGAGTGGGACAAGGAGAATCCGCAGCTGCACCGGAGCTTCGTGTCGCGGCCCATTCACTCCGTCGAGCTCCGGCCCGGCGACCTGTATTTCCTGCGGTCCGACACAACGCTGCACCGCGTCTATCCGGTGACCGGAGGAAGGCGTCTCATCGTGAACATGGGGTACGCCGCGCGCCGCGATCTGGTCAAACCCCTGTCCCACGAGACGATGGACGCCCTGTGGGCGGAACCGGAACGAGCCCGGGACACGCCCTCCCGCGGAACCGAACAGGAGAGTTCCCAGTGGCGGCGAGCGTCCTGCGGCGGCACATCGGAGTCCCCGGGCTCGTCGTCCACTACCTGACCTCCGTCCTCGGGGTGGGCCTCCTGGTCATCCCGGTGCTCGCCTGGACCACGGCCGGACCGCTGTCCCTGCTGGCCTGGGCCGTCCTGATCCTCTACAGCTACCCGTTCGCGCTCGTCTTCGCCAGGCTCTCCACGCTGCACCCGACGAGCAAGGGAGTCGCGCAGTTCGTCGAGGTCGCCTTCGGCAGGCGGGCGGGCCGGGTCGCGGCGCTCTACCTCCTGATGACGCTGCTCGCGGCCAATCCCGTACTCGGACTGATCGCCGGCCGTTACCTCGTGGCCGCGCTGGCGCCGGGGGCCTCCAACCGGACGTCGCTCGCGGCCGGGGCGGTGGTCATCCTCGCCTGTGTCGCGCTGAACCTGCTCGGCGTGAGAATCAGCGGACGCGTGCAGCTCGCCGTGCTGGTGGTCGTCACCGGGGCGCTGTGTGCCGTCATGGTCCTGGCGCTCCCCCGGGGCAGCACCGCAGGCCTCACCCCCGTCGCACCGCACGGCTGGTCCGCCCTCGGCGACTCTCTGCTGATCTGCTTCTTCGGCTTCATCGGGTGGGAGAACGCCGCTCCCATCGCGGAGGAGGTGCGCGATCCCGCACGTACCTTCCCCCGCGGCATCCTCTGCGCCGTCTGCGTGGTGGGGGTCCTCTACTTCGCCATGGCGCTCACCGTCGCCCTCACGCTGCCGTCCGGTCAGAACACCGAGGAGGGGCTGACAGGTTTCACCCGGCTGGTGCGGACCGCCCTGGGTGGCGACCACACCACCGCCGCGTATCTGGTGGCGTCCGTCCTGTTGGTTCTCACCACGAACGCCTGGTGCCTCGGCACGTCCCGGGTCGTCTTCGCACTGGCCCGCGAAGGCATCGTCCCGCGCGGCCTGAGCCGGATCTCGCCCCGTACCGGGACGCCGTCCCGTGCCGTTCTCGCCCTGGTGCCCGGCTACAGCCTCACCCTCGGCCTCCTCGCGGCCACCGACTCCAACGAGTCGGTCCTGATCAAGGCGTCGTCCGCCGCCTACCTCCTGGTCTTCCTGCTCGCCTTCCTCTCCGCCGTGCGGCTCGTGCGGACCGGGCCGATGCGCTGGACGAACTATCTGGTCGCCGCCGTAACGGTGTTGATGCTGCCGTTCATGGGCGTCAGCGTCGGCTACGCGGCCGCCATGTTCGCCGTGGCGATGCTCGTCGAGTCATGGCTGACCAGGCGGGAGCGGGGCCGCGCACACGGAGCGACCACCCCTCGCGCGCACGCCGGGCGCACACCACCGCGCGCCCCGCAGGACACCCCTCACGACACCCCACCGCAACACCACCATCCGAGCGACCACCATCCGAGCGACCACCATCCGAGAGACCTCCACCCGCGGCACAACGAACCGCGGCACGACCAACCGAGGCACGACCAACCGAGGCACGACCAACGAGAGAGGTGACGCCGTGTTAGGCCGCCACATACTCGGAATGACCGACTTCTCCCCCGTCGAACTGCGCGCTCTGCTCGATCTCGCCGAGCGCATGAAGGGCGGAGAGGACACCCACCCCTACCTCACCGGTACCGACCTGGGACTTCTCTTCCACGTTCCGTCCACCCGGACCCGGGTCTCCTTCCAGGTGGCCGCCGCCCAACTCGGCGGACGCAGCTACACCTACGGCCCCGACGAACTGCGTCTGGCCAACAACGAGACGGTGGAGGACACGGCCGGTGTCCTGAGCCGCTACCTCAGTGCCCTGGTGGTGCGCTGGTACGACATGGCCGACTACGGGGCGGGGCACCGGCGGCTGCACACCATGGCCGAGCACTCCTCCGTCCCGGTCATCAACGCCCTGGACGACGAGGAGCACCCCTGCCAGGTCCTCGCGGATCTGCTGACCCTGCGCGAGCGGTTCGGCGAGCGGCTTCCCGAGCGGCGGGTCGTCTACACCTGGGCGTACTCCTCACGGCAGAAGACCCCCGGCGTGCTGCACTCCTCGTTGCTGGCCGCCGCGCTGCTCGGACATCACGTCACGTTCGCCCACCCGCCCGGTTTCGATCTCGACGAGAGGTACGTCAAGGAGGCCCACGCCCTCGCCGCCACGTCCGGGGCACGGCTCGACTTCTGCGACGACATGGCGGAGGCGGTCCGCGGCGCGGATGCCGTCTACGTACAGAGCTGGAAGTCGCTGCAATTGAGCGGGCAGGACGAGTGGCAGGCCCGGACGCGGCTCGCGGACCGGTGGCGGGTCACCGAACCCCTCATGGCGCTTGCCGCGCCCGACGCTCCGTTCCTGGACTGCATGCCGAGCAACCGCGGTGAGGAGATGGACGCCGAGGTCAAGGACGGGCCACGCTCCTTGATCCTGGACCAGGCCGAGAACCGCCTGCACGCCCAGAAGGCGTTGCTCGCCATGGTGCTGGGCTCCGTTCCGGGAGCGCACGGGCCGGGCTCCCAGACCGGAGGGGGCAGCGGGCCGGGGCCGGTCGCGGGGGCGGACGGCGGGGCGCGTACTACGGGTGAGGGGAGCGGGCGATGAGCGCGACGGAGGGCACGCCGCGCGCGGAGAGGGACCGCGTCGTGCTCGTCACCGGCGGGGCCGGAGGTATCGGCGCGGCTGTCTGCCGCCGGCTGGCCGACCATCGCACCACCCTGGCGGTCGCCGACCGCGACGCCGGGGCCGCCCGCGAGATCGCCCTGGAGGTACGGTCGGCCGGCGGCCGGGCGGAGCCGTTCCCCTGCGACCTGTCCCGGCCCAAGGACGTCGAGTTGCTGCTCGAATCCGTGGTGGGGCGCTTCGGTGCGCTGCATGGTCTGTGCACGGTGGCGGGCAGTATCCGGCGGGGCGACATCACGGAGCTCACGCCCGCCGACTGGCGGGCCACCTTCGAGGACAACCTGGACTCGGTCTTCCTGACCTGCCGGGCGGCGGTGCCCCATCTGGCGAACGCGGGCGGGGGCGCCATCGTCACCATCGCCTCGGGCTGGGGGCTGCGCGCGGGCCGCCGAGCCGCCGCCTATTGCGCGGCGAAGGCGGGGGTGGTGATGCTGACGCAGGCCATGGCCCTGGACCACGCGTCGGTGGGCATCCGCGCCAACTGTGTGGCTCCGGGAGATGTGCGCACCCCCATGCTGGAACGCGAGGCACGTCAACTCGGCCGTCCGGTCGGCGAGTTCTACGCGGAGGCGGCCGACCGCCCCCTGGGACGCATCGGCGAGCCGAGCGAGATCGCCGACGCCGTGCGCTACCTGCTCGGTGAGGACGCCTCCTTCGTCACGGGCGCGGTCCTGACGGTGGACGGCGGCGGCACGCTGTAACCGCCGACCACGCTGACGGTCGGGGCATGGCACGTGGTGCCGTCGGTCACAGTGGACGGCCGGGGCATGGCACGTGGTGCCGTCGGTCACGGCGGACGGCCGTGGCATGGCACGTGGCGACCGCCGACCACGCCGACCGTCGGGGCATGGCACGTGCTGACCACGAACCCGCACGACCAGGGTGCACCTCAATGCCCGTTCCGCCACGGCGCGTTGGCGACAACGTGTGAGAAAACCCTTCGCTTCCGGGAGGCAGTAGGGCAGAGTGGAGGGTGGGGCGGGTGTGGCCACGGACGGCGATCGGTCGCTGTGATGCCGGATGCCCTCGCGGCCCGAAACGCCTGACCGCGCAGCGAAGTTACTGGTCCGTAAGATTGGCCGGGCGGTCATGGTGGGCCACGGGCACGGCTGACAGGCTCCCCCGTATGAAGGTCCTTCCGCGGCTGCATAAAGCCTTTTTGTTGAACTCGGCGCTCGGTGTGGTGCTCCTCGCGGCGGTAGGTGGCGCCTACGCGGTGGTCGGCTCCGGCACCACTGCTCCCGCACACACGGACACGCGCACAGCCGCCGTCTCCACGGGAAAGGTGCAGGCGACCGTAGCCGGGGCCGGGTTGCTGGCATCTCCCAGCGACGCCGGTGTCAACTTCACCACCGGAGGGCAGCTCACCAAGGTCGACGTCAAGCCCGGCGACAAGGTCACCCAGGGCCAGGTGCTCGCCAAGGTCGACGACAAAGCGGCACGTCTGGTGCTCGCGGAGGCAAAGACTGCGCTGACCACAGCCAAGACGTACCTCAACAAGGTGTCCCAGGGGCAGTCGGCGAGCCCGCCCGTGAGCCCGCCGCCCGGCACCGGCACCAACCCGTCGAGCGGTCCCACCCATTCGGCGGACCCGTCGCCCAAGACCTCACCGACACCCACCCCTACCCCCACCCCCACGCCCTCGGAATCCACGAAAACGCCCGACCCCCTCTCCGACGTGTCCTTCGTCCAGGACGCCCAGGACTCCCAGGTCTCCCAGGTCTCCCAGGTCTCCCAGGTCTCCCAGGTCTCCCAGGATGTGCCGATCCTCCAGAACGTCTCGCACGTCCGGGTGGTCCCCGTCGCTGCTCCGTCC
Organism: Streptomyces sp. NPDC048416; assembly: GCF_043200435.1. Classification (NCBI taxonomy): domain Bacteria; kingdom Bacillati; phylum Actinomycetota; class Actinomycetes; order Kitasatosporales; family Streptomycetaceae; genus Streptomyces; species Streptomyces sp. NPDC048416. The sequence goes on from NZ_JBICXU010000007.1 coordinate 16,160, forward strand.
GTGGACCCCACCCAGCTCCTCCAGGCCCAGACGCAGGTGGCGCAGGCACAGAACGCGGTCGACACCGCCCAGCGCACGCTGGACGGGACGGTCCTGACGGCTCCGGTCGACGGCACCGTGGCCTCGGTGGGCGCTGCGGTCGGCCAGACGGTGACCGGTACGACCTACACCGCCGGTACGGGTGCCGTGCCGGGTGCGGTGTCGCCGCCCGCTTCGACGGCCAACCCCGCTGCGGGCGGCACCCCGGCCACGCCGAGCGGCTTCATCGTCCTCACCAATCCGACCGGCATGCAGGTGAAGGCGAACGTCTCGGAAGCCGACGCCCTCCGGCTCAAGCCGGGCCAGACGGCCACCGTCACCCTGACCGCCCAGCCGACCACCGTGCTCAACGCGAAGGTCCTTTCGGTCAGCACGCTGGCGGTCAACGGCGGCGTCCCCGCCAACGCCGCGCAGTACCCCGTGACGCTCGACCTCATGGGTCCGACGAAGGATCTGCACACCGGGCAGGGCGTCAGTGTCCAGATCGTCGCGGGCGAAGCGGGCGACGCCCTGTTCGTGCCGACAGCTGCGCTGAGCGGCACCGGCCCCAAGCGCACCGTGACGGTCGTCGGGCCGGACGGCGCCGCGCACCCGGCCCAGGTGACGGTGGGCGTCGAGTCGGACACCAACACCCAGATCACCGACGGCCTGACGCTGGGTCAGAAAGTGCGGATCACCACCGTCGCACCGTAGGGCGGCGGCGGCTCGACGCGCTGCACCCATACGTCTGCGGGCCACCGTGGGCCAGTCCGCGCGCTTGAGCGCGACGACCGACGACCCGCTCCACCCCGCCCCATATGGCCCACCCACATATGGCCCACCTACGTGTGGCCCACCCGCATATGGACAACCCACACAGGGAAAAGGGAGTACCCACGACATGGTCCGAGACCGTGACGCGTTCACGAAGGCCGAAGGCCAGGACCCCGCACCGGGCTCGCCGGCGGCCCCTGCCCCGCCTGCCTCCGCCGCGGGCCCTGCACGCCACGAAAAGGGTGGTGACAGTCTCGGCGCCACAACGGTGCTGCCCACGGCCGGTCCGCCCGCCGCAGGGCACGTACCGGCCGGGGCCGCGACGACGGGGGCCGCGTCCGGGCCCGGCGCTCCGGCCGATGAGCAGACCAACACTTCGCGATGGCTCGAAGTGCCGTGGCTGACACTGCTCCTGGCCGTCGCCATCGTGGCAGCGCTCGCCTTCATCGCGGGCGTACTGGTCGAGAGGCACTAGGGGGTGTCTGGTGGATTGACCCGCGCTTCGGCCCCGACCGGCCTCCACGGTGGGCGGTCGGTCAGGGGGCGATGGGCAGTTGCCGCTTGTGCTCGGTGAGGCGGTAGCGGCCGACGATCGTCTCGAAGACCGGCTTGCCCACCGGCTTGCCCTCAAGGAAGTCGTCGATGTCGTCGTAGGTGACTCCGAGCGCGTCCTCGTCGGTCTTGCCGGGGGCAAGGGTTTCCAGGTCGGCGGTCGGGACCTTCCACACCAGCTCCGCGGGCGCGCCCAGCGCGTCCGCGACGGCACGGACGCGCCGCTTGGTCAGGCCGGTCAGCGGAACCAGGTCCGCGGCGCCGTCGCCGAACTTCGTGAAGAAGCCGGAGACCGCCTCGGCGGCGTGGTCCGTGCCGACGACCAGACCATGGTGTGCTCCGGCCACCGCGTACTGGGCGATCATGCGCTGGCGGGCCTTGACGTTGCCGTGCACGAAGTCCTGGTGAGCCTCGTCGCTGAACCCCACTCCGGCGGTCAGCGCCGCCTGGATCGCGGCGTCGCTCGCCGGCTTGATGTCCACGGTGAGCACGTGATCGGCCCGGATGAAGGAGAGCGCGAGCCGGGCGTCGTGCTCATCGGCCTGGACTCCGTAGGGCAGCCGCATCGCGTAGAACCGCGCCTCGTGCCCGGCGGCCCGCGCGCGCTCGACGGCGAGCTGGCACAGCCGGCCCGCGGTGGTGGAGTCGACTCCGCCGCTGATCCCGAGGACCAGGGAGCGCAGACCGGTCGAGGTCAGCCGCTCGGCGAGGAAGGCCACCCGGCGCTCGATCTCCCGCTCGGCATCGAAGGCCGTCGCGACCTGGAGTTCCCGCGCGATCTCCTGCTGCAGGGCGATGGACGCCGTCTCGCTCACGTCTGCTCCTTGTTCCGGCTGATGTGCCGGTTGATAGAGGTACTGGGGGGTGGAGGTACTACTGGCTCGTGGAGGTGCTGGGCTGGCGGAGGTGCTGCGCCGCCCACCCTAACCAAGGCGGGCTCCAGCAGGTCGGGCGCGGATCCCCTGGCGTACGCCACGGCCGATGCCTGCGTGCACTGCTCGGCGCCTGCATGGTGCCCACCGACGCACGCCCCCTTCCCATTCCTCGTCCCGTGACGCATCCTACTCAGGAAATTGACTAGTCAGATTCTTGCGTATGAGGAGACCCCATGGAGACTGCCGACCGCTTCCGCGCCGCCGTGGAGAAGCGCGATCTGGCCGCGCTCGACGGCCTGTTCACCGAGGACGTCCGGCTCTACAGCCCGGTCAAGTTCGTGCCGTTCGAGGGCAAAGCCATGGTGCTGGGACTCTTCGGGGTGCTGCTGCGCACGTTCGAGGATCTGTGCGACATCGGGCACTTCGAGGGCACGGCAGAGACCAGTGCGGACGGCGATCAGGCGCCCTCAGTGGTCCTGCCGTTCCGGGCGGTGGTGGACGGCAAGCAGATCCACGGCATCGATCTGCTCCACTTCGACAAGGCGGGCCGCATCAAGGAGTTCACGGTGATGGTCCGCCCCCAGTCCGCCGTGCACGCCCTGGGACGGGCCGTGCTGGCCGGACTGGTCGCCGACGGACTCGCACCCGAATCCGCACCCGAGCCCACGCCCAGCCCCACGCCCGCACCCGCACCCGCACCCGCACCCGCACCCGCATCCGCCGACCTGTAGGGGGTTCGGCGCCGTACTTCGTCGGGTTCCGGCTTCGGCGATCCCTGCGCCGGGGCGGTGGCGCTCAAGATGCCGGAGGCGGTGAGCTGTACGAGGGTGGGTACGCGGTCAGGCTGCTGACTGTCCGGATCGAGGAGCCCACACCATGGAACCTAGACACGGCCGAAGCGACGGCGGCCCGGGGCCTGGCGCCCAGACCGACACGAGTGCGACCGAGTCACATGTGTCCCTGCGGGTGAACGGCACCACACACAGGATCGAACTCGACCACCGCGTCACCCTCTTGGAGTGCCTTCGCGGGAATCTGGGCCTCACTGGTTCCCAGCAGGGTTGCCACGACGGCGAGTGCGGCATGTGCACGGTGCTGCTCGACGGCCGCCGGGTCAGCAGCTGCCTGCTGCTGGCCATCGCGCAGGAGGGGCACGAGATCACCACGATCGAGGGTCTTGCCGTCACGGCCGGCACGGATGACGACCGCCACCCTCTGCGGCATATCTCGCTTGAGCGGGAAGCCGTCCGGTGCGGCTACTGCGCGCCAGGACAGGCCTCCGCCGCCGCCGGAACGCCCGCCGACGCCGCGGCGGGCCAGGCCTCGGTGGTCAGCGAGATGGATCTGCCGTCGGACGTCTCCGTACGGCTGACCGCGATCGAGATCCGGGAACAGCTCAGCGGCAACCTGTGCCGCTGCGGTGCGTACCCGGGCGCCGCCGAGGTCCTGCACGATGCGACCGCGCAGGGCGCGAACGGCACGGACGATACCTACAGGGCGGATGGTACGAACGGCGCGGATCCGACCACATGTCCTGCGAACCCACAGGATGTGCCCCCGCAGGACATGGCCATACAGGATGTGACCACATGACGAAGCCGGTCGCCTATGTGTGCCCTCGGAGCGTGGCAGAGGCGGCCGCCGCCCACGGCGGTCGTCCGGAGGCCCGTTATCTGGGCGGTGGCACCAACCTCGTGGACCTGATGAGGCGCGGAGTCGAACGCCCCGATGTCGTGGTCGACACCAACCGGCTGCCCCTCGACCGGATCGAAGAGCAGCCGGACGGCTCGATACGCGTGGGGGCGACCGCACGCAACAGCGATCTCGCCGCGCATCCGGCGGTCGAGGAGCACTATCCCGTACTGTCGCAGGCGCTGCTCAGCGGCGCTTCCGGGCAGCTGCGCAACATGGCCACCACCGCGGGGAACCTTCTTCAGCGCACCCGGTGCGGCTATTTCCAGGATCTGTCGAGGCCGTGCAACAAGAGAGTCCCCGGCAGTGGCTGCGGGGCGCTCGACGGGGTCAACCGCGATCACGCGGTCTTCGGCCACTCCCCCCAGTGCGTGGCGACGCACCCCTCCGACCTGGCCGTGGCATTGGCGGCGCTCGACGCCGTGGTCGAACTGGCCTGTGTCACGGGAACCCGCAGCGTGCCGGTGGCCGAGTTCCTGCGGCTACCTCAGGACAAGCCCGAGCAGGACACCGTGCTGCGGCCCGGTGAGCTCATCACGGGCGTCCTGCTGCCGCCGCCGCACCGCGGAGCCGTCTCCCGCTACCGCAAGGCGCGGGACCGGGCCGGGTCCACGTTCGCGCTGGTCTCGGTCGCGGTCGTCGTGCGCCTGGAGCGCGGAGCGGTGGACCACATCGCTGTCGCGTTCGGCGGGCTCGCCCACCGGCCCTGGCGCGCCCGGCACACGGAGGCCGCGCTGCTCGGGGCCCGGCCCACGCCCGACGCCGTCGAACGGGCCGTGGAGGCGGAACTGGCCGGCGCCGTGCCGCTGCGCCACAACGCGTACAAAGTGGAAGTCGCCCGTGGCCTGGCCCGTGAAGTACTCGGCTCGCTCACCGCTCGACCCCCCACGAGCTGAGACGCCCGGCGACGCCCGGACCGGCGCGGGGTGCCCGCATTGCGCGATCAGCGGTCGGCGCCGCCCAGCACACGGCAGCAGTGCGCCCAGGCCGGCTCCGAGAGCAACCCGCGCCACCGGGTGAACAGGCCGAGCAGACCGGCGGCGCGATCGTGGTGGGACCGCGGGCTGACCCCGGCGAGGTCCAGCTCGTTCGCGGCGGTGAGTTCGGCGAAGTCCTGACGTTCCTGGGCTGCCGGGCAGGTGGACTCGCCGGTGAACCGGTCCATGAACACGCCCTTGTCCTCGGCCAGTTGGCGGTAGGACGCCGTGCGGTCGCACGAGGCGTACACGTACACGATGTGTTCGGCCTCGGTGCCGATCGCCGCCGCCAGTTCCGTGCGGCGGTCCAGGTCCATCAGGGCCACCGGGAATCCGTCGGTGCCGTAGAACGCGTGGCACAGCCCGGCGGACACGAGCGCCGGCCGGGCGCCCCAGGCGGCCAGCAGTTCGCTGGTCCTGAGCAGATGCGCCAACAGTGTGCCGCCCGGGTGCTCGATCCCCGCGGCCCCGGCCGTCTCCAGCATCCTCAGCGCCTGAGCGTTCACCCCGGAAACCTGCCCCTGTCCCGCCCCGAGAAATCCTGCACTCCCCCATCGCGCCCCACAGGGCGTCCCGCAGGACACGCCGAGCATGTCCGTGCGACCGCTTCGTGGTGGATACGTGTAGGGCCAAAGAAGCGGGGCACCAGAGGAAACACAACATGACCATGTCGACTGGAGGGTTTCCACTCATGCTGATGGCGCATCCGGCAGTGCTTCGCGATCTGCTCGACGAGTACGAGGCCCTCCTCGCGCTCAACGCCGCCGACGGTGGCGAGGCGACCCGGCAACGGCTGGACGACGTGAGCTACACCCTGTGCGTGTCGACGGGGACGCGGGACATCGACTCCGCCGTGATCGCCGCCCGGCACCGGCTGCCCGGCGCGCGCACCTTCGACGACTCCGTACTCACCGCCTGACGGACCCAGCGCCGCCCACGGGCCGAAGGCCGGGGCCGGTAAGCAGCGGGGACTGCCACCCGCTCGCCTCCGGTACCGGCCTTCGGCCCGTACCCGTACCCGTGCCCCGGTGCCGGGGGCTCGCCCCAGTGCCCGCCCCCGGGGTCGTCGCCTCGCCCGCCGGTCTAGGGGGTGTCTGGTGGATCAGGGTCGGTCAGGGTGCGGCGCCTGGTGCGGTGCATCGCAAGGCGCCGGAACGTCGTGATAGCGGAGCTATCGGGGCGTTTCGGCAACGCCGCGAGGTGCCGTGCCAGGCGCCGCACCCCCGGCCATGATCCACCAGACACCCCCTAGGGACCGATGTCCACCACCCGCGCCCAGGCCGGCACCCTGTTCGGCGCATGGTCGGGGTCATCCTCTTCCCACGACATGGACGAGAGGGACCGGCCGCGCGAGAACAGCCCCACCACCGTCCTGCACGGGGGACGCGTGGTCGGCCACGGCGTCTGGCCGTCGGTCAGGACGACGATGACGTCCGGGCGGGGCCAGGCCCCGAGCGCCCTGGTGAAGCCCTCACGCAGATCCGTGCCCCCGCCACCCAGCAGCGGTACCCCCTCTCCCCGGCACAGCGGGTGCACCAGGCCCGCCGCCGCGTCGCACGCGAGCACACCGACCAGGTCGCGCCGGCCCCCCACCGCCTGGGAGATGGCGGCCACCTCCAGGAGCGCGCTGCCCAGTTCGGCGTCGCTGACCGAGCCGGACGTGTCGATCACCACGCATACCCGCGGCGGTCTGCGGCGCAGACTCGGCAGGACGGCGCGGGGCACACCTGCCGAGCGCCGCGACGGCCGGCCGTAGGTGTAGTCCTCGCCCGCCCCGCCCCCGGACGCGGCCGAACGCACCGCGGCTCCGAGCAGTTCGCGCCACGGCTGCGGCGGATGGAACGCCTCCTCCGCCCACCGTTGCCATCCCTCCGGGACCGTTCCCGGGTGACCCGTGATGCCCTGCGCCACCCGGAAGCGGATCGCGTCCCGCTCCTGCTCACTGAGCCCGTGTGCACCGTCGGGACCCAGTTCCCACTCCCGGTCGAGGCCGTCGGCGCCACTGCCGCAGTCGAGCCAGGCCGTCAGTTGCGTACTCGGACCGAGCCCGAAGGTGAGCAGGTACTCCTCCATGAGCTCACCGGGGCGCAGCCCGAGGGAGCCGGGTTCGATCGCCCCTTCGGGCCGGACCAGGCCGTTTCCGTACACGTCATCATTGATCTCGCAGTCCGCCGCGATGTTCATCCGCAGGCGCTGCGCGGGGCCGGTCAGGTCTCGCTCGCGCGCGAGCCTGTCGCTGCGCCCGTGGTGGTCGCGCAGCAGGTGCGACACCTCGTGCACCCACACACCCGCCAGTTCCTCCACCGGTGTGCGGGCGACGAACGCCGGCGACACATAGCACCGCCAGTACCGGTCGACGCCCATCGTCGGTACCCGGCGCGACTCGACGGGGTGCAGGGCGAACAGGGCCGTGGCCAGGTAGGGCCGGACGCGGGCGGCGTGCAGCCGGGCGGCGAAGAGTTTGTCGTAGTCCAGGGCCCCGGGCGCGACGGGTGCGTGGGGGCTCATCGTCGTGCCTTCGCGGTGGTCCGCGCCCGGGCCGCCGCGTCGTCGGCGCGCCGGGAGAGGGACACCACTCCGGCGAACCGCTCGATCGCCGTCGGCACGTCCCAGTCTCTCTGACGCAGTGAGGCGAGGGTGGTGGCCGGGACCACCACCAGGTCGGGGGCGCCGTTCTCCAGCGCGTTGACCATGAGCGCCCATGCCGCGTCCCAGCGGGACCTGTCGGGGCGTCGGCGTACGGCTGCCACCACCGCGTCGAGTACGGCCTGTCGCAGGTCCCCGCGTTCGGGCAGGGTGGCGCCCGTCGGGTCGGCGAGCAGGTCCTCGGGGTCCGGCAGGTCCATCCGGTCCAGGCTCGCCAGGAGTTCGAGGCCGGGGCCGTCCCCCACGGTTCCCCGCACGAGCAGGGAGAGCACGTCGCGCGAGGCACCGGCCGCGGTGGCGAAGGCGGTCAGGGTCAGGGCCATCTCCCAACTCCGGGGCGAGGGCCACGGGCCGCCGCGGCGGGTTTCGCTGCTGGGCAGTCTGTGGACGAGTTCGGGGCGGGCGGTGAGCAGACCGCACACCGCGCGGCGGGCGAAGCGCACGGCTTCGGGCAGCTTCTGCGGGGCGAGCACGGGCAGCGTGGCCTGTGGCCAGGTGCCGCCGAGTCCGCGTACGACGACTTCGTGGTCGTGGGTCCATTGGAGGTGGACGAACCGGTTGGCCAGGGGCGGGCTCAGCTCCCAGCCGTCGGCGGCCGAGGACCGGGGGTTGGCGGCGGCCACGATCCTTACGCCGGGCGGGAGTTGAAGGGCGCCGATGCGTCGTTCCAGTACGAGTCGGAGCAGAGCGGCCTGCACGGCGGGCGGCGCGGTGGACAGCTCGTCGAGGAACAGCAGGCCCCGGCCGGCCCGTACCAGGCGCACGGCCCAGTCCGGTGGCGCCATCGGGACACCGTGTTCGGCGGGGTCGTCCCCGACGATGGGCAGTCCGGAGAAGTCGGACGGCTCGTGGACACTGGCGATCACCGTGGTCAGCGGCAGGTCGAGGGCGGCGGCCAGTTGGGTCAGGGCGGCGCTCTTGCCGATGCCGGGTTCGCCCCACAGGAGTACCGGCAGGTCGGCCACCACCGCCAGGGTCAGCGCGTCGAGCTGCGGGTCCGGGCGTGGCTCGGTGGTGGTATCGCGCAGCAGCGCCAACAGACCTGCCGCGACGTCGAGTTGAGCGCCGCCGGACGAGTCGCGGCGTGGGTCGGCGGCGGGTGCGAACGGAGTGCGTGTGGTCATGTGAAATCACCTGTGGGTTCGAGAGGGATGTGACAAGGCGCACCGCGCACGGGCGCGAGGCGGTCAAGGGGTGTGCGCGGGACTGCCACCGGGTGTGTACGGGACAGTCGGTGGGCGTGGTGAGGCAGTCAACGGGCGTGCGCGGGACGGACAGTGGGGGTGCACGCGAGGCCGCCAACGGGCCTGCGAGAAGCGGACAGGGTGCGTGGCGCAGCAATCAACGGGCCCGCGCGGAACGGACCGCGGGTGCAGGTGGGACGGTCAGCGGGCGGGGGCGCGGCGGGGGCGTGTACGTCCGTCGCCGGGCCGGGGTTTGGCGGGTGGGAGGCGCCCCGGTGCCGGTCCGGCCAGGCCCGAGCGGTAGAGCCCGTACGTGATCCGTCCCTGGGCTGCTTCGTCCAGGGCGTCGCGCAGACCTCCGTCGCGCAACGACGCTCCGGAGCCCAGCAGTTGCTCGACAACGGTCAGCGCGCCGGCGATGTCGCCGTGGGCCAGCCGCTCGCGGACGCCGATCAGGCACTCGGGGCGTCGGTGCGCCTCGTCGATGGCTTGCAGACAGGGCAGCGGCGTGCCGCTGAGGGCGGCCAGAAGTTCCTCCCGCCGCACTTCGGCGGGGTCGTGGTCCAGCGCGGCAAGCGCTCCGTCGAGCAGTCCGATCCGGTGCTGCTCCCCCCGGCACTCCACGAGCCGTGGCCGGCCGTCGCCGCCCGACCCGCTCCACGCCCCGGACGACGCCTTGGGCACATGGTCCGGCAGAAGCGCCGACGCGACGAGCGGGTGCAGGCGGTCGGCGTCGAGGCGACCGGAGCGCACCAGCTCCTGGTCGGGCGCTCTCCAGGTCGCCGCGTCGGGCAGGACCAGGGGCGCCGAGGCACCGGCCGTTCGCCCCCGGGTGGGCCGCAGAGTGGACGGGGCGTGACGATCCGGGTCCGCGACCGGTTCCAGGGTGAGCCGGTCCCGTGGTCCGAGGCGTACGGTCACGGCGCCGCTCGACCGGCCTTCGGCGTGCAGCAGGATCGCGGCCTCGTCGGCCCAGCGGTCGACGGCACAAAGCCGCTCCCACGGCGCCGCCGACAGCACCCGTGGATCCAGTACGGGGCCGACGCCGCCGGGCGGATCGCCAGGCCCCCCGGCTCCGGACCGCGCCCTCAACTCCTCGGTCCTGCGCGCGTCCCACAGGTGCCGATGGAGGTCGAGGCGGAACCGCGGGTGGGGGCGCGGGCGCGGGTGGCGTGAGGCGCCCGCTTTCTCGAAGTGGACGCCGTCCCACAGAGCGAGGCTCATCCGCTGGCCGGCGTCCGCCCAGGCGGGCGGAGTCCGCACCACGAGGTGGACGGGATGCGCCCCGTCGCCCGTGCCGTGGACGCCGTAACGGGCGAGGGCGACGGTCAGGCCTGGGCGGAGCAGCCCGTCGGGGGCGACCCTCGGCATGTGCCAGCGCAACAGATCCGGCGCCAACTGGCGTAGATCTGACCTGAGTTGGGCCGTGAGCTCGTGGCCGTAAGTACGTGCCAGGGAGCGGACATCGAGATCGACGTCGACATGTGCGGCGGCGCAGGCCCCGGCCCAGTCCCCGACGGAACGGCGGGCGGTCGCGGTCTCGATCATGGAAGGCGGCACGGCGAACTCACGCACGCGCAGCCAGAGGGACAGTCGGGATTCCTCGTTCGCGATCTGAGTGAGCATCAGCACTCACCTTGCGCGGACGGGTCCCCCAATCGGCTGGTGGAAGTAGTCATCGCGGGGAGTGTAGTACCCGTCCCCCGGTCTGTCAGGCGAGTTTTGACGGCGCGGGCAAGCGCGGGCCCGTGCCCGCTTCCGACACCGCGCGCGAGCCGCGCACGGGGAGCCGCAGGCCCCGACCGGGCCTCGCGCGGGCCGCGCAATCGGGAACCGCGAGCCCCGACCGGGCCGGAGAGTGGCGCCCCCGATGAGAGCCCGGGGCGGGGCGGGCCTTGATCGACTGGTGGCGTTCCCTGCCCCGGCATAGGGTCGAACCGTGGACATGGGCGTCCACGGTCCCTCGTGCGAGGGCAAGGTCCACCATGACGAGTTCGCAGCCGGCACCCCCGAGCGAGACCGCGGCCCCCACCAGCGGAGGCGGCGGCAAGGGCATTGCGCTCCTCGTCATCGCCTCGTGCCAACTGATGGTGGTACTCGACATCACCATCGTGAACATCGCCCTGCCGCACATCCAGAGCGCGCTGCACTTCTCCACGACGGGACTGGCCTGGGTGGTGAGCGCGTACACACTCACCTTCGGCGGGCTGCTCCTGCTGGGCGGGCGCACCGGTGACATCCTCGGCCGCCGCAGGGTGTTCATGTGCGGGGTGCTGCTCTTCGCGATCGCCTCGCTGCTCGGCGGACTGTCGCAGAGTTCGGGCCAGTTGCTCGCGGCGCGCGCCGTGCAGGGAGTGGGCGGCGCCATCGCCTCACCGACCGCGCTCGCGCTGATCACCACGACGTTCACCGAGGGCCTTGAACGCAATCGTGCCTTCGGTGTCTTCGCCGCCGTCTCCGCGGGCGGCGGCGCCATCGGTCTGCTCGCCGGCGGTGTCCTCGTCGAGTGGCTGGACTGGCGGTGGGTGCTGTTCGTCAACGTGCCCATCGCCGCGCTGATCCTGCTCGCCACTCCTCGGCACATCAGGGAGTCCGAGCGCCATTCCGGCCACTTCGACCTCGCCGGGGCTCTGACGTCCACGCTCGGCATGGTCGCGCTGGTCTACGGGTTCATCCGGGCCGCCCAGGAAGGCTGGCGGGACGCGTTCACGCTGGGTTCGTTCGGTGCGGCCGTGGTGCTGCTCGTGACCTTCGTGATGGTGGAGCGGCGTTCGCAGCAGCCCATCACCCCGCTGCACATGTTCGCCGACCGCAACCGGGCGGGCACGTACGGGATCATGCTGAGCCTCGCCGCGGCGATCTTCGGCATGTTCTTCTTCCTGACGTTGTTCGTGCAGAACGTGCTCGGGTTCACGCCCCTGCGGGCCGGTCTCGCCTTCCTCCCGGTCAGCGCGATCATCGCGGTGGGCGCGGGCCTCGCCTCCCAACTGCTGCCCAAGTACGGCCCGAAGCCGTTCATGGTGACGGGCGCGCTGCTGGCGGCGGGTGGACTCGCCTGGCTCACCCGGACCGACATCCACTCGACGTATGCGGGCAGCATCCTGGGCCCGATCCTCGTCTTCGGCCTCGGCATGGGTCTCAACTTCGTGTCGCTGACGCTGATGGCCGTCTCCGGCGTCCCCTCGCACGAGGCGGGCGCGGCCTCCGGCATGCTCAACGCGACCCAGCAGGTGGGCGGTTCGCTTGGGCTCTCCATCCTGGTCACCGTGTTCGGGACGGCCAGCCGGAACGAGGCGAGCGACCAGGTCCCGAAGTTCCTCGGGCAGGCCGATCCGGCGCAGCGGCTGATGTTCCGGCGCACCGGCACCCTGCCCCGCCCGTGGAGTGACCAGGTGCTCACCTCCGGGGTGTCCACCGCCTTCGTCGTCGCCGCGATCTTCGCCCTGCTGGCGGCGCTGATCGCCCTGCTCGCCATTCAGGTGCGCCCGGCCGATCTTGAGCGACTTCAGGGCGCGCGGCCCCCCGGCACCTGAACGCGCGGCCCCACCGTGAGCAGCACCATGACCGTCCAGGTCCGGGGCTCTCACGCCGTCCCCGCCGGGCCCCCGCAGGGCTCGGCGCATCCGGAGGGGGAACCATCGCGGCCCCCTCGCCGTCTTCCGGCGCGTGATCACCACGAGGGTGACGGCATGAGGTCCGAGGCCCCTGGGCCTCGGGGGGCGGGGGCTGCGCGCGTGTGGGGACCGAGGAACGCCCGTCGATCCGCGATCGGTCCGTCCGAGGACGCCTTCGGACACACGATGACGTTCGCGGCGATGGCGCAGGCACCCGACAGACGGCGCGCCGAGGCCGGGCTGCTGTGTCTGGTCGTCGTGATCACACTGGGCGGTTACGCCTGCACGGGCTTGTCGATGCAGGGGCGGCTGCCCGCGGGGTTCACGCGTTTCGCGGCCATCATGCTCGCGGTCGCGGTGGTCACGCACCTCGCCGTACGGCGCTGGGCGGCACGCGCCGATCCGCTGATCCTGCCCCTTGCGCTGCTGCTCACCGGCCTCGGCCTGGTCCTCATGAACCGTCTGGACATCACGTACGCCGCGGAACCGCGTCTGCACATGGCGCAGGCGGCCGACGGGCAGCTGATATGGACGGTCATCGGCACGGCCGCTTGCGTGGGCCTGCTCGTCGTCCTGCGCGACCATCGCCGGCTCCAGCGGTACATCTACCTGATGATGGCCGTCGCCCTGGTGCTCCTGATGGCTCCCGCGTTCTCCAGCGCCGACCAGTTCGGGGCCAAGCGATGGATCATGCTGGGGCCGTTGTCCGTGCAGCCCGGCGAGTTCGTGAAGATCATCATCGCGGTGTTCTTCGCCGGCTACCTCACCGTCAGCCGCGACGCCCTGGCCCTCTCCGGGCGCCGCTTCCTCGGCATGCGGCTGCCGCCCGGGCGGCAGTTGGGGCCGATCGCCGCGATCTGGGCGCTCAGTCTGCTGGTGCTGATCTTCGAGCGCGACCTCGGCACGTCGCTGATCTTCTTCGGCCTCTTCGTGATCATGCTGTACATGGCCACGGAGCGCACCAGTTGGGTGGTGTGCGGCCTGCTGATGGCCACGGTCGGCGCGATGGTGGTCGGTTCGCTCGAACCACATGTCCACGGCCGGGTCGTGGCGTGGCAGCACCCCATGGACGCCTTCACCGAAGCGGGCCGAGCGGCGAACATGTCCATGCAGCTGGGGCAGGCCCTGTTCAGCTTCGGCAGCGGCGGCATCACCGGAAGCGGCCTGGGTCAGGGCCACCCGGAGCTCGTCGGCTTCGCCGGCAACAGCGACTTCATCCTCACCGCGGTCGGCGAAGAACTCGGCCTGGCCGGGGTGATGGCGGTCCTGCTCCTGTACGGGCTGCTGGCCCAGCGTGGCTTCCACATCGCGCTGCTGGCCCGGGACCCCTTCGGCAAGCTCCTCGCCGCCGGGCTCGCCGGCGCCCTGGTGCTCCAGGTGTTCGTCGTCACGGGCGGAGTCATGGGACTGATCCCGCTGACCGGAAAGGCGCTGCCGTTCCTGGCGAAGGGCGGCTCCTCCATGGTGGCCAACTGGCTGATGGTGGCTCTCCTGATCCGCATCAGCGACACCGCACAGCGACGACACGAACCGGTCGAGCCGCCTCGCGGCCCCGGCCGCTCCAACTTTCCTGCGTACCAGAGGCTTTGAGGGCCGGGCTCAGGCCGCCCGGCAGCGCTCAGCTCCAACTTGACCGGCTGGCTTCTCCTCCTTCTCCTGCTCCCTCGCGGCCTTACCTCAGGCGCAGGGGCAGGGAGAGCAGGCCGCGGTGGCGGGGGTTGGCCTGCCAGCGCGCCGCGTGGTCCTCGCTCAGCCTCAGGCCGGGGTAGCGGGTCAGGAGCTGAGTGAAGGCGATCTCCGCCTGAAGACGGGCGAGCGGGGCGCCCAGACAGTGGTGGATGCCGTGGCCGAACGCCATGTGTCTGGAGGCCTCCGCACGGCGGATGTCGAACCGGTCGGGCTCGGGGAACACGTCCGGATCCCGGTTGGCGCCGAGCAGCGACACATGGACGAACTCCCCCTCGGCCAGGGTCTCTCCCCCGGCTTCGACGGGTTCGGTGGCATAGCGGAACGAGGCGAGGGCGGAGGGGGATTCGTAGCGCAGGATCTCCTCGACCGCGCCCGGCATGAGCGTCATGTCGGCCCGGAGTGCGGCGAGTTGGCCGGGGTGGGTGAGGAGGGTGTGGATGCCGTTGGCGATGAGGTTGACCGTGGTCTGGTGGCCCGCGATGAAGAGGAGGAAAGCCATCGAGGTGATCTCGTCCTCGCTCAGCACCTCGTCGCCACCTCCGGCCTGCGCCCCTCTGGCGCCCCCGGCCTGCACCCCTTCGCCGCCCCCGGCCTGCGCCCCTCTGCCGCCCCCGGCCTGTGCCCCTCTGGCGCCCCCGGCTTGCACCTCTTTGCCCTCTGCGATCGTCGCCTCAGCGCCGCCCGTGCCCATCGCCCCGTCGTCGCTCCCGCGGGCCTGGAGCAGGGCGGACAGCAGCCCGTCGTCGGGCTGTTCGCGCTTGAGGGCGATGAGCGCGCGCAGGTAGGCGGCCATGGATTCGGCGGTGAACACCGACACCTCACCGTCCCCCTGACCGCCGTCGAGGGAATTGCCCCGCACTTGCAGGGTCTCGTGGTCGGCGTCGGACGCGCCGAAGAGGTCGAACATGACGGCCACCGGGAGGGGCAGCGCGAACTCGCTGATCAGCTCGGCTTCCTCCCGGCCCTCCCACGCGTCGAGCAGACCGGTCACATGAGCTTCGATCATGGGGCGCAGGGCCGCGGTGCGGCGCGCAGTGAACGCCTTCTGGACGAGCTTGCGCAGCCGGGTGTGGTGCGGGGGGTCGGAGTTGAGCATGTGGGTGAACAGGGCGCTGCCGGGGCCCTGGGTGAGCCCGGCTTGGCGGCCGAACCTCTCGACGGCGCCGTCCTTGGACAGCCGCGGGTCGGCCAGGAGCTCCCTGGCCTGCGCGTAGGAGGTGATGACCCACCCCTCGATCGGGGTCGGCCCCGGGTACCGGGTCCTGCGCACCCCGCCCTCCTCGCGCCACCGGCGGTAGGAGTCATGGGCATGGTCGAAGAACGAGGCGTCGAGTGCGCCGGTGTCAGACATGGCGCACTTTGCTCCGGTGGCCGACATGGATGGTCTTCACTCCCAAAAGACCCACCAGCGGTACGTGTGCGCTCCGTTGACCCGGTGCGACGACGAGGCCGGAGCGCCGGATGTGGTCGAGGAGGAGTTCGGCGAGCGGCATGACCATGTGGCGTCCCCAGCATCGCTCGGACATGTGCCCGAACGGCATGTAGCCGGGGGTGCTGTCCGGGTCGAGGCCGTCCCAGCGCTCGGGGCGGAACTCGTCGGGTGCTTCCCACAGGGCGGGGTCGCGGTGGGTGAGGAGCGGCAGCATCAGGAGGTCGTCGCCGTGGCCGATGCGGTCGTCGATGGCCGGGTATTCGGGCGACCTGTTGCGCAGCAGGTTCCACGACGGCGGGAGCAGGCGCATCGCCTCGTAGATGATGCTGCTGTTGGACACGTCCTCGCCGAACGGGGAGCCGAGCCACAGCGCGTTGGCGACGAGCGTGGAGACCGTGAAGCACACCGGGGCGGCGGCGCGGCGGTAGATGCCCATGGCGTAGCGCCGGTCGTGGTAGCCACGCGCCTCGGCGAACAGGTTGGCCAGATGGGTCAGTTGAGGGCCGGGCGAGGGCCGCAGGGGCAGGGCGGCGCCGGCCACGATGGTGGTCCAGGTGATCCTGGGGTCGATCTCCAGGGTGCGGGACATCAGGACGCGCAGCCGGCGCGGGTCGTCCCGCAGGACCAGATCGCTCAGGAACCGGTGCCCGGTGATCGGCCAGGGACCCGACAGGTCCGTCCACTCCGGCAGCGGGTTGGGCTGTTCCAGCGCGGCGCGGACGTCCTTGCCGATCGTCCGCATCACGGACGACGCCTCGGTCTTCGTGATCGAGCGGCCGTGCAGGGGCTTGAAGGTGGGGCGTTCGGTCTCCGTCGCCCGCCGCGCGGCCAGGAGGCGGTCGGAGAGTTCCGCGCCCGCGATGCCGATGGTGTCGGGTTCGAGGCGGACGAGGTCCTTGCCGAGGTGTTCGTCCAGCAAAGCCTGGAGGCGAGGAGCGAATACCGTGGTGCGGCTGCTGGTGCGGGTCATGGCGGGTGGCATACGAAGAGCTCCGGAAAATGAAATGCGGAGGGCCCGCACACGCGGCTGACCGAAATGCAGTCGGCCTGCGTTGTGTGCGGGCCCGGGATTGGCCTTCGGCTTAGTACCAGAAGTACCAGGCGGCCTGCTTCAGGCTCGGCTCGCTCTTCTTCCCACGCAGTGCCGCAATGACCTTCGCCATCGTCAATCACTTCCTCTCATGAATTACTCACGGGTCAACTACACGACCGGGCATGCCAATTCGCGCATCTGGGGGACGTTGAATTTCCATCACCGGTCGATGAGGGGAAGTGAAGCCGCCTGCCACAAGCGTTGTCAATGCTTCCGGTTTTCTTTGCTGAAGCGACCGGACGGTTACTGCGGGGTATCCGGCAAACATGCATTCCAGCAACACAGGAGATCCTGCCCGAACGGTCATGTGCGCTTGCCCGTAAATACCTTTCAATTCCCGTACACTGCCTGATACCACCTGACACCAAGGGAATCGATAGGGAGGATGCCCAGTGAACTGCCCCATCTGCGCGTCCCGGGCCTTTCCCTGCCGCGGGGGCCTCGCCGCGGGCAGTGCCCCTTCGTCCGGCTGCCCGCTGGACCCCGAGGAACGGGACCTGCGCATCGCGCGGCGCGAACGGTTCCGGCGGCTCACCGCCCAGCCGGAATGGAACCAGGGCCGCCCACGGGGACGACGGACCCGCGTCAGCCTCCTCGCCTGGGCCGTGCTCGCGCTGGTCGTCCTCGTACTCTTCCTGCTGTAACAGCTGTAACTGCTGTGGCCCCCATGCGAGTTCGCCACATGGGGGCCACAGCCACAGGGGGCGATGCGCACCAAGGAGCTCAGGCAGAGCTCAGGTGGAGCTCAGGTGGAGCTCAGGTGGAGCTCACAGCGTCAGCCGGGACGCCTCGCTGCTCAGCCTCGGCGCGGGAAGCGCCGGCTCGCCGCGGAGCCTCACGGGTGCGGCCGCCAGCGGGCCACTGCGGGCGACCGAGGTGATGAGCTCCCTCAGTTGTTCCACGTAGCGATGGATGTTCTTCTGGGCGATCGCCGTGTCCGGGTAGCGGATCGCCAGCTGTAGGCCGCCGTGGAGCCGGGTGAACCACGCGCACACCTGGTCGCCGTAGGACACCCGCAGCATCGCGTACGCCCTCTGCTCGTCCCATTGCCGTGACCCCGGGATGTCCCGTGCGTCGACGAACGAGACGATCGAGTAGAGGTCGGGGGACGTGGGCCGGAAGTCCGAGCCGAGCAGGCGCAGCACCCGGGCGATCGGCAGGTGCGCGAGCGACTTGTTGGCGCGCAGCGCGGCACGGACCATCGTCAGCGCGTCGTCGAAACCCAGCGCCCGCTCGACCGGGATCTCGATCGGTGCGCCGCCGACGTACCACCCCACGGAGTCCGCCCACCGGGACTTCGCCCGTGTATGGAGGGGCACCACCGTGCGATACACGGGCTCCCCGCCGATGTCGTGGACGATGAGACTGGTGGCCGCCAGCACCCCCACCTGGCCGCCGCCGTAGGGCCGGCAGTACGCCGAGAAGGCCGCCGCGTCGGCGTCGTCCACCAGCATCTCGTACAGCAGCTTCTGTTCGGGCAGTCCGTCGCCCGGTTCGAGGCCGAGGTCCACCGGGAAGGCCGGCAGTCTGCCGTCGCAGCGGGCGATGAACTCCCGCCAGCGCGCCACGATCGCGTGGGTGTCGTCGACCTGGTCCGCGCTGGCCCGCTCCAGCTCGCAGAAGTCGACGTAGCTGCCGACCGGGGCCGGCTCATCTGCGCCCCCCTCGGGGCGCGCCGAGTAGAGCTCGCAGATCTCGGCGGGGATGCGCTGAAGCGAGTACGCGTCGACGTTGCTGTGGTCGAAGACCATGTACACGCTGACGCAGTCGTCCCTGACCACCGCCGTGTACAGGAAGTTGGGCCACCGCAGCGCGTCGGCGGCCACATCGAAACGGTGCTGGAGGTGCAGGCTCAGCGCCTGCGCGTCGGGGAAGTCGCCCACCACCTCCCGGCGCAGCGCCACGGCGTCGGAGGCTGCGGTGAACCGGCGCATCTCGTCACCGACCCATCGGAACCCGCTGCGCAGCGTCTCGTGCCGCAGGGTCCAGGTGCGCAGCGCCGCTTCGAGACGGTCGAGGTCGACGGGCCCCGCGATGTCGAACGCGGCGCCCAGCCAGGTCGGTACGAACAGGCCGTCCTGCCGCACCGAACGAGCCGTCCGGATGTGCGACTCCTGCACATAGGCAGGAGGGCGGGAATCATCGGGCTGACTGGTCGCGGCTTCGACCATCACCGGGTCCAGGGTCCACTCGACCAGCCGTCCGGGACGGACCTCGCAGCCGTGAATGTCGGTAATTCGCACGGGAGTCTTCCATTCACACACGGTCGGGGAACACGGGCGAGCTGCTGGCGTCCGAGGGCTCGATCCACCTGCCGTCAGGACCGGCGGGGCCGGACCTCACAGGTACCTCGGGGCGACCGGCCGGGCAGGGTGGGCGGGCCGGACGGGCACGTGGGGTCGGCTCACGACGGCGTCCGGCGGAGGATCGGTTCACCACGGTGGCGTCTCGCCCCGATTCCCCCTTGCTCGCCAACTCCCCTGCGCACCGGGCCGGATCGGCCACCTCGGACGACGCCGACTCGTGTACGCGAGCCCCAACGCCCCAGAACAGCACATCCGTTCGCGGCGCCGTGAGACGAAGGGCGGCATCCGCACACCTCAGCTCAGGAAATACGGTCATGCGGTGAACAACTCGCCGTGAGCGCTCTCAGGCACGCAAGACCACCCCAACGAGTCGCGCGCGACGCCCGGCTCGGGCCGGCGCCCATCGCCCCGGTGGGCCACGCGCGAAACCCCCGGCACCCCGGCATGTGTGCCCAGCCGGGGCCGAGGGGATTCCAAGGGGTCCGACGGAGGTCAGCCGGTCGCGGGCATCGGCATCGGCATCGGCTTCGGTGCGGGCACCGACTCCGGCGCCGGCCCGGGCACCGACGGCATGGTCGACATGGGCTTCGTCTGCGCCGCCGCGTCCTTCGTCTTGGTGGAGAACTCCTTCGCGATCTTCGCCACCTCGGCCTTCGCCTCGGCGACGTCCTTCGCCGCGTCCTTCTTCTCGTCCGCGATCAGTTTGTCGATCTCCTTCATCAGCGCGGCGAGCCACGTCTTGATGTCGTCGTCACCGGCTCGGGGGCCCGGCTCCTCGGGTGCTGTCCCGGGGACCGGCACGACGGGCGTGGGCGGGGCGGCGAATGCGGGTGCCGCGGTCCCCGCGGCGAGAGCACCGCTCAGAACGATCGCGGCAACGGTGGCGCAACGGCGCATGACGCGCTCCTCATCAGTTGACGGCATCCCTGTCACCCCCCACTCTTGATCCACTCTTCGGCACCCTGGACCGAAGGGCCACCTGGTCTCGCCGAACGAGTGAGCCCTCGCCCCCGCGGTTCCCGGGCGAGCACGGCCGGCTGGTGGCCGGAGCCGTAGGGGTGGCCGAGCCCTATGGGGAAGCGGTGCGCCGGGAACTCCACGAGGAGCTGGGAGTAACGGCAGAGGTGCGCCGCTGTTCACGTTCCTGTGCGACGGAGAGCTCAGCCCGTACTGGTTCGCGGTGTACGAAGCCGTGGTGGAGGAAGGGCGATCTCGTCCCGGATGCCGGCGAGATCGCTTGGCACGGATGGCTCACCGGGGACGAGTTGAAGCAGGCCATCACCGGCTGGAAGTTCGTTTCCGGCAGCCTGGACGCCCATACCCGCTTTCTCGCCCTCACAAATTGGGCGTCAGGCCCGATTGACCCGGCCGGCGATCGCATGGCCGATCAGCAGATAGACGACCGCGGGCAGACCGTAGTTGACCACCGTGCGCCATGTGTCGGACTTGATGTGGAACATGTCCCGCGACCAGCCCGAGAGCCAGTCGGCCGCATTGCGCACCCACGACACGACGTCGTTGGCGGTGTTGGCGTTGACGAGGAAGAAGGCGATCCAGAGGATAAGGATCAGTGCCATGATGTCCGCGATGACGAGGATGCCGGTCGCCGCGGGGTTTCCGCCATAGCGTCTGGCCATGTCCAACTCCTTGTTCTGACAGGTGGGTTGAGGTCGTTCCTGTATGCGCTGCGGCCGCGCCGCGCCGTTCGTGGCGCGGCGCGACCGCGTCGTATTTCCGGCGGGCGTCCCGCGGCATCCGATGGACGCCGGGGCTCACAGGCTGAGCAGGCGCTCCGCGAGCCGGCGGTACTCGCGCAGGGCCATGCGCAGGTCCTCGGTGGCCGCGCCACCGGACGCGCCCTGCCAGGACGCACGCAGCGCGCCGCGGCGCTGCTCAAGGGTCTCGACGATCTGCTCGGTGAGGGAGTCGACCGCCGACGCCGCCTCCTCCACCGCCGCCCGCGGCTCGTCCACGAAGCCGCCGACCGCCTGCTGGAGCCTGAGCTGCAGCTTGTCGCGCTCGTCCGGCCGCAGCACGGCGTCGTCCTGGGTCCCGGCACCGGGCACGGCCTCGGCACCCCGTACGTCCTGCTGAGGAACCCCCTGGCCGGGGCCGGAGCCCGCAGGGACGTCCTGGCCGGGCGCGGATCCCGCCCGGATGTCCTGGCCGGGGACGGAGCTTTCACGGCCGTCCAGGCCGATCGCGGACCCCTCGCGGCTCTCCCGGCCGAGCGCGGACCCCTCGCGACCCTCCTGGCCAGGTGCGGAATGCCTGGGTGCGGCCACCCCGGGTGCGCCCTGCTCGTCGGCGTACCGCCCGGGTCCCGCGTCCTTGCGTGCGCCTGGATCACCCACGAGCCGGTCCTCGGCGGCCCACTGGCCCTCGGCGGACGGCTGCGGTCCCGGACGTTCAGGCCTGCCTCGCTCGGGACCGGGCTGTCCGGTCCCGGGCCGGCCGGCCGCCGTGGACCCCTCGGGCATGGACCGTTCGGGCGTAAGCCGCTCCGGGGCCCCGGACTGCTCCGGGACGGGCTGCTGCGAGGCCGGGCGGCCGGATATGGGTTGCTCGGCGTGCGTCATGACTGGCTCCCTCGGGTGATGTCACCGTGCTGCATACCGTCTCGGGACGCGTGCCGGGCGCCTCGGGACGCCAGACTCCCGGCCTTGTGGCCGCGACGCTCCCCGGCGAGGACGGCGAAGAACTCATGGGCCTCGACCAGGGCCTCGCGCAGCTCTTCCGTGCTGCGGCGGCGACCTTCGGTGTTCTGGGCCACGCCCTGGATCCTGCGGTAGCCGTCGAGGTGGTCGGGGTGGTGCACCGAGAGCGCGGCAAACTGTTCGCCGGACGATCCGTCCGGGAAGCCACGCTCCCGTGCGAGCCGGCCGAGCAGTGCCTCGGCGTCGGCGACCGCCTGCGCGGGCGACTCCACGAACTCCTCCTGGACCCGGGCCCATTCGGCGGCGTACCGTCCTCGCTCCTCCGCCGTCGGAGGTTCGACCTTGAGGCTCCCGTACCGGCGAACCCGCTCGTCGAGATCCTTCTCCGCGGCCTTCACGTCGCCGTTGTGCTGGGCGACGGTCCGTTCGTACTCGGGCCCAAAGCGGCGGCGGAGCCCACTGCCCCGGCGCGCGACGAACATGCCGAGGACCACCGCCACGACAACGATCACCGCGACCGCTATCAGGATGATGACGACACCACTGGACATGGCCTGCCTTCCCGTCGGTGAACGGCCCCCGCTGCAAGGGGCGGTCCCTGTACGAATGGGCGCGACGCGGCCGAATAAACCCGGTGTAAGGCAAGTGAGTTCGGGAATGTGCGGCCGGCCGTCCGATGTGGCGGTCCTGGATCTTTCCGCAGGACTCGGATGCGGGTTCAGACGGGGCAGACAGCTACGCACGGGTAACACATGGCGCACACCGCTCCCCCCATCTCACTCACCCCAACGGGTCACGCGGCTTTCCCCGGAGCCCGACCACGGTGAGGCTGGTATCGAGCATTTCCCCACCAATAGGAGGAAACCGTGCGTATCCGTATCGCACTCACCACCACCTTCCTGGCCGCCGCCACCGTGATGGGCGCGGCCGGCGTCGCCGCGGCCGACGACCCGCCGCCGGTCGGCGTGGCGAGCGACTCGCCCGGCGTGCTGTCCGGAGACGTCATCCAGGTGCCGATCCACATCCCCGTCAACGTATGCGGCGACACGATCGACATCATCGCGCTCCTCAACCCGTCTGCCGGCAACACCTGCAAGAACGACTGACCCTGGCAGAGTGGCTTTGCGCCCCGGAACGCACCTCAGGTTCCGGGGCGCAGTCACGCGGCGGTTCCCACCGCGGCCCCGGCCCGGGGACGGCCACATGGGGACAATCGCATCCCGGCCGGGCGAACAGCACGGGACGTTCCGTCGCTGTCGTACGGTCATGTCCTAGCCGAGGAGCAACGCCGCTTCCCAGGTGAGGAGTTCCGGGTCCGACGGACCGCCCTGGGCATAGGTGTGGAGTGCCAGCGCCGCTCCGGCCTGCCCTTCCAGGAAGCCCGCTCCCTGCGCCGCCTCTCCGAGGCCGTCCGCCACCTGCGCCGCCAGGAGCGGCAGTTGGACGGCCAGCTCGCCGTCGCCCGCGTCGTACGCCATCCGTGCGGCGATGTGCAACAGACCGCCGGTGCCGTGACACAGGCCCGTCCCTTCCAGCGCCCATGTGTGTGCGGGCCGGGCGAGCGCCGCTCTCAGGGATCCGGCCGCCAGCTCCTGCCACCGCTCCTCCCCCAGGGCCCGCCCCGCGAGGAAGAGAGCGCGGGCGACGCCGGGCGTGCCATAGCACCAGGCGGCCCGTGTCGGCGGGTGCGGTGGCCGCTCGCCGCTGAGTTCGTCCTCGGCGCGTACGGACATCGGCCAGTACGTGCCGTACGCGTTCTCGTACGCCCACCCGGTCAGCCAGTGCGCGACGCGCTCGATGGCCGCGTCGTGGCCAGGGACGCGTACGCCTTGCTCGTGTGCCAGGGCCAGCAGCGCGAGCGGGCCCGGAATCCCGTGTGCGAGGCCGAGGTTGAGGTGCCCGTGCGGGAAGGCGGGGTTCGGCCCCTGGGGACCCGGGCCGTCCGGGGCCCACCAGCCGGGCAGTGCGCCGTGCGCCGTCGGAGCAGCCGGTTGCGTCAGGTCGACCAGCGTTTCGAGGCATTCGCGCAGGGCCGGCCCCTGGGGGTCGACGGCGAGGAGCAGCCGGGTCAGGCCCGTGACGCCGGCCACCACGTCGTACAGATGCGACGGTGCGCCCGCGCCCCGGGCCCTGCCTGTGCGCAGGGCCCGTGCGCGGCTCACAGCGGCCTCGGCCACGCCGGGGGTGACGGCGTCCAGGAGGGAGCGGTACGCGTCGGGGCCGGTGGCGGCGAGGCGGGCGGCGAACGCGACAGCTGCGGCGCCCGCGTACAGCCCCGAGGCGCGCAGTCCTCCGGGTGGCCGGATCGCGGCCGCGAGGTGGGCGTGGGCGATCCGGCGTGCTTCGTCCTGCCCACCCGCCGCGAGCGTCGCGAAGAGGAGGGAGACACCGGGGTGGCCGACGGCGAGCGAGTCGACCCGGGCCGGGTGGAGCGCCGTGGGGTTACGGAGCAGGGCGGCCACGGAGTCGAGCGCGGCGCGGGCGCCTTCCTTGGGCAGCCCCGCGGCGCGGGTGGTCATCCGGCCTCCTGTGCTCGTGCCCGGGCGCGGTGTGCCGCGAAGGCTCCCCTTGCCAGGGCGTGGGCGCGGCCTTCCGCGGCGGGGTCGATGCCGACGAGCCGGTTGTGGCTCATGTGGATCAGGCTGGCGTTGACGGAAGCGGGCGGACGCTGCTTGGGGTCTCGCGCGTGGAGGCGGGCGAGGAGGCGGCCGTAGTCGGCGAGGCGGGCGGCACGGTCCTGCCAGGCCTCGCGCAGGGCGGGGCCGGCCGCGTCCGGGGCGGGGCCGTCCGGTCCTATGGCGCGCAGGACGGCGGCGCGGTGCTCACGGAAAGCCCGGTGGTCGTGCTCGGACTTGGTGAACGCGGCGGGGAACCAGATGCCGGGCGGTGGCCCTTGGGCTCCGTCCAGGAAGTGGCGAGTCACATCGGCGGCGTTGACGGCGGCCAGCAGGTCCCGTTCGGGGCCGGTGCGTCCGCGCAGCGCCTCGATGCCCGCGAGTGCGGCGAGGCTGTCGGCGTGGAAGACGCGCTCCGCCGCGGCCATCGCCTCCTCGCCCCCGTAGCGTTCGAGTTCCGCGTCGTAGGTGTCGAGGCGCAGCCCGGACACGAGGTTGGCGCCGCGCAGGTCCGCGGCCCAGTCGTGCAGCAGCGGGAGCAGTGCGGCGACCGGGCCCGGCGCCTCGCCGTGGATGCGGATCCTGAGGTGGGGCGCGGGGTCTCGGTAGCGGATGAAGAACCAGCGGTCCACGTGTGCGGGCAGCGCCGCGAGGAGGAGGGGCAGGTGCTCTGCGAGGAGGGTGTCGTGGCGGAGCTCGGCCGCGTCCAGGCGTGCGTACAGCCAGTCGCCGCCGGGCAACCGTGTTGCTTTCGACGTCCTGCGGACCGGCTCGGGCGGGGGTGCGGGTCGCGAGGTACCGGTGCCGCCCCCACCGGAACTGGTGCCCTCCCCACCGGCAGCGGTGCCGGTGCCGGTGCCGGTGCCTTCCGGGGCTTCGGTCGCGTGCAGGGCCACGACGAGTTCGACGGTGCGCCTCCCGGCCGGGCCAAGCGGCCCGCCGTCGGCGGCGGACGTCAACTCCTCCTGGAGGACGGTGTGTTCAGCGGTGCGCGCATGGGTGTACAACAGCTGCTGGTGCCAGGGGAGTTCGAGGTCGAGGCTGATGCGCTGGTCGCCGGTGACCAGGCGGACCGCGGCCGGCACGCTCCAGCGCCGCCTCCAGTCGGCGAGGCCGGCGCACCACGGGCCGAAACCGTCCGTGGGCAGGTTCAGGCGCCAGGTCGCGGGGGCGAGGACCGTACGTCCGTGCCGCACCCTCGGCAGCGCGGGCAGCGCGTTGGCCGCGCCCCAGTCCCAGGGCTGCCAGGGCCGGTGCCCGGTCAGGGACACCTCGTGCAGGAAGCGGGCGACGTTGGGGGCGCCGGTGCGCTGGTTGAGTACGTGATGGGCCCTGACCTCCACCGGGCGGCCCAGGCTGCGTGAGTGGACGGTCAGGCGCTCGATGTCGGCGGAGACGGCCAGGTCGTCCAGGGGCAGGACGTGCGGGCCCGCCGGGTCCGGGAACGCGCTGATGACCACCCGGTGGTCCAGCCAGCGCGGGGTGCGGGTGATGTTGGCGTACCGGGGGCGGGCGGGGCGGAATTCCAGATGCACCGGGACGGGGCCGCCCCGCCGCGCGGCGCGCCCGCTCCCGCTCACGTCCGCCATGAGGCCGGGCCCGCCCAGGAGCCCGGCGAATCTGCCGAACGTCGCCCCGGCCACGTCGCTGCCCACCACCGGCGACAGCATGACCGTGAACTCGGCGCCGTCGCCGATGAGTTCGCCGTACAGTTCCAGCGAGGTGGGCACCCGGTGCGCCGCGTCCCCGTCGCCCGGCTCCGGGTGGGTGAGCCGGTCGAGCAGCGCCTGGTCGAGCACCACGTCGGGCAGCGGCCCGCCGGGTTCACGGTCGGCGAGTGCCCCGGCGGCCAGCTCCGCGAGCAGTCTGCCGCGCTCCGCGTCATCCTCCCCGGCCCGAGGGGCAGCGGGGCCGGCGCTCCCTCGCGGGTACTCGTAGCCCTCCGGGGGCCCCAACCCGGTCTCGGCGTCGAGGAGTTCGGAGACGGGTACCGCGCGTTCGGTGCCGTAGCGCTCGACGAACGACTGGTGGTAGGCGCGCAGATGCGCGGGCGCGGCGCGGGGCGGCGACAGGCGCCACAACACGGCGGCCGTGCGCTCGAACTCCTCGCGCACGCCGTGCGGCAGCACCATGTCCACGTCCAGGGCGAGGTCGACTTGGAGCACATGGTCGGCGGGGCACAGGGCGGTCATGCGCTCTCGCGCGACGCGCAGCGCCTTGAGCCGCGCCCCGTCGCCCCCGGCGGGAAGCTCCTCGCACCGTCGCAAGTCGGCCCGTACGGCGGCTAGTTCCGTGTGCAGGGGCAGGTGGTCCGGGATGCGCGCGACGACATGGGCCAGCGGGTCGTCGGCGTCCGGCGGGGGCAGCAGATCGGTGTGCAGGAACCCCCGCAGCACCAGGGTGTGCACGAGGCCGGCCACGGCGTCGGCGGGCGCGGCCGGGAAGGTGTCGCGCACGCGCCGGGTCAGCTCCGGGAACGGGACGGGATCCGCCGCCAGCCTCAAGGCTGCCTCGACCACTGCCGTGTGACGGATACTCACCTCGCGCATGATGTCGTCGCCGCCGGTGGGGACGTACGGAAGCGTCACGCGGTCGCCGCGGACCATGTGCTGCTGGTCGGCGACGAGGTGCAGCGCGGGCAGGATCGCGGGGTCCTGGTGCAGGCGGTCCACGACGGAGGAGAGCCAGCCGAGGTCGGGGCGCACGGCGGGTCGGTGCCGGTCGCCCCAGCGGACCGAGGCTTCGTCGCCGAACCGGGCGAGCGCGACCCCGGCGAGCAGCCCGAAGGGGGTCGGGCGGGTCGTCATGCGCAGTCGGTAGCGGCCGACCGCGGTCGCCGCACGGCGCAGCGCGTCTGCGGTCGGCCGGGTGTCGCCCGCCAGGACACGGGCCAGCGAGGGGCTCGACACCTCGATCGCCTCCCGGAACAACGGGTCGGCGGCGGCCGCGGCGACATAGGCGGCCAGGTCGGCCTCGGCGGGCCCCGCCGGGGTGTCCGGATGCTCGGGCACGGGCAGCGCGGGTGCCCGCAGAAGCACTGGTCCGGCGGCTGCGAACAGCCCTTCCCGCCGCGCCGCGCGCTGTTCGCCCACAGTTCCCCCGTTGCCGTACGACTCCCGTGATCCGCCCCTGTCTAGCGGAGATCCGGAGGCCTGTGACCGGCCCAGGAGGTCAATGTGCCCGATGATGCAGAACCCCCTTCCCTTTCGTCCCCAGTCGTTGACGGGGGTGGTGCGCCGCGGCCTACCGTCCGTTCGTTCGCTGCGAACAGCGCAGCCGAAACGAGAGGAGTTCGTCATGACCAACGAGACGACTCAGGACCTGTTCGACCTGGACGTGCGCGAGGTGCTGGCCGAGGGCGAGGCCCAGAACAACGCCGGCATCAGCATTTCCTGCGAGGGGTCCTGCCACCGCCCCTACTGCATCTGAGCGTTGTGACATCTGACGTCATCTGACATCGCACGTCTCACGTGTGACATCCGATGCCTGATGACTGACGTCTGGCGCCTGATGACTGACGCCTGATGACTGGGTCTGGTGTCTGACGCCGGACGCCCTGTTCCGCGGCTGCGGGGAGACTCTGGGGACTCTCCGCAGCCGTGGTGTTCGTGGCCGTCATTCAGCGGCCGGCCGGACCGTCGGCCGTTGGCCACTCGACCGGCGTTGCACCGGGCGTCGACGGGAGCGGGCCCCGAGCCCGCTCAAGCAGTTTCTCGGCGGTGACCGCGCCGAGCCGCCGCTGCGCCGTCTCCAGCAACGCTCGTGTGGTTTCCATGAGTTGGTGTGCTGTCAGCGGACGAGGTGCGAGTTCGTGGTCGGTCTCGTCCTGGCTCTCAACGTCGTCCTCGGCCTCCGGAAGGCCCACCGTGGGGTCGGTGAGAAGTTCGGCGAGTGTCTGACGCAGTCGGCTGGTGCTCGCTTCGCGGACGGTGAGGGCGAGGTGGACGGAGAGGCCTTCGTCGCCGGTGGCCGTGTGCGGGGCGCCGCGCGGCACGTACAGCACGTCGCCCGCGCCGATGACGGTGCGCAGAGCGGGCTCGCCCGGTGGCGATGCCGGGCCGGGGTGCCAGTGACCGTCGGCCGGGGCGTCGTACACCGTCCACTCCTTGCGTCCCGCGAGCTGCACCACGAGGACGTCGGCGTCGTCGCGGTGAATGTCGAGACCGCGCCGGCCCGCCAGGGTGGCGAAGCAGAACGCTTCGGTCCTGCGGCCCAGGTCCCGCGCGAGGAGCGCGGTCAAGGCGCCCACCGAGGGGTTCCACTGGTCGAGTTGGGGCAGGAGCAGGGTCGCCCCGTCGGCAAGCAGGCGCATGATCAGCTCCGGGTCGGCGAAGCCCTCCTCGGGCCGCCCGGCGACGACCCTGGTGGTGCTGAACTCCGAGGCCGGCACCACCTCACCCTCGCGCACCATCTCGACGTACGGTGTGCGCATCAGGCCCCCGCTCAGCGCTGCGCCCAACTCCCTTGTCCCGGGCGTCTCCTGAGGCAGACGTGGCGGCGTGAACACATGCGGGCGACCGCTTCGGCACTGGTCGAAGAACAGCTCGGGCTCCCCCACCAGCCGGTCAAGCACTCCCCAACGCATCGTCTCTCCCCTGGTACGGGGCGGTCCTGCCCGCCGCTCGAACCGAACCTACGGACGCTTCGTGGGGCGCGTCCCCGGACGGCCGGGCACCGCGGGGGTAGACGAACGTGCCCGCGAGATCATTGACCCGGCGGCGGTCATGGGCGGCCCCGTCCCGCAACCGCGTTGCCCTCAAGTGCGGTAGAGGTCGTACGTTCCTCGCATGAGTATGGAAGCCACCGCGTGGACTCAGCTCCACAACGTCATGAACGCCCAGCAGGACAAGCGTCCCTTCAACCGTGCGACGCTGCGCCGCATCGCCGCGTTCGCGGCCCCGCACCGGCGCCGTATCGCGCTCTTTCTCGTCGTGAGTGTCGCCACGGCACTGCTCGCGGTGGCCACTCCGCTGCTGGCCGGGCGGGTCGTGGACGCGATCGTCGGCGGGAAGGAGAGCGGCACCGTCGTCCGGCTCGCCTTGTACATCGCCGCGATCGCCCTCGTCGAGGCGGCGCTCGGCATTGTGAGCCGGTGGCTCTCGTCGACGCTGGGCGAGGGTCTGATCCTCGATCTGCGGACGGCGGTCTTCGACCACGTGCAGCGGATGCCGGTGGCGTTCTTCACGCGGACCCGCACCGGCGCGCTGGTCAGCCGCCTCAACAACGACGTCATCGGCGCCCAGCGCGCCTTCAGCAACACCCTGTCGGGCGTGGTGAGCAACCTGGTCACGCTGCTGCTCACGCTCGCGGTCATGCTCGGCATCTCCTGGCAGATCACCCTGCTCGCGCTGGTGCTGCTGCCGGTGTTCGTGCTGCCCGCGCGTCGCATGGGCACCCGGATGGCGCGCCTGCAGCGGGAGGCCGCGGAGCACAACGCGGCGATGGGCACCCGGATGACGGAGCGGTTCTCGGCGCCCGGCGCGACCTTGATCAAGCTCTTCGGGCGTCCTGCCGACGAGTCCGCCGAATTCGCCGCGCGGGCGCGCCGGGTGCGCGACATCGGTGTGCGTACGGCGATGGCGCAGTCCGCGTTCATCACCGCTCTCACGCTCGTGTCGGCTCTCGCGCTCGCCCTGGTGTACGGTCTCGGCGGCTACTACGCGCTGCGCGGCACGCTCGAAGCGGGCGCGGTGGTCTCGCTCGCGCTCCTCCTGACCCGGCTGTACGCGCCCCTCACCTCGCTGGCCGGGGCACGCGTGGAGGTGATGAGCGCGCTGGTCAGCTTCGAGCGGGTCTTCGAGGTGCTGGACCTGAAGCCGTTGATCGCCGAGAAGCCGGGGGCGCGGGCGGTGCCGACGGGCCCGGTGTCCGTGGAGTTCCACGAGGTGCGGTTCGGCTATCCGTCCGCCGACAAGGTCTCCCTCGCCTCCCTCGAAGAGGTCTCAAGCCTGGACACCCGGGGTGGCGCCGAGGTTCTGCACGGAGTGTCCTTCCGGGCCGAGCCGGGGCAGATGGTGGCCCTGGTGGGATCGTCCGGTGCGGGCAAGTCGACGGTCGCCCAGTTGCTGCCGCGGCTGTACGACGCCGACGCGGGCGCGGTGCGGCTCGGCGGCATCGACGTACGGGACCTGACGGCCGACTCGATCCGGGACACGATCGGCATGGTCACCCAGGACGGCCACCTCTTCCACGAGTCGGTCCGCGCCAACCTGCTGCTGGCGCGTCCGGGCGCGGACGAGAACGACCTGTGGGACGCGTTGCGGCGCGCCCGCCTTGACGACCTGGTCGCCTCCTTGCCCGATGGTCTCGACACCGTGGTCGGTGAGCGCGGCTACCGGCTCTCGGGCGGTGAGCGGCAACGTCTCACCATCGCGCGTCTGCTGCTGGCCCGCCAGCGGGTCGTCATCCTCGACGAGGCCACCGCGCACCTCGACAACACGTCCGAGGCGGCCGTCCAGGAGGCTTTGGGTGAGGCCCTTGAGGGGCGGACGGCGGTGGTCATCGCCCACCGGCTCTCCACGGTGCGCTCCGCCGATCTGATCCTGGTCGTGGAGGACGGCCGGATCGTGGAACGCGGTACCCACGGCGAACTGCTCGAACTCGGCGGGCGCTACGAGGAGTTGTACCGCACCCAGTTCGAACGCCCCGGTGGCGCGCCCGCGCACGGCTGACCGGGCCGCACGGCCGGCGGGGGCAGCACGCAGGCGGCGCCGCGGGCAACACCGCAGGCGACACCGCGGGCGAACCCGCAGGCGGCGCCCCGGGCCGCGGGGGGGGTCACGGGGCGTTCGGTAGCCGCAGGCGGGGGCGCCGAGGCCCGTGGTCGGGGGCGCCGGACGTCAGTCGCCGGGGGCGCCGAGGAGCCGGTCGACATCGGTGACGGCGCCCAGCGCCCCGCGCAGGGCGCCGACCGACATGTCGTGCAGCTGGGCCCGGGTGAACGGCTCGCTCGTCAGCCATTCCACGCACAGCGCGCGGACGAAGACCAGCCAGCCGGTGAGTGCGGCAAGGACCGTGTCCCGGCCGGGGCCCTCGATCCCGGTCGCATCGAGCACCCGTCGGCTCAGCTCGGCGAACTCGTCGGTGATGATCGCCTGGATCACCGGGTCGCCCGCCAGCACCCGGTTCGCGGCGAGCACCGTGTTCCGGTTCGCGACGAAGTAGTCGAAGTGAAGGTCGAGGCCGGCGGACAGCTGATCCATGAGCGAGTACGCCGGGTCGATCCGCGTGCCGTCGAGCAGCCGGTTGGAGGCCTCCTGGAAGATGGCGGCGAACAGGGCGCTCTTGTTGGGGAAATAGCGGTAGAGCAACGCCCGTGAGATGCCCGCCTGTTCGGCGACGTCCTCCATCAGCACATCGTGGTACGGCTTCGCCGCGAACAGGTGAGCTCCCACGTCGAGCAGCTGTCTGCGGCGCTCATCGGGATTCAGCCTGCGGCGCGTGGTCACGGACCCCAGGTTACTTGACGTGTGTCTACTAGCGCTCCTATCGTCGACTTAGTAGACACTTGCCTACTAAGAGGGAAGGGGACCCGTCATGGCCAGACTCCTCAAGTGGCTCTCCTGGGCCATGGGCATCGCCGATGTGGGGATCGGCGCCGTCCATCTGCTGGTCGGGGTGGACTCGGTGCCGGGGGCGGGATCGCCCGGCCCGACCGTGGACAGCCTCATGCGGTTCTTCGGCGCGATCTTCCTCGGGTACGGACTGGCGTGGATCTGGGTGGCATGGCAGTCACCGATCCCCTCAAGGGCGGTACGTCTGCTCGCCGGCGTCTTCTTCCTCGGCGGCGCGAGCAGGCTGCTGTCCTGGGCCGCCCTCGGCCGCCCCGACTGGTTCCAGCTCGTCCTGATGGGCATCGAACTCGCCCTGCCGCCCCTCTACTTCTGGCTGGCGAACGCCGACGAGCGGGCCGTGGCCGCCCGTCTCTGGAAGGCCGAAGAGACGTCCCGCACAGCGGCCCGCCCGACGCTCTGACGAGTCCTTGCGGGTCCTTGCAGATCCCTGGCGGATTCTCTCGGGTCCTGGCAGGTCCTTGGAGGCCGTAACGACTCCTGGTGGGGCCTGGCGGGCGGGCTCGCGCAACCGCTGCCGGGCGCGCGCCTGTCTGCGCGACGCGCACCACCGTTCCACGGTGCCGCGCCCCCATTCCGCCCTATTCCGTACGCGATCGAAAGGTGAGCGATCGCAAGGGAACGGATTGCGCCGGATCGCGGTCTAGTTCAGTGCGCGCCGCGCGGCGGCGCAACTGGACGGCGCCCCTGTGGCACCGCGTCCAGGACGACCTTTTGCAGAGAGTGTTCTTGATCCAATGGGGCTGACCAGTACCACCGCTCTGGCATCGGCCGTGCTCGCCACGGTCCTGTTGTCCCTCCTCGTCGTATGGCAGTGGCCACGGCTGGCGGGGCGCGGCTGGCGACCGGTGCTGGGGCGGGTGGGGCTGATGTGCGCGGTGCAACTGCTGCTCTTCTCCTCCGTGGGCCTCGCGGCCAACAAGACGTTCCTGTTCTACGGCTCGTGGGCGGACCTGTTCGGCCGGCAGGACGGCGTGGGGGTCCTCGACGCCCAGGCGGCCGCCAGCCCGGGGGTCAAGGTCGCCGGGAAGCAGAAGGTAGATGTGCCGGGTGCCGGAAAGCCGAGCATCGGCGGCGAGGTGCAGAAGGTCTCGGTACAGGGAGAGCGCTCCCGGATCGTCACCCCCGCCTATGTCTACCTGCCGCCGGAGTACTTCCAGAAGGGGTACGAGCAGAAGTCGTTTCCGGTCACGGTCGTGCTGACCGGCTTCCCCGGCACCGCCGAAAACCTGATCAAGGGGCTGCACTACCCGAAGACGGCGTGGACGCTGTCCAAGCAGAAGAAGACGCAGCCCATGATCCTTGTGATGATGCGGCCCACCGTGGCGCCGCCGCGCAACACCCAGTGCATCGACATCCCGGGTGGCCCCCAGACGGAGACGTTCTTCGCCGACGATCTGCGCAAGGCCATCGCCGGTAAGTACCGGGTCGGCACGAAGGCGCGGAACTGGGGTTTCATCGGCGACTCCACGGGCGGCTACTGCGCGCTGAAGATCGCTCTGGAGCATCCGGAGGCGTACGCGGCGGGGGTGGGCCTGTCCGCGGACTACAAGCCGGACGTGGACCTGCAGTCCGGTGACCTCTTCCACGGCAACAAGCACGAGCAGAACCGGTCCGATCTCCTGTGGAGCCTCGACCATCTGCCCCAGGGCAACTCGTCCTTCCTCGTCACCACGTCACATCAGGGCGAGGGCAACTTCCGGGCCACCCAGAAGTTCATCGGGAAGGTCAAGAAGCCCGCACACGTCTCCTCGATCACGCTGGATTCCGGCGGCCACAACTTCAACACCTGGCTCCGCGAGATCCCGCCCTCCTTGCAATGGCTGAGCGACCGTCTCGCATCCGACTGAGCGGCGCCCGGCAGACCGATCACAGCAGGACCGCGCGGCGGCCCGGACAGCGACCGGCGGCCGGACGGGCGACAGGCGACAGGGGGGCCCGGGGGCCGGGACGGCGACAGGGGGCGGCACGCCGACAGGGGGCGCCACGCCGACAGGGGGCCGGGCGACAGCGGGGCAGGGGGCGGGACGGGCGGGGAGCCATGTACCGCCCGCCCCGCCGTCCGCCCCGCCCCCCTCCGCTCCGTCCCGCCCGCCCCGTCACACCTTCCTCAACACGCTCCTGTTCACAGCTTCTTGATCTGGACCCGCTTGATGTTCACCGGCAGCGTGGGGAAGCCGTCGCCGGGCCCGTTCTGGTCGTCCTCGCCGCCCGCCGCGATCTTCTGCAGGACGTCGAGCCCCGACGTGACCTTGCCGAACGGGGTGTAGGCGGGCGAGAGTTTGGTGTCCTTCCAGACGAAGAAGAACTGGCTGCCGTTGGTGTTCGGACCGGCGTTGGCCATCGCCACCGTCCCGGCCGGATAGGTGGCCCCTGTCAGGTTCTCGTCCGGGAAGGAATACCCGGGACCCCCGCTGCCCGTGCCGGTCGGATCGCCGCACTGAAGGACGTACAGGCGCGCGGTGGTGAGCCGGTGGCAGTGCGTGCCGTCGAAGTAACGCTTCTCCGCGAGGAAGCGGAAGGAGTTGGTGGTGCACGGCGCCTTGTCGGTCAGCGCCTTGAAGGTGATGGCGCCCTGGCTGGTGCGCAGCGTGGCCTTGAACGGGCGGGCCGCCTTGACCGGGTCGAAGTCCGGTATCCCCTTGTAGTTGTCGGCGGGGACCGCCGGGGTGTAGGCGCAGGCGGCCGTCGGCGCCGGGGCGGCGGCGGCCGCGCCGGCCTGCGTTGCCGTGGCGAGCGGGATCAGGACGACAGCGGCGAGCAACGCACCTTTTCTACGGAGCACTTGACGGCATCCTTCCGGGAAGTACGAGCGTGACATGGCCGCATCATTCCTTCCCTGCGCCCCGTGCGCCATGCCGCCTCGCCGCCGGCACGGCCCGCGCTCCGCGAGGGCCCCGCGACGACCGCCCGGAGCCGCGCACACGCGCGATAGGCATATCAACTGCCCTACACATCAGGGAAGTTCCGCACCTCGGGTGGAACGGATCGGCGCGATCGGCTGTCTTACAGGGCGTACATCCCAAAGGGAACGAAAGGGGTACAGCATGTACGCATCTGGCATGCGCGGGGTCGTCGTCGCGGGCGCGGTGGCGGCGCTCGCCGGTTCGGGAGTCCTGCTCGGCGCCGGTGGGGCGTCGGCAGCGCCGACCGCGGCCGGCGCCTCGGTCGTGCGGACGGCCGACGCCGCTCCGGCGGCCCAGCCCACGGGCAGGATCGTCGCCAACGGCGGCCTGTGGGTCCACCAGGAAGCGAACACCACCTCCAAGCGGATCACGCTGCTGCCGCAGGGCACGATCGCGGCGCTCCAGTGCAAGAAGGCCGGCCAGAACGTGGACGGCAACAAGCTCTGGTACCGCCTCGGAGCGGGCAAGCCCGGCTGGGTCGCCGCACGCTATGTGCAGAACCTCGCCCCCGTGCCGTACTGCAAGTGAGCCGAGCCGAGGCGTCAACGCCCGTTCGACCACCGGGCGTTGGCGCCTCGGCATTGCCCGCAGGTGGCCCCCAAGCCGAGCCGCCGCACGGCGTAGGCACCGTACGCTGACCGCATCCACGCGCTCGAAACCGGCGGCCGCGAGGGCGAGACAGGTGCCGTCCGGGTCGGCCGGCGAGACATGCCCGGGTCGCCCTGCTCCCCCAAGCCGCCGCTTGGGCAGGATGAGCCCGGCCCGTACGCGGTCCTCATTTTGTTTCCTCCAAGTTTCCCCCCACCCCCTGTACATGTGGCTACCCACCAGTAGTGTGTGGCCGCGCCACCGTGACCAAAGGTTGGCGCGCCTTCGACTGTCAGTGCCACCAGGGGGATTGCACATGCGCGGTATGAGCCGCCGTCAGTTCGTTTCGAGGATGTCCGCCGCTGCCGCGGGGGCGGCCCTGTGGTCGGCGACGGCACAGGACCGGGCCATGGCGGTGACCGCCGCACGGGCCGTGCGCATCGGCGGGACCACGCTGGAGCAGGCCGCGACCCCCGTGGGCACCGGCGCGTACAAGCGCCTGGTGGCGGGCCCCGGCTGGCCGCTCGTGGTCCGTGGCGAGCTGGCCGGCGCCGGTGCCGGCCGGGACGACCGCCGCACCGGACTCGCCTCCTTCGTGCAGTTCACCGACATGCACCTGGCGGACACCGAGTCGCCGGTGCGGTTCGAGTACCTGGCCCAGTACAACGACAGCGCCTACCGTCCGCAGGAAGCCCTGACGGTACGAGGCGCGTCCTCGCTGGTCGAGCGGGTCAACGCGGTGCGCACGGGCCCCTACACCGGGATGCCGTTCAGTACGGTGATGGCCACCGGCGACAACACCGACAACCACGAACTCATCGAGCTCGACTGGTACTTGAGCGTCATGAGCGGTGGTCGCATCACCCCGAGCAGCGGTGACGCCACGCGGTACGAGGGTGTGCAGAACTCCGGCTCCGCCGCCTACTGGAACCCCGAACTGTCCTTCCAGGACTCCTACAAGGCCAAGGGTCTGCCGCAGATCCCCGGCTTCCTCTCGGGCGCGACCCGGGCCTTCGACGCGCCCGGCCTCGACGTGCCCTGGTACACGACCGTCGGCAACCACGACGACAGCATCGAGGGCAGCCTGCCCGACCTCGGCCTGCTCAACGACCTGTACACCGGTGACCGCAAGATCGAGGGCTGTGACGACGCCACCGCGGCGAAACTGGCGTACGCGCTGCGCCACGACCCGGCCCAGGCCGCGATCCTGCTCGGGAAGCTGCTCAGCAGCGGCGGCGCGATACGCAAGGTGACCCCTGACGAGCGCCGACGCCCCTTCACCCCGGCCGAGTTCGCCAAGGCGCACCTGGATCCGGCACACACCGGCGCCGGACCGGTGGGCCACGGTTTCACCTCCGACGCGGCGCACAGCGGCCATCTGTACTACACCTTCCCGCTCGCGAGCGGTGTGCTCGGCATCAGCCTGGACACCACCAACAGGGCCGGATTCGCAGACGGTTCGCTCGGCACCGCTCAGCTCAACTGGCTGGAATCGGTCCTGAAGTCGCACAGCGGTCACTGGTACGACGTGGACGGACATGTGGTCCGGGGCGGCTCCACCGACGCGCTCATCGTTGTGTTCAGCCACCACACGAGCACCACCATGGGCAATCTGCTGCCCGACCCGTACCACCCGTTCGAAGGGCGTCACGACGGCAACGCGCTGGTTTCGCTGCTCCAGCGCTACCCGAACGTGGTGGCCTGGGTGAACGGCCACACGCACGAGAACCGGATCACCCCGCACGGGCACGTCGTCCCGGAGCGCGCCTTCTGGGAGATCAACACCGCGTCGCACGTGGACTATCCGCAGCACGCCCGGATCATCGAGCTCGCGGACAACGGCGACGGCACGCTGTCCCTGTTCACCACCCTCATCGAGTCCGCCGCGCCCTACACCACGGACTTCGGCGACACCTCCGACCGTGGACTCGCCGCCCTGTACCGCGAGTTGTCGTACAACGACCCCTATGGAACCCCGACCGCCAGGCTCGGCTCCTCACTCGACCACAACACCGAACTGCTGCTGGCCCACCCGGCCAAGTAGCCGTCACCGGCGCGCCGGCGCCGCGCCGCCACCAGCCGCCGAACCGTCGAACCGTCGAGACACCGAGCCGTCGAGACACCGAAACCCCGAGATCCGAGACACCGAGACACCGCTCGATCGTCCTCCGGCCGGAGGCGCGGTCGGGCGGTTCGTCATCCGTGATGTCGGCGGCCTGTCGGGGTCTGTCGGTCCGATGTCGGTCGAGAGTGACACCTTTTGAGAGGTCCGGCCCGGTACTCCTCCGGTCGTCGGGTGACGAAGGGGATCTCTCATGCATGATGTAGTGATCGTGGGTGCCGGCCCGGTGGGCCTTTTCCTCGCCTGCGAGCTCGGTCTCGCCGGCTGCTCGGTCCTGGTGCTCGAACGGGAGGCGGAGCCCCGCTCTCCGTTCAAGGCGATGCCGCTCGGGGTGCGGGGGCTCTCCGCCGCGTCGGCCGAGGCGTTCTACCGCCGCGGGATGCTCGACCAGTTGGTGACGGCATCGGGCGGCCAGATCGGCCCCGCGGCAGCGGGCGGCCGAGCCGGTCCCGGCACGGCATCGGGCGGCCAGGTCGGCCCCGGCGCGGCACGCGCCGCGCACGAAGCCCCACTCCCCCGAAACGGCGGCCACTTCGCCGGCATGATGCTCGATCCGACCCGCGTCGACCTCGCCGCCTCGCCCTACCGGCTCCCCGGCACGGCGAGGCGGAGCATGCCGACGTATCTCGAAGCGGTCGAGACGGTGCTGTACGCCCAGGCGGCGCGGCTCGGCGTGGACATCAGGCACGGCGTCCCGGTCTCCTCCGTCACCCAGAACGACGAGGGTGTGGTCGCACGGGCCGGCGAGCACGAGTACGCTGCGCGTTGGCTCGTCGGCTGCGACGGCGGACGCAGCACGGTGCGCAGGCTCGCCGGTTTCGAATTCACCGGCACCGAGCCGCAGTTCACCGGATACGCCATGCATGCCACCGTCGCCGACCCGGAGAAGCTCCGCTTCGGGTTCAACCTGACGTCGACGGGCATGTATCTCCGGCTCACGGAAGCGTACATAGCCGTCGTGGACTTCGACGGTGGCGCGTTCGACCGCTCGCAGCAGCTCACGCGCGACCATCTCCAGACGGTTCTGCGCCGTGTGTCGGGCACCGACGTGACGCTGAGCCACGTCCATCTCGCCTCCAGTTTCACGGATCGGGCGATGCAGACGACGACGTACCGGCAAGGACGCGTGCTGCTGGCAGGCGATGCCGCGCACATCCACGCCCCTCTCGGCGGGCAGGGGCTCAACACCGGTATCGGCGACGCGATGAACCTGGGGTGGAAACTGGCGGCGACCGTGCACAAGCACGCGCCTGACGACCTTCTCGACACCTACATGCGTGAACGCCATCCGATCGGCGCGGCGGTGCTCGACTGGTCACGCGCCCAGGTGGCGGTCATGCGGCCGGGCCCGCACGGTCAGGCTCTCCAAAAGGTGGTGCGTGACTTGATCGGGACCCGCGACGGGGCGACCTACGTGGCCGAAAGGCTGTCGGGACTGTCGGTCCGTCACGACCTCGGCAGCGAGCATCCGCTGGTCGGCCGTGACGCACCGGACTTCTGCCTCAAGGACGGTACTCACCTTGGCGACCTGTTGCGCGACGGGCAAGGCGCCGTACTCGACTTCGGTGCCGACGGCGACTTGCACGAGTCGGCGCGGCGCTGGGCGAGCCGGATCCGGTACGCGGCCGGTCCTGCGGAGAACGACCTCGGGCTGGGCGCTGTGCTTGTCCGGCCCGACGGCACCGTCGCCTGGGCAGGTGATCGCGCCCCCGATCACGAGGCGTTCGAGCAGGCGGCCGGCCGTTGGTTCGGTGCCCCGGACGCCTGAAGCGATCCGGCCGGCAGAGCAGATTCGAAGGAGTACGCATGACGATCACTGTTCGGCCGGGGAGCACCGTGATGTTCACCGGCGATTCGATCACCGACTGCGAACGGCTGCGAAGCGAGGACAGTCTGGGTTTCGGATACCCACTGCGCGTCGCGGGCGAGTGGGGCCTTCAGCATCCGCGGACGCCGGTGACCTGGCTCAACTCCGCGATCGCGGGCAACAAGGTGATGGACCTCGAATCCCGTTGGCAGACGGACGTGCTCGACGCGCGCCCGGATGTCGTGTCGATCCTCGTCGGTGTCAACGACATGGGCTGGCACACCCTGGACCCGAAGGGGTACGTGATCTCCGCGGAGAAGTTCGCGGCGGGTTACGACCGTCTGCTCGCGCCCCTCGCCGAGGCGGGCACGGAGCTGATTCTCATCGAGCCGTTTCTCCTGCCGGTATCCGGCGTCGTCGAGGCCGGTGGCGTGCTCATCGGAGAGGCGGAGCGGAAGGCATGGCGCGCCGATCTGGATCCGAAGATCGAGGCGGTTCGCGGGCTCGCCCGCACCTATGGCGCGCAACTGCTGGCCGCGGACGGCATGTTCACTGAGCTCGCCGCGAGGACGACTCCGGAGCACTGGTCTGCGGACGGGGTCCATCCGACGCCCGCCGGGCACGCCGCACTCGCGAGGGCCTGGCTGCGTCTGGTCGCGTGACAGGCCCACAGGGTTCGTCGCCTTCGGGATGCGATTCCCGCAAGGCGTGGGCCCGTTGGTGCGTGGGGTCCTGTGCGGGTCGCCGTCCGTCCGCACCGTCCGCGTGCCCTCGGTCGGCGTCCAGATTCCACCTGTACAGCGTCCCGGACCGCTGCGATGGTAATGGCGTAACGGGCCGCGGGTCCCTCTGAGCGCACGGACATGATCGCCCGCGCCATCCCCGGCGCACCACCACAAGCTCCCGGTGGGCAGATGCATCCGGCAGGGCAACCGCGGGAGTTCGAGGCTGCCGCGCCGCCACCGGGAAGGCGCCCGGCGAGTGGACGGCACATTCCCCGGTACTCCCCCCATCAGGGCACCGCGGCCGTCCACTCGCCGGGTTCGTCCGGTCCACCCGGCCCATCCAGCCCATCCGGTCCAGAAGTCACGGGGTTCTCCTTGGGCCCAGGGGCGCCAGATCGCAGCCGGCCAAGCCCCGCCGGGCGTTGGGGCCTCGGGGCTCCGAGGCGTCCGAGCCCCTGGGCCTCCGCGTCGGGGGTTCGGGACGGGCCGGGGGTTCGGAAAATCCGAACCCCATGAGCGGGGGGCTGCACGATGGTGCGGAGGGGGCCGCTGGTTCAGCCTTGAGTCATGACAACTTCGTTCTCCCGCAAGGTGTTCCTGTCCACAGCCGCGCTGGCCGCGGCCACGTGCCTGGCCTGCTTCACTCCGGCCGCCGCGGAGTCCGACGCCGTCCCGGCCGCCGTGGGGTCCGCTTCCCCGCCGCCGGGTGCGCGGGTGACGCTGCCCGCGCCGACGGGACCGTATCCGGTCGGAACCACGTCACTGCACCTCACCGATCGCAGCCGTCCCGACCCGTGGGTGGGCTCGCAGCCCCACCGGGAGCTGATGGTGAGCGTCCGTTACCCCGCACGCGATGTCGCCGGCCATGCAAGGGCGCCGCAGATGCTGCCGGGCGAGGCGGCGGGGTTCGACGCGCTGAACAATCTGACGGACATACCGAAGGGCCGGGTCGACTGGGCGGCCACGCGAACTCATGCGTATGAGCAGGCGCCGATCGCGGCGCACGGCGCACGCGGATTCCCGGTGGTGCTGTATTCGCCCGGCGCCGCGGATCCACGGAGCCTGGGCACCACGCTGTGCGACGATCTCGCGTCACGGGGCTACGTGGTGGTGATGATCGACCACACCTACGATGCGACGGCGGTCGAGTTCCCGGGCGGGCGCGTGGAGAAATCCGTACTGCCGCAGGAGTTCGCCAAGGCGGCCAAAGCCGGCGATGAGCAGGTTACGGCCCTGTTGAAGAAGTCCATGTCGGTGCGCGTGGCGGACACACGGTTCGTACTGGATCAGCTGGGGCAGCTGCCCGGTCAGCTGCGAGGGGCGCTCGACGTCGGCGCCGTGGGGATGTTCGGGCAGTCCGCGGGCGGGTTCACGGCCGCGCAGAGCCTGCACGACGACAGGCGCATCAAGGCCGCGGCCGATCTGGACGGCGTCCTTGGTTACACCCAGCTCGACGACGACCCGGCCAACCCGTCCTCGGTCGGGACGGACGGCGTCGACCGGCCTCTGCTGTTGATGGGCAAGGAGGGGGACGATCATCACACGGTCGCGTCCTGGGGCGCGGCGTGGCAGCACAGCAGCGGGTGGCTGAGGGACTTGACCCTCGTCGGCGCCGAGCATGCGAGCTACACCGACATGCAGTCCGAAATACCGCAGCTGGCAACCGAGTTGGGGCTGTCCAAGCAGACTGTTGCCGCCAACATAGGCACGGTTGCGGCGAAACAATCGGTGGCCGCGCAGGAGACATACGTGTCGGCCTTCTTCGACCGTTGGCTGCGGGGCCAGGACCGGCATCTGCTCGACGGCCCCTCCGAGCGCTTCCCGCAGGTGCGGTTCGTGAAGTGAGCGGAGGCCGGGAGCCGGGGGCGGGAGCGGAATTCGGGTGCGCACGGGTCACGTGCCCCAGTACCGTGGACGGCATGAAGGTCATCATCTGTATCGGCACCTCGACCGCGCGAGCGACCAGCTCGCCGGTTGCCGCCGCCTGACCTCATTCCCCCTCCCCCGGCGACCGGAAACGGCCCGCCCGGCGGAGCGGCGGATTCTCGTTCTGGATCCTTGTTCGCGTGCCGTGCCCGCGGTCCCTTTCCGGTTGCCCAGCCAGCGAAGGATCCCCAGCCATGGACACCGAGAACGTCATCCACACTTTCGTCGAGTACTTCCGCGACCGGGGCCACCGGCGCATCACCGGTTCGACCCTGCTGCCGCCGCCCGGCGACTCCGTCTTGTTCACCACCTCGGGCATGCATCCGCTGACCCCGTACGTGGAGGGCCGCCCGCATCCGCTCGGCCGGCGTCTGGTCAATGTGCAGCGCTGTCTGCGCACCACCGACCTGGACGAGGTCGGCGACAGTACCCATCTGACGGTCTTCGAAATGCTGGGCACCTGGTCGCTCGGGGACTACGACGGCGACCGGAGCATCGCCTGGGGCCACGATCTGCTCGTCGACGGCTTCGGGATCGATCCGGGGCTGCTG
Organism: Streptomyces sp. NPDC048416; assembly: GCF_043200435.1. Taxonomy (NCBI): domain Bacteria; kingdom Bacillati; phylum Actinomycetota; class Actinomycetes; order Kitasatosporales; family Streptomycetaceae; genus Streptomyces; species Streptomyces sp. NPDC048416. The sequence goes on from NZ_JBICXU010000007.1 coordinate 58,480, forward strand.
CACGCCACGGTGTTCGGCGGCGACGAGCACTGCGGCCCCGACACCGGCTCCCTGCGGACCTGGGAGGAACGCGGGGTCCCGGTCGAGCTGACCGCCGAGGAGAACTGGTGGTCCAACGGTCCGACCGGTCCCTGCGGCCCCGACTCGGAGATCTTCGTCTGGACGGGGGACACGCCACCGCGCTCGACACCGACCGGCGACGAGCGATGGGTGGAGGTGTGGAACCACGTGATGATGCGTTACCGTCGCGGCGCCGACGGCTCCCTGAGCCTGCTGCCGCAGTCGAACGTGGACACCGGGCTCGGTCTGGAACGGCTCACCGCCGTCCTCCAGGGCAAGAGGTCGGTCTTCGAGACGGACCTGTTCGAGCCGTGGATGCGTACGGTGCCGTCGCTGTGGCCGCTGGACGAACCGTCGCTGCGTCTGGTGTGCGACCATCTGCGGTCGGCCATCGTGGTGATCGGCGACGGTGTCCTGCCGTCCAACACCGGGCGCGGGTATGTCCTGCGGCGGCTGGTCCGGCGCGTGCTCACCACGTTGTGGCGGGTCGATCCGTCGCGCACGCTCGGCGATCTGCCGGGCGAACTGTTCCAGCACACCCTGGACCATTTCGGGCAGTGCGGCCACACCGGTTCGGTCCGTACGGTCCTGCTGGACGAGGAGCGGCGCTTCACCAGGCTTCTCGAACGGGGTCGCCGCGTCCTGTCCCAGTCCCGCTTCTCCGGCGGGCTCACGGAGGAGGACTACGGCTACCTCCACGACACTCATGGCCTGCCCCGGGATCTCGTACTCGGTCTGCGCGGCGGCACCCAGGAGTGAACGGCGCGCGGGCGCGGGGCTCGCCGGGCCCGCCCCGCCGACCGGCTCCCTCGCGAAGGGTTGACCAGCGGCCGGGGCCCACAGGGTGTACGCAAAGGTGGGGACCCCGGTGGTCTGACCTCCACGGCCCGATTCAGCGGTAGGCAACGATGAGTGACGCGAGCAGAAGCGCGGCTGAAGACGCGATCCCCAGGGTCCGGTAGCGAGTCCATGCGGTCAGGGCGAGGGAGCAGGACCATGCTCCGCCGGTGATGGCGGCAGCCCACCAGCCGGCGGTCGCTTGTGCGGCGTGGAGAGGGAAGGGTGCCAGCAGGACCGTCGGCGGGATGATGGCGAGCCGTGGCCGGATGTCCAGCTGCTTGTAGACGACGATCAGGATGACCAGGGCAGTCGTCAAGGAGAGGGGGATGGCTGCCCAGTCCCACCAGGTCCAGCAGAGGCCGTCCGTCTTCACGCATGCCCGGTCACTGTCACGCTTGACCCAGGAGAAGAAGGACACGGCACCGCAGGCCAGAACCGCGCCGGTGGCCGTCGCTCCGGACACGCGGGGTACGACGGCGGATGGTTCTGTGCGGGAGGTGTCCATGGCTCCATCCTCCACCGGTCGCCGACCGGTGGCCTGAGTAGACATACTCAGGCCATCGGGTCAGCTCTACGACGGCGGCGCCCCGCGGCAGTCGTCCGTCGGCCGGCCCGTGAGGCCAGCGCGGCCCAAGCTCAGTCGCGCACGACGTCGTTAGACTCGTCGAATGGCAAAGTACTTCGACGTGCACCCCGACAATCCTCAGCGGCGCACCATCAGCAGTGTGGCGGACAGCATCCGTTCCGGCGCGCTCGTCGCATACCCGACCGACTCCTGTTACGCGCTGGGATGTCAGCTGGGCAGCCGTGACGGCATCAACCGGATTCGGTCGATCCGCGCTCTGGACGACCGCCACCACTTCACTCTGGTGTGCCAGAACTTTGCCCAGCTGGGACAGTTCGTGCAGATCGACAATGATGTGTTCCGCGCGATCAAGGCGGCCACACCCGGCAGTTACACGTTCATCCTGCCCGCCACGAGGGAGGTGCCACGGCAGTTGCTGCACCCGAAGAAGAAGACGGTCGGCGTGCGGATCCCGGACCACGCCGTCGCTCAGGCGCTGCTCGCCGATCTCGGTGAACCGCTCCTGTCCAGCACGCTGCTGCTGCCGGACGAGGACGAGCCGATGACGCAGGGCTGGGAGATCAAGGAGCGCCTTGATCACGTGGTGGACGCGGTGCTGGACTCCGGGGACTGCGGTACCGAGCCGACCACGGTGATCGATTTCTCCGGCGGTGAGCTGGAGATCGTACGCCGGGGAGCGGGCGACACCGCACGGTTCGAGTAAGTTCCGGTCCTCGAAACGGCTGGGCGTCAGTCGCGACGAGGGCCGACGACGCCGCTCTCGTCGGACACCGTGATCGCCTGGGCGGGGCAGGCGTCGGCGATGTCCAGGATCCGCTCGTCCGGCTCGATCCCGTCCCGCAGCGCCCGCGCGTGCTCGCCGTCCAGAGCGAACACATCGGGCGCGGCTCCCGCGCACATCCCCGATGCCAGACAGAGCTGCGGATCCACGCGTACGGTCCAGGTCATGGCGCTCACCACGCGACCGGCATGACGCGCGGGCCGCGGACCAGCATCTCGGACTTCCAGGTCACGTCGCCGGCCAGTTTCAGGCCCGGGAAGCGGGTGATGAGGGCGCTCAGTGCCTCCTGGAGTTCCAGCCTGGCCAGGGGGGCGCCCAGGCAGTGGTGGACTCCGTGGCCGAAACCCAGGTGCTGGTTGCCTTCGCGGGCGATGTCGAGCACGCCGGGGGCGGTGAAGCGCAGCGCGTCGCGGTTGGCGGCGCCCATCGCGACCAGAACCGGGGTGCCGGCCCGCACCAGAGTGCCGCCCACCTCGACGTCCTCGGTGGCGTAGCGGGGCTGGCCGGCCCCGCTGCCCAGGGGGACGAAACGCAGCAGCTCCTCCACCGCGTTCGCGACGAGTTCGGGCCGGGCCCGCAGCTGGGCCAGCTGGTCGGGGTGTTCCAGCAGGGTGAGGGTGAAGTTGGGGATCTGGGAGGCGGTGGTCTCGTGCCCGGCCACCAGGACCGCCACGCACAGGTCGACGAGTTCGAGTTCGGAGAGGCGGTCGCCGCCGTCGCGGGCCTCGATGAGCGCGGTCATCAGGTCGTCCTGCGGTTCCTCGCGGTGCCGGGTGATCAACTCGCCCATGTAGGACCGCAGTTCCTCGCGGTTCGCCTCGAACTCCGAGGCGGTGAGTGAGCTCGTCGAGAGAGCCGCGTCGCTCCGATCCGGAAGCGCGGACGGTCTTCGGTGGGCACGCCGAGCAGTCGGCAGATCACCGCCACCGGCAGGGGCAGCGCATAGGTGTCCACGAGATCGGCAGGCGGTCCGGCCGCTTCGAGGTCGTCGAGCAGGCTCGCGGTGAGCTGGCGGACCTGCGGGCGGAGCTTTTCGACCTGGCGGACGGTGAAGGCCCGCGCCACCAGGGAGCGCAACCTCGTGTGGTCCGGCGGGTCCATGCCGAGGATCCCGCTGTCGGTGCGCCCTTCGGACTGGCGGGGCGCGTCGTGCAGGGCCCCCATGGCCCGGCTGAAGCGCTGGTCGCCGAGGACGAGACGGGCGTCCGCATAGCGGGTGACGAGCCAGGCGGGCTCCCCATAGGGAAGCTGGACCCGTAACAGGCCGGGCTGTTCGCGTACGCGTTCGTACTCGTCGGCGAGCCGGAGCCCGTCGGAGGCGTTGAAGGGATAGGCGAGGGGGGTGATGTCGGCTGTCGTCACTGCGGCCTCCCAGATGTAAGCAGCTGCTTACAACGGTAGGGCCGGCCTCGGGGGCGGTCAACGGCGCATTGTGGCCGTTATCCTGACGGGCCGTTCGAGAGGATCGTCCCCATGGACCACGCCCCCGCCCCGCCCGCCCATGAGCGCCGCCGCGATGCCGGGGCCACCCGGCGGCGACTGCTCGACGCCGCCCGTGATCTGTTCGCGGAGCGCGGCTACGAAGGGGCGACGGTGCGCGAGATCGCCCAGCGGGCCGGAGCCAACCAGGCTCTGCTGTTCCGGTACTTCGGGTCCAAGCAGGGGCTGCTCACGGAAGTCGTCGCGCAGGGCGGCCTGGAACAGCTGCGTGCCACACGGCCCGAGGAGCTTTTCGAGACGGCGCTGCGTTCGATGCTGTCCAGCAGCGCGGCCGGAAGCGCCGACCGCTCCCTGGAGGTCTACCTGCGTTCCATCGGCCGAGGTGACGAGGCGACCGGGACGCTGCGGGAGCTGGGCGAGCAGTACCAGAGCGCTTTGGCCGCGCTGTCCGGAGCCGAGGACGGCGCTCTGCGCGCGGACTTGGCCATGGCCTGGCTGCTCGGCATCGGCCTGATGCGAACGGTCGTCGCGCGCGAGCCGCTGGCGAGCGCGGACCCGGACACGGTGTGCCGCCTCGTGGTCGGCACCCTGGACCATCTCTGGTCCGCGCCCCCCGAGAGCGGCCCGCGCTAGCTGTTCACGTCATCTACGGGGAAACGGCGGGGGGAGACGGCAGGGGGAGGCGGTCGTAGGGCGGGCGTCCGCGCTGGACCGTGCGGCGTCTGCCCAGACCGTGCGGCGTCCGCCCGGACCGTACGACGTCCCACGGACTCCCACGGACCGTACGGCGTTCGCCCGGGCCGGAGCCGGTGAGCGCCTTCCGGCACCCGGGGGCAGTGGCCGCACGTGATGCGGTCCATCCGCAGGGGCCGGCGTCACCGGCTGCGGTCCGGTCCGGGGGCCGGACCGGACCGGTGCGGGTGGCGCCGCTATTGCGTGACCCGGACCGCGCCGGACGGACAGAGGCTGCCCGCCTGGCGCGCGGCGGCCTGCTGCGCCGGGGCGGGTTCGGGCGTGATCACATCGACGAGACCGTCGTCGTTCTGGTCGAAGACGCCGGGCGCGGTGAGCGCGCACAGTCCGGCGCCGACGCATACGTTCCGGTCGGCGGTCACCCGCATGACCTCTCCTCTCCCCTCGGTCACCAGGTGACCGGGAGCTCGTTGACACCCTGGATCGTCGAGCCGGGGCGCAACGTCAGCCGCTCCACCGGGACGGCCAGGCGCAAGGTCGGAATACGGTCGAACAACGCGGTGAGGATGACTTCGAGTTCCAGGCGGGCCAGGTTCTGGCCGAGACACTGGTGCACTCCGAACCCGAAGGAGAGGTGATGACGGGCGGAGCGGTGGACGTCGAAGGTGTCGGGGTTCGCGAACACCGAACCGTCGCGGTTGGCAATGGAGTTGGTGACGATCACGCCGTCTCCGGCGCGGATGAGCTGTCCGTCGATCTCGGTGTCGGCCGTGGCGACACGACTGCCCGCGATGTCGGCGATGGCCAGATAACGCAGGAGCTCTTCGACCGCTCCCGGCACCAGGGACGGGTCGGCTCGCAGGGCGGCGTGCTGTTCGGGGTGTTCCAGCAACGTGATCACACTGAGCGATGTCATCGAGGCCGTGGTCTCGTGTCCTGCGACGAGCAGGAGCAGCGCGGTGGAGATCAGTTCCTCGCGGTCGATCGCGCCGTCCGCCAGCTGATGTGTCACCAGGTTGTTCAGGAGCCCGGAGCCGGGCTGCGACTGCATCGTGGTGATCAGGCCGTCCAGATACCGCTGGAAGTCCTTGCGGGCGGCCGCCGCGCCTGCCACGTCCTCGGACTGCACCAGGCGCCTGCTCGCGTCCTGGAAGAAGTCGTGGTCGGCGTAGGGCACGCCGAGCAGCTCGCAGATCACCATGGAGGGGACGGGCAGCGCGAATTGGCTGACCAGGTCGGCGGGGGGCCCGGCGGCGAGCATGCTGTCGATGAAGCCGTGCACGATGCGCTCGACGTCCGGGCGCATGCCCTTGATGCGCTTCACGGTGAACTCACTGATCGTCATCCGGCGACGGACCCCGTGCTCGGGGGGATCCAGGCCGATGAACGCGGGGCGCGCCTGCCGGATGGCTTCGAAGCGCGGGGAGGTGTTGGGGAAGCGGGTGTCCGTGCGGTTGGAGGAGAGCCGGGGGTCGGCGAGTAACGTGCGTGCCGCCTCGTGCTTGGTGACCACCCAGGCCCGCCGCCCGTCGTACAGGGTCACGGGGCGCAGCGCATCCGGCTCGTCCCTCAACTGGCGGTAGGTGTCCGGCAGTTGGTAGGGGCAGGTGCGGTCCGCCGGGAAGGCCGGGGCGTCGTGTGCGGTCGGCTGCGCGGTCGACCGGGCAGTGGATTGCGCGGTCGATTGCCCGGTCGATTGCCCGGCGAGCGTAGGGGTCTTCTCTGTCATGTCGGTCATCGATTCCCTCGAAACCTCAGACGATTAAAGAACGGACTGTTCTCTAATCGGGAGGCTAGGCTGTCCCCCCTGGAGAACGCAACGGCCCCTACGGGACAGACACGGGAGGCAGGGGTGCCCAACGGTGCCGATTCGGCCACGGAACCACCCCTTGACCACCGCAAAGGCCCACGCCGTCGCGGCGAGGAACTGGAAAGCGCCATTCTTCTGGCGACTTTGGACGAGCTCGCCGAGGTGGGCTACGCCTCGTTGACCATGGAGCGGGTGGCCGCCCGGGCCCGTACCGGAAAGGCCGCCGTCTACCGCCGCTGGCCCAGTCGGGCCCAACTGGTGGTGGAGGCCTGCAAGTTGGGGAAGATCTCCGAGGTCGACCTGCCCGACACCGGAGACCTCCGCAGCGATGCGCTGCTTCTGCTGCGCCAGATGGCGGCCTTGATGGCCAGTCCGCTGGGCGACATCATGCGGGGCCTCCTCGCCGAGATGACCCGTGATCGCGAGCTTGCCGAGCTCATCCGGCAGCGGATCCACACCGTGCGGCCTTCCACGGTCATGATCATCCTCGAACGGGCCGTCGAGCGCGGCGAGGTGGAGCCCTGGGTACTGACCTCGCGGCGGGCCACGGTCGCGACCGACCTGCTGCGCAACCAGTTTCTCCTGTTCGGCTCCCCCGTGACGGACGAGGTCATCACGGACATCGTCGACGACGTGTACCTGCCGCTGCTCCGAGCCCCGGCCCCCGCCCGCGAGCCGGGCCCGCGAACTCCGAACAACGCGGGCTAGTTGCCGCGTCCCTCGGTACCCCGCCCGTCCCCGTCCTCCGGAGCCTCCATCCACACGGCCCGGTCCGCCGAGAACGTACGCGGGTGACGCTGAGGACGATGCCGCCCGGCCCCCGCTCCCGACGGGGGCGTGTCGCGCGGCGCACGCGGGCGGCTGCGCCCGCTGGGCGGGTGCGGGGCGCCGGCTCTCGCCGGAGCCGGGCCGGCGCCCCGCTCGTGCTACGGCCGCTTCAACCGATCGAGGATCTTGTTCATCTGCTCGATCTCGGCGTTCTGCGCGGCGATGACGTTACCCGCGAGGCGCTTCGCGTCAGGGTTGTCACCGTTCTTCTGCTCGTCCTTGGCCATAGTGACCGCGCCCTGATGGTGGCCGATCATCAACCGGGCGAAGTCCTTGTCGAAGTCCTCGCCCTTGGCGGATGCGAGTTCGCTCATGTCCTGGTCGGACATCGTCCCCGGCATGGCGGACGAGCCGTCCGAACCGTGGTGCATCCCGGGCATGTCCCCCATCGACGAGGAGGCCGAAGGGAGCGGCTTGCCCCACGCCTTCAGCCAGCCCTCCATCGTGTTGATCTCGGGGTTCTGGCCCTTCGCGATTGCGGTGGCCAGGTTCTTGACCTCGGGGTCGGTGGCGCGGCCGTCGGCGAGCCGGGCCATCTGGAGGGCCTGCCGGTGGTGCGGGATCATCTGCTGGGCGAACGTCACGTCCGCGTCGTTGTACGGGTCGCCGGAGCGCACGCCGCCGGAGGACGAGGCGGTGGCGGGGCCGTGGTGCATGCCGGGCGTGGCGGGGTGGCCGGACGTGGAGCCGCCGGAGGAACCGCAAGCGGTCAACGCCACGGCGAGGACGGCACCGGCGCCGGCTGCCGCCAGCATGCGGCGGCGGGCAGGAGAGGGTCGGGAAACAGACATGGAAGGGGTCTTTCCAGGTGGCCGCACCCCTGCTGGGGCACGGGAAACCGACAGGACATGTGGCCGGGCCCCATGGGTCCGGACGGCCCGTCACGTCCGGGCGACGCACACCTGGATGAGCAGACCTCTGCCGGCGAGCGGTGGCCCGCGCCGCGCCCCGCGCAGCGCCGCCCGGGGGCCGGAGCGTCCTCGGGCCATCACAACCGCCGGACCCAGCACGGCGAGGAGGCCACCGGCCAGCGGCAGCCGTTCGCGGGCGGGAGTGGACACACACAGGTCCCCGCTCGCCCCCGTGACGACTGGCCCGGCATGCGCGCCCGGCCGCTCGGCCGGCATGGCTGAGTGAGCCATCTTCAGGGGCTCGCTCATGGATGCCTTCCAAGGCTCGCTCATGGATGGCGTCAGGGCCGTCTCGCCGTGACATCCCGCCACCGCGTTCGCCGGAGCCCCGTGCATGGAGAAGAGCCCGAACAGGACCGCGCACAGCAGGAACAGCCGGGACGGACCCGCCTTGCTCGTCCACCCGCGGTCCACGGCTGCCTCGGCCTTCTCTCGCTCGTACGGCTTGTGCGCTCCGGGCCCGACCATACCCCCACCGGGTTTATCAGGTGGGACACATCCGCCCGGCGTGGCCGCCCCGGGATGCTCACCTCGACCGCGGCCCGCACTGCCCCCGCGAGGACGGTGCGGGCGGCCGAAGTAGCCAGGTCAGTGGTGGAATTTGGGTTGGCCTTCGGCGGGGGTGAGCTATGTTTTGAGCACACATGGCGCGAGAAGGAGGACCACCGGTGTCATCCGGGCAGCAGGTACGCGCCCAGTCGGCCGCGATCAAGCCGAGCGGGCAGCCCTCGGACCATGAGCGCGTTCCGGCGGACCGGGTCCGCGCCCTGTTCGACGGCCACCGGCTCTCGCCCGGGCAGCGCCGCATCGCCCAGTACCTCATCGACCATCTCACCGATGCCGCGTTCCTCTCGATCACCGAGCTCGCGGAACGGGTCGGCGTGAGCCAGCCCTCGGTGACGCGCTTCGCGGCCTCCCTCGGCTACAGCGGTTATCCCGCGCTGCGGGAAGCGCTTCAGCCGATCGCCCTGAGCGCGGTCGCGGGCACCCCCGAGGGCCGCGAGGAGAGCCGTCACAACGAGCTCCAGGCGGCGGTGGACGCCGAGATCGAGAACCTTCAGCACGTGCGCCGCCTGGTGGCCAACACCACCCAGGTCCTGGAGATCGGCCGCGAACTGGCCCTCTCGGTGCCGCTGACCGTCCTCGGCCTGCGGATCTCGGTGTCCCTCGCGGAGTACTTCGCGTACGCGGCCCGGCGCATCCATCCCGATGTGCGTCTGGTGACGCGCGGCGGCAGCGTCGCCTACGACGCGCTGCTGCAGTCCCGTTCGGCGGGCGGTACGTGGGTGCTGGCGTTCGCCATGCCGCGGCACGCCAAGGAGACGCTGGCGGCGCTGCGGGCGGCCCGGAGCGCCGGCCTTCGGATCGCCCTGGTCACGGACACGACGCTCGGCCCTCTCGTCGACGAGGCCGATGTGGCGCTGACCGCGGGCACGGGCTCACGCCTGGTGTTCGACTCGTACGCGGCGCCCGGTGTCCTCGCCGCGGCCATCCTCCAAGCGATGGCGGACGCCGATCCGGAGCGCACACAGGCACGGCTCGAAGAGTACGAGCAGGCCGCCGACAAGCATGGTTTCTTCCTCTAGTCGGCCCTTCAGCCTTCCGATTGTTCCCTCAGGGCCGGATTCGCCCCTTCAGTCCGCAGGATCTTCACACTCTCGCGCAGCATGAATTTTTTCATACCCTTGTTTACTCAACGGTATATATGTTTACTGAGGCGTGGCGGCCATCGCTCCCCCCACGCCAAAGGAGAGCGACCCCAGTCCCTCTGTGATCGAACATCCGGCGTGACGCCCCCCTCCTCACGTCGCGCCGGATGTCCGATCCAGGCTGTTGGATCCGGTGGCCCGCCCGTGGCGGCCCCGGCTAACCCCTGAGCCGGGGCCGCCCATCACCTCTCGATCAGAGTTCGCCACCCATCGGAAGCGACGAGCATGCCTCCTACGGCCCCCACCACCACGCTGAGCCCCGACTGGCCCTGTCAGGTCAAGCCGCCCGGTAGCCGTGACTGGGAACGCACCGCCACACGCTGGCTGCGCGACCTGCTGCCGGCCCGCTACGCCGGCTACTCCCCCTTGGTCCGCCACCACGTCCTGCTCGCCCGGCACGCCCAGATCCAGGTGCAGCACGAGATCCGTGCGGTGCGCGTGGCCCTTCAGACCAGCCGCGCCGAACTCCCCACCCTCGGGGTGGCCCCTGCCGTCATCGAGAACACCATCAGGATGTACGCGATGGAGCTCGAACAGCTGGGCCGCCTGGCCCGGGGCGTCCGGCTCGTCATGGACGCGCTGGTGGACGACGGCGTCCCTCCGCGCAGGTCACCCGCGCAGCGAAGGTGACCACCGGACCGCCGGACGGATGCGGGCGCCGCCGCCTCCGCCCGGGTCACCGGGGCGCCTGCGCAGGCGACACCCCCCGCACCGCCGGGGCCCGTTGACCACCGCCGGTGCCCTCTGTGCCCCGCGACCCGCGACCCGCGACCCGCAGCCGACATGCGATCTACGGGGGCGCGTGCAAGCGTGGAGGTGGCTCAACCTCCGACCTGCCCAGCAGGGGGCGACCACCATGAGCAAGAAGCAGTCCCGCCAGAACCGCGGAGCCCGCACCGGCGGCCACGAACGCAGCACCACCACCGAGGTCGACGAGCAGACGAAGACCCCCCTCCCGTCGGAGCGCATGCACCCGGCGCCCGAGGCCTCCCACAAGCACCCGCGAAAGTTCGGACACAACTAGGGGGTGTCTGGTGGATCATGGCCGGGGGTGCGGCGCCTGGCACGGCACCTCGCGGCGTTGCCGAAACGCCCCGATAGCTCCGCCATCACGACGTTCCGGCGCCTTGCGATGCACCGCACCAGGCGCCGCACCCTGACCGACCCTGATCCACCAGACACCCCCTAGCGCGGACACAATCAGCGCGGACACAACTGGCGGCGGAGAACGCCCTGTTGGTGGGTCCGCCACCGCTTTCCCCTCCCCGAGGACGCACGCTCCGACGCCCCGCGGCGCCGGAGCGCCCAGGCGTGCGCGTGAGCCCCCGTGGGGGGGAGGGCATGCGGGGGTGGCCGATGTGTGTGGCGGCGGGGGTGAGTGGGGCGGCGCGGGGTGCGCGGCGTGGTGTGGCGAGCGAGGGTGCGCAGGTGAGTGGGGCGGCGCGATCGTGCGGGGCGGAGTGTGGCGAGCAGGGCTGCGCAAGTGAGTGGGCGGCGTGCGATCGTGTGGGGCCGAACAAGCCAGTGAGCCGTCGGCTCGTCCGCCGAGGCGAGGCGCCAACTCCCCCTGTGTCATGCCGAGTTGGCCACATCGAGTTACTTGTGGACTCTCCCCACACCCACCGGCGGCCCGCCCGGCGTTCGCGGAAACGCGACATGACCCTGCGGGTGTGCGGGTGGTGTCGGGAACCCGCCAGATGCCGGCTTCCCGCCCTGCTGGAGTGGGGGCACACCATGTGTCGCCCCACCCAGGACGGGATTCATGCCCACAGCAACCGCCAACTCCCTCGACGCTGTCGCCCCCGCGGCTCGCTCACCGCTGGTCTCCTGGCTGGGCGCGGTGTCGGTGATGTTGGGGATCTTCTCGATTGTCACCACCGAAATACTGCCCATCGGGCTGCTGACGGAGATCGGGTCCAGTTTCACCATCTCGGACGGCATGGCCGGACTCATGATGACCATGCCCGGCCTGCTCGCCGCGGTATCGGCGCCCCTGGTCACCGTGGCGACCGGCCGCGTCGACCGGCGGCTGATGCTGGCCGCGTTCGTCCTCCTGCTGGCGCTGGCCAACTTCCTTGCCGCAGCGGCGTCCAGCTACTGGGTGGTGCTGGTGTCCCGGATCATGGTCGGCGTCACCATCGGCGGCTTCTGGTCCATCGGTGCGGGGCTCGCCGGCCGGCTCGTGCCCCCCGCATCGGTGGCCCGGGCCACCTCGGTGATCTTCGCGGCGGTCCCACTCGGCTCAGTGCTGGGCGTGCCGGCGGGCACGTTCATCGGCGACCTCACAAGCTGGCGGACGGCGTTCCTCGTCATGGGAATCTTCACGCTGGCCGTCCTGGCCCTGCTGCTCGTGGTGGTCCCCCCACTGCCCGCCGTGCGGACGGCCCGCCTGCACGTGCTCGGCGCCATGCTGCGGAACGTCAACACCCGGTTCGCCCTCGCTGCGACCTTCCTCATCGTCCTCGCACACTTCGGCACCTACACCTATGTGACGCCCTTCCTTGAGCGCGTGACCCACGTGAGCCCCTGCCTCATCACGGTCCATCTGCTGATGTACGGAGTGGCGGGCATCGCGGGCAACTTCCTCGGCGGTGCGTACGTCGCCCGCCACCCGCGCGCCACCTTCGCGGTGGCCGCCGCGATGATCGCGGGAGCCACCCTGTTGCTTCCGGTGCTGGGTCGATGGGACCCGGCGGCAATCGTTCTGCTGACGGTCTGGGGCGCCGGGTACGGGGCCGTGCCCGTCTGCTCGCAGACCTGGTTCGCCAAGGCCTCCCCCGACACCCCGGAGGCTTCGTCCGTCCTGTTCACCGCCTCATTCCAGGCCACCTTCTCCCTCGGGGCGCTGGCTGGTGGCATCGTGGTCGACCGGTCCTCGGCGTCGACGGCCATGGCACTCGGCGGTGCGACCGCGATCCTGATGGTGCTCGCGGTATCGGTCCACGCCGCAAGGAAACTGACCTGGCCCGAACCCCGCACTGAGCGCGCCGAGGGGTGACGTACCGGCCCCGTGTCGCCGAGCGGGGCGCGGCCCGTGTGCGTACGCACCATGTGGCGGAGCGCGGCCGCTTCGCGTACGCACCATGTGGCGGGGGGCGGCCCGTTCGCGTACGCACGCGGAGCGGATCTCGCGGACTGGCGGTCAGAAAGCCGAGTGGGCGACCCAGCGCTGGAGCAGGCCGTGGTCGCCGACGGTCTCGATGGCCGCCGCCTTGAGGTCGAGGCGCCCGTACAGGAACAGGAGCAGATCGGCGGCGGCTCCCTGCACGGTGGCGTCCGCAGGGTCCGGGGACTCGGCGTCCGCGGGATCCGCGCCATTCGCGGGCTGCGGCACGAGTCCGAAACCGTCGGGTCGCAGGCGGATCAGCCAGTCGCCCGCCCGGTCGGTGCAGCGGAAGCGAATGGTTTCGTCCTCGCCGCGCAGCTGGGCGGTCTTGGGCGCGAAGGACGCGGCGTAGGGCAGGTTGACCAGGAACTCGTCCACCCCGTCGGCAGCGAGCGCGGGGTCGATCGCGGGCCGCAGGCCCATGGCGAGTTCCGCGTCGACCCGGTGCACCAGCGTCTCGCACAGCATCCGACGCATCCAGAACCGGGCATGAGGGTCGGCGCCCCACACCCACATCGGCAAGCCCGGATCGGTGTGGGCGAAGACACCTGCGGCGACCTGCGCGCTCGCGGTCAACCAGCCGGGGTACCCGTCGTCACTCGCCGGCAGGTCGAGCTCCGTGTCGCGACTGCTGGGGCGCTCCTGGAAGCGCCGGCTCAGCAGCCAGGAGAACATGCGCTGCACGCTTCCGGTGTGCCGGATCAGATCGACGAGCGTCCAGCCGGGGCAGCTGGGCACCGGCGTCGCCAGGTCCGCGCCCTCGACGACCGACACGAATGTGGCGGTCTCCGTCAGGACCGCGGCGCAGTGGAGCGCGGGATCGCCCACTCCGTTCGACTCCCTCGAACCGTCCCCGTCCCCGCCCCCGTTCCCGTCAGTGCCCGCGCCCATCCCCGAGTCCGTGCCCATGCCCATGCCGGGAGCGGCCTCTCCCCCACCGATGTCGCTTCCGACGCCCGAATCCCTATCCATCTCGACGCTCCTGTCCTTGTCCATGGTCATCGGCTGCACGATTTCCGTTTCGTTCTCTCGGTCCGACGGCTCGGACCCGTCCAGGATGTCGTGGCTTTCCCGGCAGGCCCGCCGCGATGGGCCGCCGCTCGGATCAGTCTGCTTCGCGTGCTGTCACCTCGCGGAGTCGGGTCGCTCGCGGGCCGGGCGCCCGGGGCCGTTCGGCCACGCCGGCAGGGTGGTGGACGCGGGTGCGGTGTATGCAGGAGGGATGGATCTTCAGGCACCGCGTGTGGTCCGATTCCGCTTCCTGGCCCCGCGGCACGCTCTGACAGCGGTGCCGTTCGCGCTGATCGCGCTCGTCACCGTGGTCGACCTCCTAGCTCCGCCGGACGTGCACCTCGGCCCGTTCCTCGCGGCCGCTCCCGCCGTCGCGGCGTCGTTCGCCGGGCCACGGACCACGGGCCTGATCGGCGGCGTCGCGGTCCTTGCGCAGGTGGTCGTCGCGATGGTGCGCGGCAGCGTCTCGGACGTCAACCACACGTTCCAGATCATCACGCTGGTCCTGATCTCGGTGTTCGTGACGCTCTTCGCCCATCTGCGTGAGGTGCACGAGAGGGAGCTGGTGCAGTTGCGTTCGGTCGCCGAGGCGGCGCAGCAGGTCGTGCTGCGGCCCTTGCGCGAGCGCCTGGGACCGTTGCGCGTCGCGAGCGTGTACCTGGCAGCGGCGGCGGAAGCCCGGATCGGCGGCGACCTGTACGCCGCCGCGCGCACCGCCCTCGGCACGCGGCTCATCATCGGTGACGTACGGGGAAAGGGGCTCGAAGCGGTCGGGGACGCGGCGCTCGTCCTGGGCGCCTCCCGGGCGGCGGCCCATCAGGAGGCCGACCTCCCGTCGCTGGCCGCTTACCTGGAGCGGGCGGTCGCACCCGATCTGGACGGTGCCCAGGGTCAGGAATCCGGCCCTACGGTGACCGACAGCGGTCTCGCCGCCCGAAGCGGTGACGGCTTGGATGCCGCCCGTTACTCGGACGATCACGGCGAGGCCTTCATCACCGCGGCCCTGGTCGACATTCCGGACACCGGCCGGACCCTGCACCTGGTGAACTGCGGCCACCCGCCGCCGCTGATCCTGCGCGGCAACCGCGTGATCGCGCTGGAGGTGGACCAACCGGCGCCTCCGCTCGGCCTCGTGGAACTGACGGATCTTCAACTCACCGCGCAGTCCTTCCCGTTCGAGCCGGGCGACATTCTGCTGCTCTACACGGACGGCGTCCTGGAGGCCCGCGACGGGAAGGGCGACTTCTACCCGCTGGCCGAGCGCGCGGCCGCCTGGAACGGATCCGGCCCCCGCGCCCTGCTGAGCCACCTGCGCGACGACCTCCTCGCACACACCCCCACCCACACTCTCGGCGACGATGCGGCGATGGTGGCGATCGAAATGCCGGCCCCGCCCGCCTGACGGTGCGTTTCCCGGACCCTGGCGCGTGCTGGCGGGGAGCGTCGCGCGGCGGCCCCGGTGCTGGACGCGAGCGGAGAGACGGCAGGGGGCGGGGAAGACGATGGAAGTCGACATATGACGCCGGAGGACGCCGGAAGACGCCGGAAGACGCCGGAGGACGCCGGAAGACGCCGCCGCGCCAGTCTTGGCCCCTGGCCGCCGGTCCATGGGCACTCACCGCCGGTCCTTGGACCCTGGCCGCCGGTCCTTGGGCGCTGGCCGGGGGCGGCTCAGAGGTTTGCGTCCAGGAATGTTTTCAGCGCGGCCCGGTCCATCGGTCCGGCCTCCGAGGCGACCGCCTCCTCGTCCTTGATCAGGACAACAGTGGGCGCACCGGTGACACCGTAGCGTCGTACGGGGTCGGGGCACCGTGTCATGTCGACCTTGACCGCGGTCAGACGCCCCGCGTACTCCTCTGCGGCGTCGCCCACCACCGGGTCCATCGTCCGGCATGCCTCGACGGCCTTCGGCCAGGTCCCGCAGAAGTACGCGAGCACCGGGCCGCCGGCCATGGCGAGGATGAAGGCGAACTCTTCGTTCTCCCGTGCCTGGTGGACCCTGCGTGCCATGACTCTCCTCGTGTTCCGGATTTGCCGCATGTTCTGATGCGTCCTGCTTCGCACCGCACTACTCCGTACTGCGGCGTCCCATCATCACCCCGGCCGCGTACCGCCCCTGTCCCCGCCCCGCCTGCTTTCCGGGCCGCGAAATGATCTTGCGGCCGGTGTCCGGCCACCCCTTTCGGACGAGTCGTGCGTCCAGGGCGGGGCTCATGAACCCGGTGCGGCTCCCCCCCCTGGAGCGGACCCGGTTCGGTCCGGTGGCCGACGCATTGGGGCGGGGGCGGCTGTGACCGTTGACGCCGCTCAAGCAACCGACATCCACCCACGGCAAGGGCCAACTGCCGTCGTGGCTGCCGGCCCGGTGTACATCGTCGCGCAGCGCGCCGCCGGCATGTGGTCCGGAGCGCCGACACCGGAACGGCTCTCGAAACCACCTGCCCGGCTCGCGGCGATGTGCGCCGCCGCCATGGGGGCGGGGCAGATACTGACCGGGGGGGCCATTGCGTCCGCCGCACGTTCAAGGAGCCGTCATGGCCTTGCCTCCCCTGCCCCGCGGGCTCCCGCCCCGCACCGTCGCACGCCGTGCGGTGCTGCTCGGCACGGCCGCCTGGTGCGTGAGCGCCGACGCCTGCTCGGGCGGCGCGACTCCGGCGCCCTCGGCCTCTTCCCCCACCGCCACCCGGTCCGCACCCGGCTCGTCCGCCCCTGCCTCGTCCGCACCCGGCTCGCGAAAGCCGTCCGCCGGCGTGAGCCCTCATGCCGAACTGCCCCGGCCCGTGGCGTGGCGGCCGGGCCCCGGTGAGATCGAGCCCGCCGCCAAGCTCGCCGCGGTCCGGCTCGTGGAGGCGCTTGGGACGTGGCCTGTAGGACAGGGCGGCGAGGGTGCGGCGGCGGAGCGGGCCGCCAAGCTGGGTATCGCCGATGCGGTCGCGTCTCAACTCGCCGCACAAGCAGGGTCGTTGGCCCCGCCCGCCGATGCGGCCGTGGTCCGGGTGATCGACGCCCAGTACGGCGGGATCCTCTCCGACTCGGCGAGTGTTCTGGTCGTCTGCGACCAGCCGACTCTGACCGGCGCCACTGTCCGGCCCGGCGGCACCACGGTCGACGTACGGCTCAGCCGTGACGCCTCCGGCTGGCGGGTCTCGGCTCTGCACCCCGCGACGCCGGGCCCGGCCCGCGCTCCGGGTCCGGCGGCCCGCGACGTGCTCGCCCAGTCCCGGATCGAGTTGCCGCCCGCCTCCGCCGCCGACATCCGCAGTGGCGCCGTGCACGACAGTGCGTTGCGCGCCATGCTGCGGCTCGCGGGCTCCTACCGGCTGTCGATCAGCGTCGTACGCTCGGGGCATCCGCTGGATGTGTTCGGCACCGACCGCCCCAGCGACCACCCGCTCGGCCGGGCCTTCGACGTGTGGCGCATCGACGGCCGCCCCGTGGTCGATCCGGGCACATCCCGGGCTCTGATCAGCGCCTTCATGCAGGCCGCCGCGGCGGCAGGGTCGTACAACGTGGGCGGCCCCGTGCGGCTGTCGGGCGGCGCCACGGCGAACCAGTTCTTCTCCGACGACACCCACCACGACCACGTGCATGTGGGTTTCGCGAACTGATGGGTCATCAGGGACAGCTTCTGCGCCGGGCGTTGGGCGGTGTGCGCCAGGACCGGTGACGGGACTTCTGTCAGGGGCCCGACCACATGGCCAACGGGGCGCCCGCGTGGCTGACGGGGACGGTGTGGGTCACCCACGCTGTTTCCGTACGCAGATGGAGGAGGAAGGTGGTGGGCTCCGCGAGGTAATTGGGGAGCTCGCCGCGCAGGGCGAGACCGCTCTGGAGATGGGTGCTGGGAGCGATGGCCAGGGTGGTGCCGGCGAACGCGGCGGTGACGCAACGGTGGACGTGACCCGCGAGGACGCGCACGACCTGGGGGTGGCGGCCCACCACCGCGGCCAGTTCCTCACTGTCGGCCAGGCGCATCCCGTCCAGAAAGGGGATACCGACCGGGATCGGTGGATGGTGCAGACAGACCAGCGCCGGGAGGTGGCGCCGGGAGCCAAGTACCGTGTCGATCCACGCCAGTTGGTCGCTTCCGAGGCGTCCTGCGGCGGAGCCGGGGACCTTGGAGTCGGCGACGACGACAGTGAAGCCGGGGTGTTCCACCACGTAGCGCGTCGCATGCGTTCCGCCCAGGAACGCGGTGCCGCCGAAGATGTCACGCAGCGCCTGGGGATCGTCGTGGTTGCCCGCGACCAGATGCAGCGGCAGCGGAAAGCCCGCGAGTATGTCGCGCAGGACCGCGTACTCCTCGGGACGGCCCCGGTCGGTGAGGTCGCCGGTGATGACCACCGCGTCCGGCTGTGGGTCGAGGGCGAGGACACGGCCGAGAGCGCGGCTCAACGCCTGCGCCGGGGCGCCGGCCAGCGCGCCTGCCGTGATGTGCGGGTCGCTGAGATGAGCCATGGCCAAGGTCATCTCCGCACGCTTCACCATCGTGCCCCCGGCCCACAACCCCTCACGCTCAGGGCGAAAGCGTGAGGGCGGGGCGGGCGGGTCGGGCGGGTCGGGAGCGGCGGAGGTGGCGGTGTTAAGGGGGGCGAACGCGGCGCCCCACCGACCGAGCCGAGGGGGCCGGGCGGCGCGCGGCAGGCAGACAGGCGGGCAGGCAGACAGGCGGGCAGGCGGGCAGGCGGGCAGGCGGGCAGGCGGGCAGGCGGGCAGGGGCATCCCGGGGGGCAGCCGGGGGGGATGTCAGTCGGTCGCGACGCCCAGCCCGCGCACCAGCGTTGATGCCGTGCTCTTGATCACCGCCTCGTCGGCGGCCGCGTCGGCCGTCGTGTGGTTGGTGTAGATCGCGATGATCACCGGGTGGCCGGACCTGGGCCATGCGACGGCGATGTCATGGGCCGACCCGTAGGAGTCGCTGGTGCCCGTCTTGTCGCCGACGGTCCAGTCCTTGGGCAGCCCGGCCCTGATGCGCGCGTCGCCGGTGGCGGTGGCGCGGAGCCACGTGTTCAGACGGGTCCGGTCGACAGGTGCCAGGCCCGCACCGAGCGAGACCTCGGCGAGGTCGCGGCCCATGGCCGCCGGGCTCGTGGTGTCGCGCTGCTCGCCGGGCTTCCAGCGGTTCAACTCGGGCTCCCAGCGGTCCAGTCGCGAGACCGGATCGCCGAGGGACCGGTAGTAGCGGGTCAGCCCCGCAGGGCCGCCGATCTGCCGCAGCAGCAGATTGCCCGCCGTGTTGTCGCTCCGGGTGATGGCCGCCTGGCAGAGTTCGGCGACCGTCATCCCCTGCTCTCCCTTGCCCTGAGTGAGTGGGGAGTTGGCGACCTCGTCGGCCTTCGTCCAGTGCACCACCTTGTCCAGCAGACCCGGCTCGGTGTGCCGTGCCCTGTCGAGAACGGCGGCGCACACCATCGCCTTGAAGGTGGACAGGGAGGGGAAGCTCTCGCTGCCGCGGTAGGAGACGGTCCGTCCGGTGCCGGTGTCGAGCGCGAACGCGCCGATCCGTACGTCGTGCGTGGCCTCCAACTGATGGATGGCGTGGGCCACATGGGTGTCGCGCCCGGGAAGCGGCGCTCGAACCGAAGCGATGTGGTCGGGCGCCCTGTCCCGAATCTCGGCCGCCTGCGCGGTCGAGGCAGCGGTGGTGGCGAGCACCGTGAGGGCGAGCAGGACCGCGGGTCCCTTCGTACGGGAGCGACGCGGTGAGGCAAGTCGTGTCGTGTTGTCTCGCATGGCTCCAGCAGAACAGGCCGGGCCCGCGGCGTCCAAGAGGCGTCCGGGCAACACGGCCATAGCGATCCGCCTATCAGGCCTGTTCCAGCGCGTGTCTCCAGCCGTCGACCGGCTTCCCACGTTCCCGTCCACGACCGCGTTCGCGACCGGGACCGGGACCGCGACCGGGACTCGGACCTCGACCTCGACCTCGACCTCGACCTCGACGGCAACGGCAACGGCAACGGCAACGGCAACGGCAACGGCAACTGTCGCTTCGCGGCACGTTCACCTCGCCGGGGCCACTCCCGTCACCCCTACGCCGTAGCGCCGCGCCCGTGCGGACTCGGGCACTTCTGCCCCCAACCGCGTCGCCGTATGGTGAGTCGTCACATATGTCCGGGCAGAGGGGAACTGATGGTGCGCAGGACGAGGATCATCCGAGATGCCGCCGTGTTCACGGCCGCCCTGCTGGCCTCGGCCGGCTTCGGCCCGGCGGCGTTCGCGGCGCCCCCGCCGCCCCCGCGGCCGTCGCCGCCCTTGGCGAAGCCGAATCCGGAGGCCGTGCGGCTCAGCGCGTACTGGACCGCCGCCCGCTTGACGGCCGCGTCGCCCGACATCGGTGGCGTCGGTGGTCCGCTGTCGACCGACGCCGACGCGCTCTCGGTGGACGGGCCGAAGCCCGGCGAGAAGATCCCGCCGAGCAGGAGCTTCGACGGTATCCCGGAGGCCGGCACGTTCTTCTGGACCGACGCCTCCGGTTCGGGTCGCACATGCAGTGGCTCCGTGGTGCGCAGCCCGGGCCATGATCTGGTGCTCAGCGCCGGGCACTGCCTCAAGGGGTACTCCGGCGCGTCGCCGCGTCGCCGGCTTGCCTTCGTGCCGCAGTACCACGACGGTCTCAAGCCGTTCGGTGTCTTCCCGGTCAAGGACGACGGCGTGTACGTCTCCCAGGAGTACTACGACCGGGGTGAACACGCGGGCGCCGCCTACGACTTCGGGTTCGCGGTCACTGAGCCCAACGAGGAAGGGAAGTCGCTCCAGGACGCGACGGGCGCGGTCTCGTTGCTCACTGGGACGGGGTACTCCCACACGCCGGTCCGGATGATCGGCTATCCCGGTGGCGCGCAGAAGCCGCTTGAGTGCATGAGCCGGACCACGAAGTGGGTCAGCGACGACTCGGCCGACCCGGGCACCTTCTGCCGCATCGCCTGCGACGCGTTCGTGGGTGGGACGAGTGGTGGTCCCATGTTGGTGCCGTGGGCCGGCGGGTGGGGGGTGATCGGGGTCATCGGGGGCTACCACACCGGCGGCAACACCTCGCAGATCTCCTACAGCGCGTATTTCGGGACCGCCACCCGGGCTCTGTACGACGCGGCGACCGCGGGCGCCCCGCCTGCCGGGTCCTGACACCACGGGTTCGGGGCCCTCAGCGCGCGGTGCCGGTCGCCCGGTCGCGGAGCCGGTCGCCGGCCGCGGAATTGATCGCTCGCCGCCACCGGGCTCTCACGGCCAGGTGCCGGGCACGGCCGGGAAGTGTCCGCGCTGCCGGTGGGCGGCCCTCATGACGGGATGCCGGGCACGGCCGGGAAGTGTCCGCGCTGCCGGTGGGCGGCCCTCATGACGGGGTGCCGGGCACGGCCGGGAAGTGTCCGCTCTGCCATACGTCACCGGCGGAGGTCAGCAGCAGGGTCTCGTATCCGTCGTGGTCCTCGGTCCAGGAGCGGGCGGCCTCGGCGCCCATGGCGAACAGGGCGGTCGCGTAGGCGTCGACCTGCGTGAGGTGGCGTCCGGTCACGGTGACCGACGCGGGCCCCGCGGCGGGCAGGCCGGTGCCCGGATCGAGTATGTGGTGGCCGCGCTCGGCGGTGCCCGATGTGGCGACGGCGAGGTCGCGTCCGCTGACGACCCTCAGGAGACGGCCGGGATGCCATGGGTGCGCGATGCCGACGCGCCAGGGCGTGCCCGGTGACGCCTCGCCCCTGAGCTGGAGGTCGCCGCCGCCGTTGACACAGGTGTTGTGGGCACCGGCGTCGTACAGGATGTGGGAGGCGCGTTCGGTTGCCCAGCCCTTGACCAGCCCGCAGGGGTCGAGCCGGCCACTCGCGTGGTGGCTGAACCAGCCGTCCGTGACGGCGGTGGCGTCGTCGCACAGGGCCAGGACGTCGGCGACTTCGGGCGGGCAGTCGCTCAGCCCGGTGTCGCCGCGCGCCAGGCGGCTGATGTCGCTGTCCGGCCGGTAGGGCGAGAACACCGCGTCGACGTGGTGCAGCCAGGTGACGGCCTCGGCCAGGGCGTCCCGGATGTCCCGGGTGGGACGGTCGCGTATGTCGAAGGAGAAGACGGTGCCCATCACGTGTTCGGCGTGACGCAGCCCCTCGGTCGCCTGGTTCATTGTCAGGCACCGGCCCTGTCCAACGCGCTCTGCAGGGACTGGATGTAGCCCTCGCTGGTGTAACTCGCGCCGGACACGGCGTCGATCTGCGCGCTCTGCGCACCCAGCGCCTCCTCGGTCAGCCGGGGAACGGCCCGCGCCGCGATCTCCTGGTCCCGGCCTCTTTCCGAGGGCACCTGGAGGACATTGACCGCGGTGAGACGGCCCTTGTCGAGGGTGACGGACACCTGGACGGGCCCGTACCGGGTGCCGATGACGTCTCCGGTGAAGTCACCGGTGCGGACGCCGGTGGCCGGGGTGGTGTGCGTGGAGGCCGCGGGGCGGGGTGCTGGTGCGGACACCGCGGGCGGGTGGCTCTGGTGGGGCTTGAGCGACAGCAGCAGGAGGACGCCTGCGGTGGTCGACAGCGTGGTGACGGCGGCTCGGCGCACGGCAGGTCTCCTCGGCTTCGTTCCGCGCTTCAGAACGCGAAGGATTCGTGGTGGATACGGGCCCGGCGCACTCCCGCGTCGCGCAGGGCGCGCAGGGCCGCGTCGGTCATGCCGGGCGGTCCGCACAGGTACACGTCGCGTTCCCGCAGGTCGGGCACGTACTGGAGCAGTGCCGCGGACGTCAGGGGCATGCGGTGGGCGGCCGGCTCGTCGACGGAGTACAGGACCTGGGCGCCGCGGGCGGCGGCGAGCGCGTCGAGTTCGGCGCGCAGCGCGAGGTCTTCGGGACGGCGGGCCCGGTGGATCAGGACGATGTCGCCGGGCAGGGTCTCCAGGAGGGTGCGCAGCGGTGTGATGCCGATGCCGCCGCCCAGGAGCAGCGTCTTCGTGGTGGTGCGGCGAGCGGCGGTGAAGTTGCCGTAGGGGCCTTCGGCCCAGACGCGGGTGCCGGGAGCCAGCCCGGCGAGGGCGGCGCTGTGGGCGCCGACGGCCTTGACGGTGATGCGCAGGAAGCGGTGGTGGGCGGGCGCGGAGAGTGAGTAGGGATTGGCGGCCCACCACAGACCCGGGGTGAGGAAGCGCCAGCGGAGGAACTGCCCGGGTTGCGCGCCGAGTTCGTCGAGGTGGTCGCCGGTGAGGTAGAGCGAGACGACGCCGGGTGCCTCGGTGCGGACCTCGGCGACGCGCAGCCGGTGGCGCAGTCCGCGCCGCACCGGGACGATGAAGCGGTACCACAGGAGCAGAGCGGCCACGCCCAGGTACATCGTGTACCAGGCGAGCTGGACGGGTCGGTTGCCCACGAAGTCGGCGCCGTTGGACAGTTGGTGCCCGAAGACCAGGAAGACCGCGAGGTAGGTCACGAAGTGGAGGTAGTGCCAGGTTTCGTAGCGCAGTCGACGGCGGGCCGCGCGCGCGGAGACGATGCCGGTGGCCACGAGGAGCAGGAATCCGGCGGTGCCCTTCAGCAGGTCCGGGTAGTGCAGCACGAGGGTGGTGGTCTGCTGCACCACGTTCACGTGTGAGGTCAGGGCATAGCCCCAGATGATCAGCAGGGTGTGGGTGAGGGCGAGACAGAGGGTGTAGCGGCCGCCCATGGCGTGCCAGCGGGCGAGCCGGTCGGTGCCCACATGTCGGTCCAGTGCGGGGATGCGGGCCATGAGGGCGAGCAGGACCGCGCAGGCGTATCCGGCGAGCAGGCCGGTGATGCGGCCGCCGCCGGTCAGCCAGCCGGCGGTGCCGACGACCGATGTGGTGTCGCTCCACCACACGGCGAGCACTCCTGCGGCTCCCGCCCATACGAGTACCCGCACGGCGATGGGTATGACGGCGTAGCCGTGCGGCGCGGCGTGCGGGACTCGCGCCGCGGGCCGGCTGTCGTACATGCTGGCGGCCATGCGGCCCCCTTTCCGGGCGGCCCCCGGGGGCGGCGCCATGGCGGGCGTTGCGCGGCCAGCCTCACATCCGTACTTCTGAGTTCCCTCTGAAAGGGGCGATCCGCGCCGGATCCACAGGTGATTCAGAGGAGATTCAGAGCCGTGTGCTCCCCCGTCGCCGGGGAGTCCGGGGGATGCTGGCAGCATCATGGAAAGTCCTTCACCCCCTGCCCTGCTGCGTCGCTCCGACGGCAGCCCCGTCCGGATTCTCGTCGTGGACGACGAGCCCGATCTGACCGAGGTGCTGTCCGGCGCCCTGCGCGCCGAGGGCTGGGACGTCCGAGCGGCGTCCGACGGCGCGCGGGCGCTCAGTACGGCCTTTGCCTTCCGGCCCGACGCGGTGGTCCTGGACTGGATGCTCCCGGATCTGGACGGGCCGGCGGTGCTGCGTGAGATGCGGAGGGTGCTGCCGGATGTGTGTGTCCTGTTCCTGACCGCGCGCGACTCCGTCGAGGATCGCATCGCGGGCATCACCGCGGGCGGCGACGACTACGTCACCAAACCCTTCAGCCTGGAGGAGGTGCTGGCCCGGCTGCGTGGGCTGCTGCGGCGGGCGGGCATGGCACGCGAACCTGGTGGCAACCGGCTGGTGGTCGGTGATCTCGTGATGGACGAGGACGCGATGGAGGTCAGCCGTGCGGGCCGGCTCGTGGATCTGTCGCGGACCGAGTTCGAGCTGCTGCGCTTCCTCATGCGCAATCCGCGCCGGGTGCTGTCCAAGGAGCAGATCCTGGACCGTGTCTGGTCGTACGACTTCGGCGGCCGCGCGCACATCGTGGAGCTGTACATCAGCTATCTGCGCAAGAAGATCGACGCGGGCCGGACGCCGCTGATCCACACGGTGCGCGGGGCCGGATACGTCCTGAAGCCCGATCCCTCGTGAAGGCGCCCGTCCTGCCGCGCACGCTGCGGGCCCGCCTCACGGCCGGCCTCGTGCTGCTCCTCACCCTGGCGTGTCTGGCCGTCGGGGTGACGAGCGTCCTCGCGCTCGAAGGGTTCCTCGTGGGCCGTCTCGACGAGCAGCTGAGCGCGTCCGGCGGCCGGTTCGCGGCCAGTCTCGAACACGATGAGAAGCATGACGCGAAGCACGAGGAACCGGACGCGGACAACAAGGCGGACACCCGTGGTCAGTCGAACGGAACGTTCGGTGCCCGGCTGTTGCGCGGTGAGGCGACCCAGGCTGCCGTGGTGCGTGCCCAGAACGACGCCGCCGTGCCGCTCACGGCCTCGGACCGCGCCTCTCTCGCGGCTGTGCCGGTGGATGGGCGCGGCCATGACATCCGCCTGTCGACGCTGCGCCACTACCGGGTCGTGGCGGTCGCGGGCGACGACGGCGACGTCTTGATCACGGGGCTGCCGCTGGAGCCGGTCGAGGAGACCGTGCACCGTCTTGAGATCGCCGAGGCCGTCGTGTTCGGCGCCACCCTCGCGGCCACCGGAATCGCCGGAGCGCTGTGGGTACGGGTGTCTCTGCGTCCGCTGCGCAAGATGGCCGCCACCGCGACCGAGGTCACCCAACTGCCCCTGGCGAGTGGGGAGATCGCCATGCCGGAGCCGGTTCCCGACACGGATCCGCGCACGGAGGTGGGTCAGGTCGGCGCGGCGCTCAACCTCATGCTGGGTCATGTCGGGAACGCGCTCGCCCAGCGGCAGGCCGGTGAGGAGCGGCTGCGTCACTTCGCGGCGGACGCCAGCCATGAACTGCGTACGCCGGTCGCCACGGTGCGCGCCCACGCCGAGCTGGCCCTGCGCCATCGCGGCCCGGTGCCGGGCGAGGTGCGCCACGCTTTGGAGCGGATCCAGTCCGAGACCCGGCGCATGACCGGCCTCGTCGACGATCTGCTGCTGCTCGCCCGTCTGGACGCGGGACGACCGCTCGCGCGTGAGCCCGTCGACCTGACCCGGCTGGCGCTCGACGCGATCAGTGACGCGCAGGCCGCCTCGCCGGGGCACCGCTGGCTGCTCGACCTGCCTCAGGAGCCCGTCATGGTGACGGGCGACGACCATCGCCTCCATCAGGTCATCGCCAATCTCCTCACCAATGCCCGCACCCACACACCGACCGGCACGGAGGTGACGCTCAGCCTGGTCGAAAAGGCTTCGGGAGCAACGGAGTTGAGCGTGGTGGATACCGGGCCCGGCATTCCGCGGGAGCTCCTGCCCGAGGTGTTCCAGCGTTTCACGCGAGCCGGTCACGACCGTGCCAGGGCGGCCGGCGGCACCGGTCTGGGCCTCGCCATCGTGCTGGCGGTGGTGCAGGCCCATGGGGGAAGCGTCGACGTGTCGAGCCGCCCGGGGCGTACGTCCTTTCGCGTCACCCTGCCACGCTGACGGCGCGCGGTCCGGCGGCGTCCGCGCCGCCGTGCCGATTCCCGCTTGCGCAAGGGGGTGAGCGTGGAACCGCGGCGCCGCGCCGGGCGTTCTTATGCGAGGACGCATCCGGCACAACCACGGAGGATGAACATGGGCGTGAGCCTCGCCAAGGGCGGCAATGTCTCGCTCAGCAAGGAAGCCCCCGGGCTGACCGCCGTCACGGTCGGTCTCGGCTGGGACGTGCGGACGACCACCGGCACGGACCACGATCTCGATGCCAGCGCACTGCTGTGCAACGAGAGCGGCAAGGTGCTCTCCGACAGCCACTTCGTCTTCTACAACAACCTGACCAGCCCCGACGGTTCGGTCCAGCACACCGGTGACAACCTGACCGGCGAGGGCGAGGGCGACGACGAGACGATCAACATCGACCTCACGGCGGTCCCCGGGCCGGTCTCGAAGATCGTCTTCCCGGTCTCCATCCACGACGCGCAGGCCCGGGGCCAGAGCTTCGGCCAGGTGCGCAACGCCTACATCCGCGTGATCAATCAGGCGGGCGGTGCCGAGCTGGCCCGCTACGACCTGAGCGAGGACGCCTCCACCGAGACCGCCATGGTCTTCGGCGAGCTCTACCGGCATGGCGCCGAGTGGAAATTCCGTGCGGTGGGCCAGGGTTACGCCTCCGGGCTCGCCGGCATCGCCTCCGACTTCGGCGTCAACGTCTGACACCGCCGCGTCACGCGCCCCGCGTGACCCAACGCGCGTCACGCGCCCCGCGTGACCCAGCGTGCGTCACGCATCCCGCGTGATCCATCGCGCGTCATACGTCACGCCGCTGCGCCGCCCGCCGCTCACTTCGTGGCGGGCGGCTACGTCATGCCCGGGACACGGATCGGTGGCAGTGGGGCGAGGGGACGCTCGGTGCGGGCCTCTTCCGATGATCACGGTTGTCGTGCGAGCGGGTGACGTGGTCTTCACCCGGCTGGACTTGACGCGCGGATCCCGGCTACGAAGAGGTCGCACCCCTTCCCCCGCCCACCCCGACCAGGAGGACCGCGACCGTGGACTGGTTCTCGTCGTCGGCGTACTGGCTGGGCCGGCTGGTGTTCCAGCGCTGCCTGGCGGCCGTCTATGTCGTGGCGTTCCTGACGGCGGCCCTTCAGTTCCGGGCCCTGATCGGGGAGCGCGGCATGCTGCCCGTGCCCGCCTTCCTCCGGCGCGTGCCGTTCCGCAGCGCCCCCAGCATCTTCCATCTGCGCTACTCGGACCGGCTGTTCGCGTCGTGCGCCTGGGCGGGGGCGCTGCTGTCCGGGGCGGTCGTGGCAGGGGCGGCGGACGCCGTGCCGCTCTGGGCGGCCATGGTGGTCTGGGCGGTGCTGTGGGCGCTGTATCTGTCGATCGTGAACGTCGGCCAGACCTGGTACGGCTTCGGCTGGGAATCGCTCCTGCTGGAGGCCGGGTTCCTCGCGATCTTCCTGGGCAACGACAGGGCCGCGCCACCCGTGATCCTCATGTGGCTGCTGCGATGGGTGCTGTTCCGCGTCGAGTTCGGCGCCGGTCTGATCAAAATGCGCGGTGATTCCTGCTGGCGCGATCTGACCTGTCTGTACTACCACCACGAGACGCAGCCGATGCCGGGGCCGCTGAGCTGGTTCTTCCACCATCTGCCCAAGCCGGTCCACCGCGTCGAAGCGGCCGCCAACCACGTGGTCCAACTCATCGTGCCCGTCGCCCTGTTCACCCCGCAGCCGGTGGCGGGCATCGCGGCCGCCCTCATCGTGTGCACCCAGCTGTGGCTGGTGCTCTCCGGCAATTTCGCCTGGCTGAACTGGCTGACCATCGTCCTCGCCGTGTCCGCCCTCGACGGCCCGCGCTTCACCGCCACGCCGTCGCTGCCCGCTCCCCCGCTCTGGTACGAGATCGTGGTCGTCATGGTCGCCGCCCTCGTCCTGGCGCTGAGCGTGCGTCCCGCCCTCAACCTCCTCTCCCGCCGCCAGCGCATGAACACGACGTACGACCCCTGCCACCTCGTGAATTCGTACGGAGCCTTCGGCAGCATCACCCGGGTCCGGCACGAGGTGGTCATCGAGGGCACCACGGACCAGGACATCACGCCGGGCACGGTGTGGCGTGAGTACGAATTCCACGGCAAACCGGGTGATGTGCGCCGGCTGCCACGCCCCTTCGCGCCGTACCACCTGCGTCTCGACTGGATGCTCTGGTTCCTGGCGCTCTCACCGTCCTACGGGTACTCCTGGTTCAGCGCGTTCGTCGAGCGCCTGCTGGCCCATGACCGTGACACGCTGCGCCTGGTGCGGCACAACCCCTTCCCCGACGCGCCACCGGTGTTCATCCGCGCCCGCGTCTGGCGCTACCGCTTCACCACCTGGGAGGAACTGCGGGCCACGGGTGCGTGGTGGCATCGGGAGGCACCACGGGACTTCCTTGCGCCGACCACGCTGCGGTGAGCGGCCCATGGGGGGCGCCCTGCGAGGGGGGCGCCCGCCGCATGCCGTGGGGAGCAGGCCGGCGTGCGCGCCCACCTGCCGCCGCCGCACTGCCGTACCGTCACGGTGAGGCAGCTGGTGACGCCCGCCCCACCGGTCGGCGGGCACGGTCGCCGTTCAGGATCCCGTCTTTTTGATCATCGAGGCGAGCACCGAGTGCAGGTCCTCGCCCGGTGCGGGGCGCAGGGCCGCCGCGAGGCGGTCCGCGCGGTAGTGCCAGCGGTGGTCGAGGTCCTGGTGCACCTCGTCGTTGAAGGTGATGTCGCTTTCGCTGCCGAGCAACGTCACCACATGAGCCATCAGTTCGGGCCAGGCGACGTGGCCGCTCACCGCGTTGGCCACGCCGTGGACGGGGGTGTCGAGGCAGGAGGTCACGGCGCGGGCCAGGGCCGCCGCGTGCACCCAGGGCGCCCCGTACCAGTCGTGGCCGCCCGCGCCGGGGGCCGGCAGGCCGATGGGGCGGCCGGCCAGGGCCGCCTGGTAGAGCAACCCGGTCGCTCCCCAGCGCAGTTGGTCGCGCAGCCGGTCGTGGGCCCCCCACACGATGGGCGAGCGCACGGCGCTCGCGCCGCCGCGGCCACCGGTGCCCGCGGCGTGCAGCAGGATCCGTTCGCAGTCGAGCTTGGCCTGGCCGTACGCGCTCAGCGGCGACTGCGAGGCCGATTCCTCCGCGACCTGCGCGGCCGACGGCCTGCCGTAGGCGTCCACGCTGCTCACGAAGACGAACGGGCCGCGGCTCCAGGCGTCGGCCATGGCCCGCATCGCGGCCACGTCCACCTCGGGCCGGGTGAAGGTGCAGGCGGCGTGGATCACCGCGTCGGCGCTCTCCACCGCGGCACGCAGACTGTCCAGGTCACCGAGGTCGCCCTCGACGACCTCGATGCCGTCACCGCTCACGAGGTGCGCGGACTCGGGCCGGGCCAGGGCGAGGACCGGCCGTCCCTGGGCCGCGAGTTCACGCAGGACGAACGCCCCGACGCCGCCGGTGCCCCCGGTGACCAGGACCGTGCCCTCGCGTACTCGGCGCGGACGCGTGGTGGCGGGCGCCGCCGCGACGGCCGCCGCCCGCTGCGCCGCACGCTCGTCGAGGAGGGCCGCGACGGCACGCGGCGTACGGGTCTGCATGATGTCGAGGCCGACGAGCGGCAGGGTGAGGGCGGTGCGCAGGCGTTCGGCGAGCTGGACGGCGGCCAGGGAATGGCCGCCGAGCGCGAAGAAGTCGTCGTCCGGTCCCGGCCTTCGGCCGAGGAGCCCGGCGAACGCCTCGGTGACCGCTTCGGTGTGGCGGCTTCGGGGCGCGGCGGGGCGTGGCGCGGTGGGCAACCGGGCACTGTCCACGGCGCCGTCGGCGGTACGTGGCATCGCGTCCAGCAGGGTGACGGCCGCCGGGACCAGTTCGCGCCCGAGGACACGGCGCAGGTGGGCACGGAGCTGGACGGGCGAGGGCCCTCCGGTGCGGTTCAGCACGGCGTAGGCCAGCAGCGGGCCGCCGTCCGGGTCGGGTACGTGCGCCTCGGCGACGTCCGGGTGGGCCAGGAGCCGGGTCTCGGCGGGGTGCGCCGCGCCGGCGGGGGGCCCGGCGAGCCGGCCGGGCAGTCGGGAGAGCGGGAGTGCGGGGTCGGCGGCGACGGCGGCGAGCAGTGCGGCGAAGAACGCGGCCAGTTCGTTGCCCGTGTCCTCGTCGAGGGCGGCGCGCGCGAACTGGACCAGGCTCGCGGGGGAATCGGTGTACAGGAGGCCGAGCGTGAGGTCGAACTTGGCTTCGCCGAGGCCGACTTCGACGGGCGATGCGTCGAGCCCGGCGAGCCGCAGGGCCGTCGGCTCGCCGACGATGTCCGTGGTGACGCGCACCAGGGCGGTGCCGTCGTCGCCCCGGGCCCCGGCGCCGAGCCGTTCGAGGATCAGGTCGAAGGGCACGTCGCGGTGTTGCTGTGCTTCGAGCAGGGCGTCGCGTACGCGCTCGACGAGGGTCGCGAAGCCGGGGTCGCCGGACAGGTCGACGCGTACCGGCAGGGTGTTGACGCACAGTCCCACCAGGCCGCGCATGGCCTGACCCTCGCGGTGGGTGGCGGCGCAGCCGATGACGAGGTCCAGTTCGCCGGTGAGGCGGTGCAGCGCGGCGAACGCGGCGGCGAGGCCCACCGTGAAGACGGTGGCACGGCGCTCCCGCCCCAGCTCGCGCAGCGCGGGCAGCACGTCGTCGCCGAGCGTCGTGGTGCGGGTCAGTGCCGGGCGCCGGGCCAGGTCCGCGGGCTGCGCGGCGGGCCGGGGCAGGCGCGGCGGGGCGGCGCCCGCGAGACGGCGCGTCCAGTGGGCGAGACCGTCCTCAAGGCGGGCCGCGTCGGTGTGCTCGCGGCGCGCGAAGTCGGCGTACTGCGGCGGCTCGGGCAGCGTGTGGGGGTGGCCGTCCACCGCGGCGGTGTAGAGGGCGGCGATCTCTTCGGCCACGGTCTCCAACGAGCCGCCGTCGACGGCTATGTGATGGAACGTCACCAGTACGGTGTGGTCCCGCGGTCCGTGCCGCAGGACGAGGGCCCGCGGCAGGGTGTCTTCGGCCAGGTCGAAGGGGCGGCGGGCTTCCTCGGCGAGGAGGTCGTCGCCGTCACCGGGCGACTCGACGAGCCGCACGGTGATCCTGTCGGGGGCGGCGAGCACTTCCTGGTGGGGCTCGTCGCCGTTCTGGCCGTAGCGGGTGCGCAGGATGGTGTGGCGTCGTACCAGTTCGGTGAGCGCCGTGCTCAGGGCGTCCAGGGCGAGGGGGCCGCGCAGCCGGGTGGCGAACGGCACGCTGTACTGGGCGCCGCTCTGGCCGAGGCGTTCCATCAGCCACATGCGGCGCTGTGCGTGGGTGAGCGGGACGGGGCCGTGGTCGTGTCCGGTCGTGGGCGCCGGGACGGCCGTACGGTCCGCGGCGCGGGCGCGGGCCCTGCGCAGCAGCTCTTCTTGCAGGGCGGCGGAGCTGTCAGTGGCCATCGGTGTCCTCGGGCGCGTCGGGGCGCAGATCGGTGTGGGCGGCGAGCAGGGCGCGCTCGACAAGGGCGGCGTGTCCGGCCACCGTGGGGGCGGTGAAGAAGTCGGCGAGCGACAGTTCGACACCGAGGTCTTCGCGCAGGTCATCGGCGACGACGAGGGCGAGCAGGGAGTGGCCGCCGAGGTCGAGGAAGTCGGCGTCGGGCCGGGTCACTTCGCAGCCGAGCGATCGGCTCCACACGTCGGCGACGGCCTGCTGGAGCGGGGTGAGCGGTTCGGCGGGGCCTGCGCCACCGGCCGTCGTGCCGAGGTCCCCGAGGGCGCGGCGGTCGACCTTGCCGGAGCTGGTGAGCGGGAGGTGGTCGACGACGGTCAGTTCGTCGGGGACCAGGTGCGCGGGCAGCACGGCGGTCAGGCGGGCCACCAGCGCCTCGGGGCGGGGCACGGGGCCGGAGCCCGCCACGACGAACGCGGCGAGACGGGCGTCGTCGGGGGTGGGGCGGCGTACGGTGACGGCCGCGTCGTCCACCTCCGGCAGTTCGCGCAGGGCGTGTTCGATCTCGCCAGGCTCGATGCGGTAGCCGCGTACCTTGACCTGGTCGTCCGTGCGTCCGTGGAAGTCGAGTACGCCGTCGGGGCGGGCCGACACGAGGTCGCCGGTGCGGTAGAGGCGGCCGAGCGCCGGGTGGTCGACGAAGCGTTCTGCGGTCAGCTCGGGCTGCCCGGTGTATCCGTGGGCCAGCCTGCTGCCGCCGATCCACAGTTCGCCGCGTGTGCCGTCGGCGACGGGCAGGCCCGCCGCGTCCAGGATGTGGGCGGTGGCTCCGGCTATGGGCCGGCCGATGGGGACCGGTCCGTCGCAGTCGGCGTCGCGGACGCGGTGGGCGGTGGCGAAGGTGGTCGTCTCGGTCGGGCCGTAGCCGTTGACCAGTTCGACCCAGGGGAAGGCGCGCAGGACCGCGCGGGCGTGCTGGGCGGCCATCGCCTCGCCGCCGACGACCACCGTGCGCAGCAGCGAGAAGACCCGGGAGCGGCGTGCGGCGAGTTGGTGGAAGAGGGCCGTGGTGAAGAACGCGACGGTGACGCCGTGCCGTTCCACCTCCTTGGCCAGGTCCTCGAAGGAGGGGCGCTCGGTGGTGGACACGATGACGGCGGCGCCGTTGGCGAGCGCCGACCACACCTCGAAGGTGGATCCGTCGAACGTGGCCGGGGAGTGCAGCAGCACCCGGTCGCGTGCGGTGACGGTGACGTAGTCGGGCCGGGTGACGAGTTCGGCGATGGCGCCGTGGCGGACGGCGACGCCCTTGGGGCGGCCGGTGGAGCCGGAGGTGAACATGACGAACGCGATGTCGTCGGGGCCGGGCCCCTCGGTGGTTGTCTCCGCGTCGGCCAGCTGCTCGTCGTCGGGCAGCGCGAGGGTGGCGCCGGGGGGCGCGGCGGCTTCGAGCAGTTTGCCGGCGCCGACGGTCAGCGTGGCGCCGGAGTCTTCGAGCATGGCCGCGGTACGGGGGGCGGGGTGTCCCGGGTCGAGGGGCACACAGGCGGCGCCCGCCCACCACACGGCGAGCTGGGCGACGACGGTCCTGGCCGAGCGGGGCGCAAGAAGGGCCACGGAGTCGCCGGGGCGTACGCCGTGCTGGTGGAGGTGGGCGGCGAGACGACGGGCGGCAGAGACCAGCTGCGCGTACGTCAGGGTGGTGTCGCCGTCCGCCACGGCCAGGGCGTGCGGGGTGTGTTCGGCGTGCCGCGCCACCAGGGCGGGCAGACCGGTCCGGGCCACGGTCACGTTCGTTTCCTTCCGGTCGTCGAGGAGGGGCTGCGAGGCCGTCACGTCAAGACCCCGGGGTGCGCGTGGCGGTGCGGCGCTTGTCGAGTACGGCGGCGATCGCCCTGAGGTCGGGCTGGCGCAGCAGCTCGGGCGCGCGGAGCCTGACGTGGGTGGCCTTCTCCAGTGCTTCCAGGAGGCGGGCCGCGAGCAGGGAGGTGCCGCCCGCGTCGGTGAAGTTGTCCTCAAGGCTGGTCTCGGGGCGGCCGAGCAGATCGCGGACGGTGGTGAGTACGAGCAGTTCGTCGGCGCTCGCGTCCTCGGGCAGGGCGGCGTCGGCCGCGGCCGCCGTCGGTGTCTGCCGGTCCTCCTTCAGGAGGGCCGCCCGGTCCACCTTGCCGTTGGCGTCCAGCGGGAAGGCGTCCACGATCCGCAGCGTGGAGGGCACCGCCTGCTCGGGCAGCCAGGCCCGCACGCCGGCCAGGAGCGCGTCGGCGGTCGGTTCGGCGCCGGGCGCCGGCAGGATGTGGGCGACGAGCCGGGCGCGCCCTTCGGCGTCACGGGGAGCGGTGACCACGGCGCTGCGGACGGCCGCGTCGTGCTCGAACGCGGCCTCGACCTCGGCGGGTTCGATGCGCACTCCGCTGATCTTGACCTGGTCGTCGAGGCGGCCGAGGAAGACCAGGCGGCCGTCGTCGAGCATGCGTACCCGGTCGCCGGTGCGGTACATGCGGTCGAGGTCCGCGAGTTCGGCGGGCGGGGCGGTGAAGCGCCGGACGGTGAGCTCGGGGTCGAGGTAGCCGAGGGCGAGGCAGGTGCCGCCGATGCGCAGTTCACCCTCCTCGCCGCGCTCAAGGACGGTGCCGTCGGTGTCGGTGACGGCGACGGTGGCGCCCGCGATCGGGGTGCCGATGGGCGGCGCCGTGTCGCTGTGCGCGTCGGCATCGGTGGCCCGCATGGCGTGGGTGGTGGTGACGACGGTGGCTTCGGCCGGGCCGTAGGCGTTGTGGACGGTGGCGCTCACGTCGGGGCCGGGGCGCCGGCGCATCCGGTCGCCGCCGACCATGAGGTGGCGCAGCGACAGGTCCTGCGGCCAGGGGCGGTCGAGGAGCGGTTCGATCATGGGGGTGGCCGCGACGCAGGCCGTCACTTCGGCCTCGCGCCACCAGTCGGTGAGGGCGGCCGGGTCCCAGCGGACCTCGTCGGGCGCGGGTATGAGGGCCGCGCCGGACGTCAGGCCGCCCCACAGTTCGAGCAGGTGCGGGTCGAAGGCGACGCCGATGAGCAGGGACTGCCGGTCGCCGGGGGCGAGCCCGGTCTCCTCGCGGTACCAGTCGGTGAGTGCGGCCAGGGCGGGCTCCGCGACGGTGACCGCCTTGGGCCGGCCGGTGGAGCCGGAGGTGAGCACGGCGTACAGGGACTCGGGCGGCACGGTGCGCGCGCCGGGTGCGACGGGGGTGAAGGCGGCCACCACGGAGGCAGCGGCATTGGCGCCGTCCCCCGAGACCGGCAGGGCGAGCCGGTCCGCCGTCCGGTGGTGCCCCGTCAGGACGTCGGGGTCGCCGATGAGGCAGACGACGCCGACGTCCTCGCCGACCGCGGCGATCCGGCGTTCGCCGGGGCGCGGGCCGAGCGGCAGATAGACCGCGCCGATGCGGGCCAGCGCGACGGCGGTGACGACCAGGGCGGCCGAACGGTCCAGGCAGACACCGACGACGTCTCCGGGCCCGACGCGGCCGGCCAAAGCTGCGGCGACCGCGTCGGCCGCCTCGTCGAGCTGCGCGTAGGTCCAGCGGTGGGCTCCGTCGATGACCGCGGGGGCCTGGGGTGTGCGGCGCACCCACTCCTCGTAGCGCGCGAGGACTCCCGGCGCGGTGGACGCGTCGAGCGGGGCGCCGCGCAGGATGCTCGGGGCGGCGCTCGGGCGCTGCTCGCCCTGCGCAGTGTCCTGACGTGTCGTCAACTGCTGGGTCATCACGACTCCTTCGACGTGGCGAGGGCGGGTGCGGTGGCGCCGGTGAGGGCGGCGGCCTGGTCGGCGAGGACCGGGTGCTGGAAGAGCAGGCGCAGCGAGGGGCGCTCGCCCAGGCGCGGTTCGAGCCACGCCGCGAGCTGCGCGGCGAGCAGCGAGTGGCCGCCGATCCGGAAGAAGTGCGAGGTCTCGTCGAACCGGCCGTGTCCGAGCACCTGGCGCCAGCCTTCGGCGAGGAGCACGACGGCGGGGTCGTCCGACCGCGTGGGATCGCTCGTGGGCTCCGGCTCCGCCGCGGGCTCGGCCGGCGCCGACTCGGCGGCGACGCGGCTGAGGGCCACGCGGTCCGGCTTGCCGCCGGCCAGGGTCGGCATGGTGTCCAGGAGTATCCAGCGGGCGGGCACGAGGGCACCGGGCAGGCGCTTGCTCAGCTCGGCGTGCAGTGCCTGCTCGTCCCACTCCTCGCCTTCGCCGGCGCGTTCGCGGAAGGCGACGAGGCGGGGGCCGCCGCCGGCGTCGCGGTCGAGTACGACGGCGCAGGAGCGGCCGCCGAGCACGGCCGAGGCGGCTGCTTCCACCTCTTCGAGTTCGATGCGGTAGCCGCGCAGCTTGATCTGGTTGTCGCGGCGTCCCAGGAAGCGCAGCAGTCCGTCCTCGCCCCGGTGGCCGAGGTCCCCGGTGAGGTAGACGCGCTCGCCGCCCAGGGCGTCGACGGTGACGAAGCGGGCGTCGGTGGCCTGCGCGTTGCCGACGTACCCTTCGGCCAACCCGGCGCCCGCGATGGCCAGTTCACCGACCGCGCCGGGGGGCAGCGGCCGCAGTGCCTCGTCCAGGACGTGGATGCGCTCGCCCGGCAGCTCACGGCCGAGCGGGATCTCGGCGCCGTCCACGAGGCTGTCGGGGGTGATCTCGTGCACGGTGGAGCTGATGGCGGCCTCGGTGACGCCGTAGACGTTGAGGACGGTGAACGCGGCGCCGCTCGTGGTCGCGGCGCCGGAGCCCGTCTCGGCGCCGGGGACCGTGTCGGCGCCGGGGACCGTCTCGGTGAAGAAGGCGCGCATCACGTCGGCCGGGATGCGTTCGCCGCCGAGGACGAGCAGGCGCGGCGTCCAGCGGCCCTCCTTGAGCACCGGTGACAGGTCCTGGCGGGTGGCGAGGAAGTAGCTGGTGGGCAGGTTGGCCACGGTGACGCGGGAGCCGGCCAGCAGGGCCGCGAGCTCGCCCCCGGTCGGCACGTCCTGCTCGGGCACGACCAGGCAGGCGCCCGCGTACAGCGAGGGCAGCACCTCTTCGAGGGCCACGTCGAACGACGGCTGGGCGAACAGGAGCACCCGGTCGCCGGCCGCGAGCGCGAACCGCTCGGCCGCCCCGGTCAGATGGCAGACCAGCGCCTCCCGGCCGACCGCGACGGCCTTGGGTATGCCGGTCGAGCCGGAGGTGTGGATGATGTACGCCGTGTTCGCCACCACGTCGGCCGGGCGGGCGGGGGGCAGGACCGCGGCGTCGACCGGGGCGCTCGGCAGGCCTGCGGGGACGGCCACCGAGACGCCCGGGGCGGTGAGGACGAGCGCGGGAGCGAGCCGGTCGAGCAGCAGCTCAAGACGGGCCGGCGGGTCGGACGGCGACAGCGGGCAGTACACCGCTCCGGTGCGCAGACAGGCGAGCAGCGTCACCACGGAGTCGGCGCCGCGCGGCAGCACGGCGGCGACGGGCTGCCCGGCGGTGACTCCGGCGGCCCGCATCCGCTCGGCGAGCGAGGCGACCTGGGCGTCGAGCTCGCCGTAGGTGATCCTGCGGGCCCCGATCAGGAGGGCGGGCAGGGCGGGGTCCTGGGCGGCGGCCGGGTCGAGCGGGTCGCGGTCCGGCGACACGGCCGCCACGGAGGCCGTGTCTGCGGGGGCGTCGGGAGCGTCGGGGAGCGCGAGGTCGGCGAGGACGGTGGCGGGCGCGTCGAGGTAGGCGCGCAGCAGGTCGAGGAAGCGTTCGGCGAGCAGCTTCGCCACGTCCTCGCCGAACAGGTCGGCGTCGTAGTCCCACACGAGGGTCATGCCGGCCGCGCCGTGGCGCAGGCTCACACCGCGCCGGTCGTCGGGCAGGAGCACCACATCGAGGTCGAAGCGGGTGGTGCCGGTGTTGAACCCTTCGAACAGGGTGATGTCGAGGCCGGGCACGTCGAGTTCGGGCAGCGCCGCGTCGTGGGCGCTGAACATGACGCTGAACAGGGGGTTGTCCGCGCCGGACGTGTGCAGACCGAGCGCCCGGGTCAGCTCCTGAACCGGCACTTCCTGGTGCGGGAGCGCACGGATGAGGGTGTCGGTCACCTCGTCCATGGTGTCTTCGGCTGTGGCGCCGGGGTCCAGGTCGAGCCGCAGCGGGATGGTGTTGACGAACATGCCGACGGCGTCCTCGTAGCCGCGCGGGCGGTTGCCCACGGCGGTTCCCACCACCATCTGGCTGCGTCCGCTGTGGCGTCGCAGCAGTTCGGCGAAGAGTCCGAGCAGGGTGGCGAACGGGGTGAGGCCGCGTTCGCGGGTGTGGGCGCGCAGCCGTTCCGCGAGGTCCGCGCCGATCGACTGGCGCAGCTGGCCTCCGTGGTGGCGGCGGCGTGCGCCGGGCCGGGCGAGGCCGGGCAGCGGCATGTCGTACGAGGCGTCGCGCAGGGTGTCGGCCCAGTATTCGAGGCTGGCACCGAGTTCCTTGGCCCGTACGTCCGCGGCGCGGTCGCGCACATGGTCCGCGTACGAGCTGGCCTGCGGCAATTCCAGCTCTTCGCCCAGGACTTGGGCGCGGTAGACGCTGAAGACGTCGTTCAGGAGGATCGCGAACGAGTGGCCGTCGTGGATCAGGTGGTGCTCGACGTGGATGAGCCGGTGCTGGTCGTCGGCCAGTTTGACCAGGGTCCAGCGCAGCAGGGGCGCGTCGAAGGTGTCGAGGGGGGTCTCCGCCTCGGAGCGCAGCAGGTCCTGGAAGGCGGCTTCGAGGTCGGCCTCCCAGGTGATGTCCACGGTGCGCAGCCGCGGCAGGCAGACGTCGGCGACGCGCTGGCCGGGCATCGCGCCCGCCACGGGGACGAGTTCGAGGCGCAGCCCGGGGTGGCGGGCGAGGGTGGCCGCGAGGCCGCTGCGCAGGGCGTCGACGTCGAGGGTGCCCCACAGGTCGAGTGAGGCGGTGAAGTTGTAGGCGCGGCTGCCGGGCTGCACTTGTTCGTGCAGCCAGACGATCTCCTGCGAGGAGGAGAGGGGGAGCATGGGCGATCCCTTGGGTTGTCGGGTCGGTTGGTGCGGGCACGGGGGTGCGCCCGCACGGCGGCGCCGGCCGGTCCGCGGATCGCGCGGCCCGGCCGGATGCTGGGGTTCAGGGGGTGGGCGCTCGCGCGTCGGCGGCCGTGTGCGGTACGGAACGCGCGAGGTCAGTGGACGGGGGCGTCGGCCGGCAGCGCCGCGCACAGGGCCCGGAAGGCGTCCGAGGCCGACTCGTCGTCCAGGATCGAGCGGTCCCACACCATGCGCAGGTGGAGTTCGGGCCCCTGGGTGGCGGAGACGGCGAACGGGG
Source organism: Streptomyces sp. NPDC048416 (assembly GCF_043200435.1). Lineage (NCBI taxonomy): Bacteria > Bacillati > Actinomycetota > Actinomycetes > Kitasatosporales > Streptomycetaceae > Streptomyces > Streptomyces sp. NPDC048416. The sequence continues at coordinate 97,305 of NZ_JBICXU010000007.1, forward strand.
CGCGGACCTGGCGGCCGTCGATGTGCACCTCGCGGCCCACGGTCGCGCCCAGCCTCAGCGGGATGCGGTGGCGGGAGTCGTCCACGGTGAGCAGCCCGTCGAGCCTGCCGGACCAGGCGGATCCGCCGGCCCGGGCGGCCCGTACCACTTCGTCGAAGGGGGTGTCGGCGCGGTCCAGGTCGTCCCACCACTGGGTGGCCGTCACCTCGGGTGCCTGGGTGCCGTGTGTGTCGGCGGGGAAGACCACGGTGTTCAGGAAGCAGCCGATGACGGGCTCGGCTCCTGCGGGGCGCCCGCCCCAGGGGTAGCCGATGGGCGGGACCTGCCCGGCTCCGAAGAGGGTCGCGGCCGCTGCCCGGCAGGCGTCGAGCAGGGCGGGGAAGGGCACGCCGGTCGGGGGCGAGGGGAGCCTCGACTCCGCGGCGCCCGTGGGGAGTTCGGCGGTCACGGCGCGCGTGCCGGGCAGCGGTGCCTGTTCGCGTGCCGTGCGCAGCCGCTCTCCCCAGTACGCGAGCGCGCGGGGCGATGCGGCGCGGTCCTCGGCGTCGAGCTGGCCGAGCACGGCGTCCTTGTAGGCGGCGAGTTCGGCGGCGGCCTGTGCGGGAGAGAGGTCGTCGGGTCCGAGCCGGTCGCGGTAGGCGGCGCCCAGCTCCTCGACGATGCGGGCGAGGGACTGGCCGTCGCAGGCGGTGTGGTCGAGGACGACGGCGAGCAGTTCCTCCTCGGCCCGCGGGCCGCCCTGGGCGAGGAACAGGCGCAGGGGCGGGCCCTCGGTGACCCAGCCCGCCAGGGTGCGGCGCAGGGCGTCCTCGGCGTCCTCGCCGGGCGCCGGCGTGACGTGCTCCAGGGGTACGTCGACGGGCCCGGGGCGCAGCACGGGCGTGCCCCGTACGACGCGGGCCTGTGAGCGGAGCACGGGGTGGCGCGCGGCCAGGTGTCCGGCGGCGGCGCGCAGCCGTGCCGCTTCGACGGTGCCGCGCGGGAACGCGAAGAACATCGGGACGATGTCCGCGCGGCCGGCCGGGTCCAGGGAGCGCACGAGCAGGAAGCGCCGCTGGGCCCCGGTGACGGGCAGCGGTGCGGCGGCCGGGTCACCTGTGTCGAGGCGCTGGTAGCGGGCGAGATACTGTCCCGTGATGCTGGGGAGCACGTGATCCTCTCTCGGGGTTGGGAACGCTCGGGGGTGCCGGGTGCGGGGACGGCCCGGCTCGCCGCCGGGGGAAGTCGGCGGCCCGTGAAGCGGTCAGGCGACGGGGACGCTGTCGTCGTGTCCCGGCGCGGTGTCCTTGCGCACGTCGTCGTCGGGGTGCGCGGCCGTGGGCAGGTCACGCATCCGGCGCAGCGGGGAGAGCAGCAGGGGCAGCGGTACGACGAGGAAGCCGGCCGCGCAGATCCACAGGGCCGAGCGTGCTCCGAACGCGTCCGCGACGGCGCCGCCGACGAGCGCGCCAAGCGGCAGGGTGCCCCACATGACGAAGCGCAGGGTCGCGTTCATGCGGCCCAGCAGCCTGGGCGGGCACACGGTTTGACGGAAGCTCACCTGGGCGACGTTGTAGACCACGGCGCCGAAGAAGACCACCGCGGAGGCGAGCGCGAACAGCGCGGCGGCCGCTCCCCCACCGGACAGCGGCCACAGGAGCGCGAACGGTCCGGTGATCAGCGGCGAGAGCCAGATGAGACGTGCCTGGCCGAAGCGGGCGGCGAGCGGGCCGGCGCTCAGCGCTCCGGCGAGTCCGCCGACGGCCGACGCGGAGAGCATCACGCCGACGGCGGCCGGCTCCAGGCCGAGGACGCGGACCAGGAAGATGGTCTGGGTGGCCATCAGCACCGCGGTGAAGAAGTTGCCGAGCCCGGTGGTGCCCGCGATGACGCGCAGCAACGGGTGGCCGAGCACGAAGCGCAGGCCTTCCGCGACGTCCTTGCGCAGGGATGCGCCGGGCACCGGCTCGGGTTTGGCCTCGGGTCGGCGGATGGCCAGGAGGAAGAGGGCGGAGAGGGCGTAGCCGATGGCGTCGGCGACGATCGCCAGATGCGCGCCCATGATCTGGACGAGCCCGCCGCCGAGCCCGGGCCCGGCCACCTGCGCCGAGGAACGCACCGTCTCCAGCGCCCCGTTGCCTGCCACCAGGTGCTCCCTGGGCAGGAGTTGGGGCAGATAGCTCTGGTGGGCCACGTCGAAGAAGACGGTCGCCACGCCGGTGACCAGGGCCACGACGTACAGCTGGGCCATGGTCAGTACGTCCGCCACGGCGGCGAGCGGAACGCTGGCCATGGCCAGGGAGCGGACCACGTCGGCGCGGATCATGAGCGACAGCTTGCGCATCCGGTCGACCCAGGCGCCCGCGGGCAGCCCGATGAGCAGGAACGCGGCGGTCTCGGCTGCGGTGAGCAGTCCCACCTGGAAGGCGGGCGCCTTCAGTTCGAGCACGGCCACCAGGGGCAGGGCGACCAGTGTGACCTGGGCGCCGACCTGCCCGGCGGCCGCTCCGGCGAGCAGGAAGCGGAAGTCGCGCATACGGAGCAGACCACGGGGAGCGGCCTGGGGCGAAGGGGACATGCACGAGACCTTCACCGCGCACCGATCAGGAGTCAAAACAAACAGGACACTTTCGGTCGTTTCTTGTGCCATTCTGACTCTCGATCAAGAAAATCACAGGCCAGATCCGGGCAACGGCCGCATGAATCGCTGGTGTTGGGGCCCGTCGACAGAGGACTTCTCGGGCCTGGGGGCGAGGGATTACCGGGGGCGGCAGGCCCGCACACCCCATGAATGCAGGTATGTCCGAAACTCACCGCCCCCACACTTGCGGAAGCAACCGAAAGCCCGCTCACGCATCAGGGGTGGCGGACCCGTTCACGTACGCGCCGTCAGGCCGTGGCGGGGCGGAGGTCCATGCTGTGGCGGTCCATGGCGATGATGCGGGGCAGCGGCAGGCCACTGCGCGTGTCCAGCTGCATGAGGGTCGCCTCGACCTCGGCCGCGCCGGGCTTCATCGCCTCCCCGTGCGTGATCCTGTCGTGGTTGACCCAGGTGTGTTCGGCGCCGTCACACGTCGCCGCCGTGCCGCCGATGCCGTGCCGCACCGAACCGGAGAGCACCGAACTCGACACGAAGACCGGCCCGGGGTCCGTCGGCATGGAACAGCGGTAGGTACCCGAGAGGGTGATGGTGCCGTCCGGGGCGACGGTCCCGGTCGGGTTGGCGGACACGGTGCCCGACACGGCGGCGGCCGGCCCGGAGGCCGCGCCGAGAAGGACTCCGGCCGCGGCAACGGCCCCGGCTGCAACAAGACGTACGCGCATCGGCAGATCACTCCTAGGTCCCTGCGTTCCTGTGGATGGTGCGGGGGCGGCGCAGTCCACTCCCGCACTCGCGCCCAAGCAATACCGGCAACCCGCCCGCACACGGGGGATTCCCCCCGGTCGGCGGCGTGTCAGCACGGCCGGCCGGTGCGCGACCGAGGGGCACGGCCGTGGCGCACGTGACGGCGGATGCGCCGGGACGGCCGGGGGCGCCAGGGGCACAGGGCCCGCGCGGGCCTGACCGAAAGAGGGCCCCCTCCTGGGCGACCGCGGGCGGCACCGGCCGGGCATGCTGGTGACCCCGGCCGTTTGCCGTGCCGCCCGCAGGGGCCCTCGGACAGGATGGGAGCGTCATGGTGCGCACCGTAGGTGTGGAAGAGGAACTGCTCCTGGTCGACCCGCACACCGGAGCGCCACGCGCTCTGTCCTCGGAGGTACTGGCCCGTCTGACGAAGTGTCCCGGTGGAGAACGGGGCGTGCCCGAGGGCGTGTTCGCCGGTGAACTGCAGGGTCAGCAGCTGGAGTTCGGCACACGCCCCCGGAAGGACATGGAAGAACTCGGCGTCGAGATAGCGCGCTGGCGCCGTGCGGCGGCCCGTCACGCCCAGGAGGCGGGAGCCGCGGTCGCCGCTCTCGCCACCTCTCCCCTGCCGGCGCGTCCGGCCGTCAACGCGGGCCGCCGGTACCAGTGGATGGAGGAACAGTTCGGTCTGACCACCCAGGAACAGCTCACCTGCGGCTGCCATGTGCATGTGTCGGTGGCATCGGACGAGGAAGGTGTCGCGGTGGTGGACCGGATCCAGCCGTGGTTGCCCGTCCTGACCGCGCTGAGCGGGAACTCACCGTACTGGCAGGGCGACGACTCCTTGTACAGCAGCTACCGCAGCAGAGTGTGGGGCCGCTGGCCCATGTCGGGGCCGACCGGTCCCTTCGGCTCCGCGGAGCGCTACCACGCCCAGGTCGATGCCATGGTGACCAGCGGTGTGGTGCATGACAGAGGCATGATCTATTTCGACGCGCGGCTCTCCCACCGCTATCCGACCGTGGAGATCCGCGTCGCGGACGTCTGCCTCGAAGCCACCACCACCCTGCTCGTGGCGTGCCTGTCACGTGCGTTGGTGGAGACCGCCGCCCGGGAGTGGAAGAACGGGCGCCCGATCGTCGGGCACGGGGTGAGCCTGCTGCGGCTCGCCGCCTGGCGGGCCGCGCGCTCGGGTATCGACGGCGAGTTGCTGCACCCGCTGACCATGCGGCCGGCGGCCGCCCCCGTGGTCGCGCACGCACTGCTCGACCACCTGCGGGAGGCCCTTGAGGACAGCGGGGACCTGGCCTGGGCCCGCAAGACGACGGCGGAACTGTTCGCCCACGGAAACGGCGCCCGCCTGCAACGTGCCGTGTTCGCACGGACCGGAAGCCTGAGCAGTGTGGTCGCGACATGTGTGCGCCGCACCCAGGGCGAGCGTGAACTCCACTCCCCGGCCACCGAGTGAACACCACCCTCGTGTGCAGGGTGAGACATCACTCGATGGGGTGTCATGGCCATGGGTCCATATGGCTCCATGGCCCTGCGCGGTCTCATCTACGGTGAAGTGGGTGCCTCGCACAGAGGAGACGCGTAACATCCGGCAGCAATCACGTACGCACACACCCCCGGAGGAACCACTCGTGCCGGACAGCACCACGCTCCAGTCCCAGTACGCCGCCCAGATCCAGAGCGACCTGGACAGCAACGTCGCCGAACGCGAACACATCGCCACCCAGATCACCGCGCTCCAGGAACAGTTGACCACCCTGGAGAACAACCACGCCCTGCTTGCTTCCATGCAACAGGCGATCGGCGGCCCCGCGGCGCCGGCGTCCCGCAAGTCCTCCAAGAAGGCCGCCGCGGCGTCCGCCCCGAAGATCCCGCAGGCCCGTTCCGCCTCGAAGTCCGCAGGTCGCGCAGGGAAGAAGCAGACGCGGACCACGGCGAGGACGAAGACGTCCGGAGCCACCATCACGTTGCGCGACCTCGTCGCGGCACACCTCACGCAGAGCGGTGAGCCGCGCTCCGCGGCCGAGATCACCGCGGGCCTCACCGACGCTCACCCCGACCGCACCATCGCGGGCACCGTGGTGCGCAACACCCTCGAAAACCTCGTCGCCAAGGGAGAGGCACAGCGCACCCGGCAGAACCGGTCCGTGTTCTACACGGCTCCCGACAGCGCCTCGGCCGCCCCGTCCACCCCGTCCGCGGACGCCGACGTCAAGAAGGAGGCGGACGCGGTCACCCCCGCCGCGAAGAGCTGACCGGCGCGAGGTGCCGGCCCGGCCGGCACCTGCTCGGCCACCGACCGGAGAGGTGACATGGCAGCCCCGTGCCTCACACCACAGGGCTGCAGTCCGGGTGACCCCAGCCTTCCGCGCGCTTCATGATGGGCGTGCCTGCGGCATATGGCTTGCCGCAGGGGCAGCGTCCGGGGAACTTCGCCTTGATGGTCCGCGGCTTGCCCGAGGACGACGAGGGGGCGGCCTTGGACGCCTGCTTGCCCGCGGAGGCCGACGTGCGCGCCGTGGCCGGCCGGGTGCGCCCCGCGGTGGCCCGGGCCGGGGCCGGTACGGGCATCTCCTGGCCGCCCAGAGCGGTACCGGCGGCCCGTTGCGAGGCGGCCGCGTCGCTGGCGGCCTGGTCCGCGATCGCGTTCAGCGGGTCCCCACCCACCTGGTGCGCGGGCACATGGACGAACTCCACATCCCGCTCGGCCAGCAACTCGTCGATGCGCTCGACGAGTTCACGGTTGGCGACCGGCTTGCCCGCGGCCGTCTTCCAGCCGTTGCGCTTCCAGCCCGGCAACCACTGGGTCACCGCCTTCATGGCGTACTGGGAGTCCATACGCACCTGCATGCGCGTGCCCGCGTCAACGGCCTCCAGCAACTGTTCCAGGGCGGTGAGCTCGCCGACATTGTTGGTGGCGGTACCGAGCGGCCCCGCACCCCAACGCTCCGGGCGGCCCTGCGGGTCGGCGATCACCCAGCCCCAGCCGGCGGGGCCGGGGTTGCCCTTCGACGCCCCATCACATGCGGCAACAACAACACGATCAGACATCGCGCCATCATCCCACCGCCGCACCCGCACCTGAAATCCCGGCCCGCACCGCGGGCACCCCCAGCCCATGTGGTCGGCGGGCCGCCCCCCATGGCATAGGGTGGAGACATCGACGCGGGGTGGAGCAGCTCGGTAGCTCGCTGGGCTCATAACCCAGAGGTCGCAGGTTCAAATCCTGTCCCCGCTACAAAGATCCGGCCCCCCGGCGCTCAGCGCCGGGGGGCCGAGTCATGTGGGGTGCGGGGCCGGCCGACGGGTGAAACACCCACGTCGTTTACGCACCCCCCGTCGCTCATCACGCAGTGTGACGGCCCGGCGCGCGGTGGCTGCACGGACGTGTCACGGTGAGGTGGTTGGATCCCACCCACAGCAGGAGCGAATCTCCATGGGCAAGGCCGAGAAGATCCGGAACAAGGCACAGCAGGCCGCCGAACAGGCGAAGACGAAGGCGTCCCGAGGCAGGGAACAGATGTCCGAGCGCACCGACGACCCGGCGCAGCAGGGCCGTCGGGACCAGGAGCGGGCCGAGCGCATGCTGCGCGAAGCCGGCACCGACCACACCTGACGCAACCCGACCTGACCTGTGCCTCACGTGCGGCCGGCCGCCGCCGGGATGCGGCGGTGGCGGGTCCAGGACAGCAGGTCGTCGAGCGGCCAGGTCGTCACGACGCGGTCCACGGGGACACCGCACTCCTCGGCGCGGGCGCAGCCGTAGATCTGCCAGTCGAGCTGTCCCGGGGCGTGGGCGTCGGTGTCGATGGAGAACAGGACGCCCGCCTCGACGGCCCGGGTCAGCAGCCGGCGCGGCGGGTCGAGCCGTTCCGGACGGCTGTTGATCTCCACGGCGGTCCCGGCGTCGGCACAGGCGGCGAAGACCGCGTCGGCGTCGAACTGGGACTCGGGCCGCCCCCGGCCGGTGACCAGACGCCCGGTGCAGTGTCCCAGGACGTCCGCGAGGGGATTGCTCACGGCCGCGACCATGCGCCGGGTCATCGCGGCGGCGTCCATGCGGAGCTTGGAGTGCACGGAGACGACCACGACGTCGAGCCGGTCCAGCAGCTCGTCCTCCTGGTCGAGTGAGCCGTCGTCGAGGATGTCGCACTCGATGCCGGTGAGCAGTCTGAACGGCGCCCAGCGTTCGTTGAGTTCGGCCACCACCTCCAGCTGGTGGCGCAGGCGCTGTGCCGTCAGTCCATTGGCGACGGTCAGCCGGGGCGAGTGGTCGGTGAGCACGGCCCATTCGTGCCCGATGTCCGCCGCGGCCCGTCCCATGTCGTCGATGGGGCTGCCGCCGTCCGACCAGTCGGAGTGCAGATGGCAGTCGCCGCGCAGGGCCGCGCGCAGCTGCTCGCCTCCCACGGCGAGCGGCGCCGCCGCCTCCAGGTCCGCCTCCAGACGCTGGAGGTAGCCGGGGACCTCGCCGGCCAGCGCCTCGCGCACCACACGTGCGGTCTTCGGGCCGATCCCCTTGACCGACTCCAGCTGTCCGCCGGCCGCCGCCCGCGCCGCGAGTTCGTCCGGCGGCAGCTGACCGATGGCGTCGGCGGCGGTGCGAAAGGCACGGACACGATAGGTGGCCTCATGCCCGCGTTCCAGCAGGAAGGCGATCCGTTTCAGGGCCGACACGGGATCCATGGACACCTCCTGTGCGGGCGGGCCCCGCGGGCCTGTAGGCGGAGCCGCGCGACGCGCGTGAGCGGGCGGGGGCCGACGGCTCACCCTGGCCGCGTCCCGCCCTCCCAGCTTCCCTCAGGCACGGCCGGCCCGCAGCCGCGCCGGGGCGGAGGCCGGGCCCAGGCCGACGCCTTCCGGGGAAAGGGCCGGGCCGCCCGTCGGGGGATCGACGGGCGGCCCGGTGTCTCAGGGCGAGGACTCGGTCAGCACTCGCGCAGACCGGGGGCCGGGTCCTGGCCGGTCTTCACACTGACGGCCGGGACGTTGCCCCAGGCGCCGTTGTCGAGCTGCGTCCAGTACCAGATGTCGTTCTGGCCCTGGTGCGGATCGCCGTGGCCCCAGCACACGAACCAGTTGAATCCGGTGGTCAGGGTGCCGCGCGTCGCCGAGCGGTAGGAGCGGTCGGCGTAGCCCTTCGCGCCGACCGCGTTGCCGCAGTACAGCCGGCCGTCCGAGCGGACCCCGCACTCGGCGGCGGGCTTGGCGGCCTTGGCGGGCGCGGCGGCAGCCGCGGGCAGCCCGGCCGTGGTGAGCCCGGCCGTCAGAGCGGTGGCGGACAGGAACAGGGCGATCTTCTTGCGTGCGTTCACTGCGAACTCCTTGCGGGTGTGGTGTGGAGCTGGGTGATGTGCGCGGTGTGGCTGTGCGCGGTGTGGGCCGTGTGCGGAGTGGGCCGTGTGCGGAGTGGGCCGTGTGCGGAGTGGGCCGTGTGCGGTGTGGTGGCGCGCTGCGTGCCGACGCGCTGCGAGGCCGTGCGTTGTGCGCCGATGCGCTGTGTGGCCCTGTGCTGCGTGGCGGCGCGCTGCGTGGCCTTGTGCTGCGTGGCGGCGCTGCATGGACGTCTGCTGTGTGGCGGCGCGCTGCGTGGCCGCGCAGTGGACCTTCAGGCGCAGGTCGGGACGCCGTCGAGCCAGGCGGGTCCCTGGATGTAGATGTTGGTGATCCACGCCTTGTAGTCGGGCAGGTAGGACCAGGCGTCGTTGCGGTAGCCGTCGGCCTCGACGAGCTGCGCGTGCTTCTGGCAGCCGACCTTCACGCGGGTCGGTCCCGCGAACTTGTTGACGCGGGCACTGGTCGTGGCCGGGGCGGTGTGCGTCCACACATCGGTGCCCCAGGTGGAGAAGTTGCCGTTCTGCCCCGGGTCACCGCCGATGCGTACGGCGCCGTTGTAGTCGCCGCCGAGCCGTACGTCGCTGACCATCACATGGGTGCCGGACTGCCGCGCCTCGACCATCTTGCCCGCGCCCAGGTAGACGGCGATGTGGTGGATGGAGTTGGCTCCGCCCCAGGCCATCAGGTCGCCGGGCAGCAGCGGCCCGGTGCCCTGGCCCGCGCCGAAGCGGGCCGTGACATGCGCGGAGTGGTACTGGCTGTTGGCGGTGCCGGCCAGGATGTCCTGCCCCGTCGCCTGGGCGTAGGCGAAGCGGACCAGGCCCGAGCAGTCGAATCCGCGGCGCTCCGGGTCGTGGTTGCTCGCCGGGTCGGTGGGGTCCACCTGCCCGTAGGTGGCGCCGGGTTGAGGCCCGTGGCCGCCGCCCCAGCTGTACCAGACGCCGAGTTGGGAGCAGGCGGCCCGGACGGCGGCTTCGGCGGCGGCCGATGCGCCCGGGGCCAGCACGTCGCAGCCGCCCGCCGCGGCCCGGGCCGGTGTCGCGGTGCTGCGGGGCGCGGCCGCCGAGAGGTGGGCGGCCGGCACGACGGCGCAGGCCGCCACAAGGCCGGCTGCGGCCAGGGTGCGCCTGGCTCTGGCAAAGGTGTGGTGCATGGTGTGTCCCCGTTTCGTCGTACGTGTGCCGGACCGGCGCCGGCGGACCGCGGGGCGCTCAGGTGCTGAGCGGGATCGTCTGCCGCGGTGCTTCGAGACTGTGCCGTGCCGGGGTGCGCTGTCGAGGAGGCGCCCGTCTCCTGTGCCGTCAGGAAACGGGAAACACGTGGGAAACAGCACCGCGGTGACGGTCAGTCGGGGGTGGGGCACAGGGGCCGGAAGGGCAGGTCGGGCAGCAGGTGGGCCCAGCGGTCCGGCCCCGTGTCACCCAACAGGCGGCACACCTGGGCCTGTTGCCGCGGCACGTCGGTGTTCCAGAGCCGGACGGTGCCGTCGTTGCTGCTGCTCGCCAGGGTGCCGGGCAGCCCGGGGTCGAAGGTGACGCCCCAGACGGCGCCGGTGTGTCCGCTCAGCGTGGCGAGGTGTTCGCCGCTTCCGGGGTCCCACAGACGGATGGTCTGATCGCTGCCGCTGCTCGCGAGGGTCCTGCCGTCGGCGCTGAAGGCGAGGGAGCGCACCGAGCCGCTGTGGCCCGCGAGCGTGCGGGCCGTGGTGGGGTGCGCGAGGTTCCACAGGCGTACGGTCCCGTCGTTGGCGCCGCTGGCCAAGGTGCGGCCGTCGGGGGCGAACGCGACGGAACGCACCGAGCCGGTGTGCCCGCGCAGCACGGAACGCGGCCCGTGGCCGGGGTCGCGCACGTCCCACAGGCGGACCGTCAGGTCGTCGCTCCCGGTGGCCAGGGTGCGGCCGTCGGGGCTGAACGCGACGGTGTTGACGAAGTCCTCGTGGCCGCTGAGCGCCGCATAGGGCCTGCGCGTGGCGACGTCCCACAGGGTGGTGGTGCGATCGGCACTCGCCGAGGCGAGCAGGTGCCCGTCGGGCGAGAAGGCGACCGCGAACACCGAGCCGTCATGGCCGGTGAGGGTCGCGTCGAGGCGGCCCTTCGCCACGTCCCAGAGTCTGACGGTGCGGTCCGCGCCCGCCGAGGCGAGGAGACGGCCGTCGGGTGAGAAGGCCACGGCGAACACCGAGCCGTCGTGGCCGGTCAAGGTGGCGCGCAGCCGGTGACGGGCCATGTCCCACAGCCTGACGGTGCGGTCCGCCTCGGCGGAGGCGAGCAGGCTGCCGTCCGGTGCGAACGCCGACTGCCACGCCTCGGTGAACGGCCGGGCGGTGAGCGCCGAGCGGCCCGGGTCCCACAGCACGACGGACTGGTCGAACCCGCCGGTGGCCACGCGTTCGCCGGGTCCTGCCGCGACCGCCAGGACGTAGTCGGTGTGGCCGGACAGGGTGGTGACGAGACGGCGGTTGACGGCGTCCCACAGTTTGACGGTGCCGTCGCCGCCCGCGCTGATGACGGTGTCTGCGCCGCGGGTGAAGGTCACGGCGTTCACGTCGTCGCTGTGTCCGGTCAGCACGCCGCGCGCCGTTCCGTCGGGCAGGTCCCACAGTCTGACGGTGCGGTCGGCTCCGCCGGATGCCAGGGTGTGGCCGTCGGGGCTGAAGGCCACGCCGAGCACCTGGTCGCTGTGGCCGGTGAGGACCATGGGGGGTTTGCTGCCCGTCACGTCCCACAGGCGTACGGTGCGATCGACGGACGCCGAGGCCACGCTGTGCCCGTCGGGGCTGAAGGCGACGGCCATCACGGTGTCGTCGTGCCCGGCGAGGACGGTGCGCGCGGCCGCGTCGGGCACGTTCCACAGGCGTACGGTCCGGTCGGCGCCGCCCGACACGAGGGTCTGGCCGTCCGGGCTGAACGCGACGGAACGCACGGCGCCTTGATGGCCCGTCAGCGTCGCGACGATCCGGTGGGTCCTCGCGTCCCACAGCCGTACGGTGCCGTCGGCTCCCGCCGTCGCCAGGCGCGTGCCGTCGGCGGAGTAGGTGACGGCGGTGACCGCCCCGGTGTGGCCGCTCAGGGTGGCGGTCACCTGGTGGCTCGTGGTGTCCCAGAGCCGCACGGTGGCGTCCGAGCTCGCCGAGGCGAGGGTCGTGCCGTCGGGGCTGAACGCCACGGAGTTGACCGGTCCCGTGTGGGCGCGCAGGCGCCCGTCGAAGTACTGCGCCTGGGTGCTGAGCAGGGCGCCGCGGGCCTGCGGGGTGCGGTCGGTGCGGTAGGCGTCGGCGGCCAGCAGCATGGAGGCCTCCGGCTGTCCGGCGGCGAGCGCGCCGGAGCGCACGGCCAGGGCCTGCGACTGGGCGGTGTGGCTCTGGTCGAGGGCGCGGCGGCGCTGCTGGAAGGCGAGCGCTCCGGCGGTCACCGCGAGAGCGAGGAGACCCGCGAGGGTGGCGAGCAGGGCGCGGCGGATCCGGGTCTGGCGCCGTGCCTGGCGTGCCCCGCGCTCCTCCTCTGCCGCACAGGAGTCGAGGAACTCGCGTTCCACCGGCCCGAGTTGGTCACGGTCGACGTCGTGGCGCGAGCGGTCGCGTACGGCGGCCAGCCGGGTGCCGCGGTAGAGCAGGCTGGGGTCGCGGCCCGATCGCACCCATTGGTTCGCGGCGTCGCCGATCTGCTGGCGCATCACCAGGCCCGCCCGGTCGGCCTCGATCCAGCCGCGCAGCCGGGGCCAGGCGCGCAGGAGGGCTTCGTGGGTGATCTCCACCGTCTCGCTGCCCGCGGTGAGGAGGCGGGCGTCCACGAAGGCGTCGAGGGCGCGGGCGCCGGTCTCGGGGTCGGCCAACTGCCTTATCAGGAGCTCGCGTTCGACGGGCCGACGGGTCTGGGCGGTGTCGTCCGCCACATGGACGAGACATACCAGGAGCCGGCGGGCCGACAGTTGTTCGGCCGGGTCGAGCCTGTCGTACACCGACTCGGCGGTGCGGGCGACCGCGCCGTGGATGCCGCCCGTTGTCTCGTAGCCGGCCACGGTCAGGGTTCTGCTGGTGCGTTGCTGCCAGGTGACGAGCAGGGCGTGCCCGAGCAGGGGGAGCGAGCCGACGGAGGTGGTGGAGTCCGTTCCGAGGTCCCTCAACAGCAGTTCCACCAGGCCCGGTTCGAGGCTGAGTCCGGCGCGTTCGGCGGGTCCTGTGATGGCCTGGCGCAGTTGCGCGCCGGACATCGGGCCGAGCGCGAACAGGCCGTGTGTGAAGACCTCCACGAGGTGGGGGTCGTCCAGGCAGCGACCGCAGAAGTCGGCGCGAAGGCCGATGACGACGGCTGCGCGGGGGGTGGAGCCGTCACGGCCCCGGGTGGTGGCAAGGGCGTGCAGCACGGCGACGAAGTCGCGGCGCTCGCGGTCGCTCTCGCAGAGGGTGAAGGTCTCCTCGAACTGGTCGACGACCAGGACGAGGCCCCGGTCGTGGCCCTGCGCCGTGGAGGCGTCGAGCAGCGTGTCGGGGCGCTCGGTGAGCGCTTCGGGGGTGATCTCGGCGCCCGCCGCGCCCAGGGTGTCCGCTGCGCAGCGCAGGAGTTCCTTGAGGGGGTGGGCGGTGGGCGTGCACACGACGACGGGCCACTGGTCCGAGCCGGGCACGGGCAGCGCGCCGCGGCGCAGGGCGGGCAGCAGCCCGGCTCGGAGGAGGGACGACTTGCCGGCGCCCGAGGGGGCGACCACGGCGAGCGGCCCACGGCCCATCCGTTCGGCGAGCCGGCCGGTCAGTTCGGCCGTCGCGCTCTCGCGGCCGTAGAACCACGCGGCGTCCTGGGGTCCGTAGGCGGCGAGACCGCGGTAGGGGCACAGGGCCGTTTCGCCGGGACCGGTGTGCGCGGTGCGCGGTGCGGGGACGGCGGCCGGTTCCGGCAGGAGGCGCACGAGTGCGCCCCGCGCTTCGAGTACGTCGTCGCAACGGCGGGCGACGTCGAGGGTGGGCGGCTTGCTGCCGTTCTCGATCTTGCTGAGGTATCCCTTGCTGTAGTGGATCGAGCGGGCGAGTCCGGTGAGGGACACCTTGCGCAGGGCTCGCAGGCGGCGCAGCTCCGCTGCGAAACCGCCGGTCGTTTCGTCGTCCGTTGGCACGGGACCTACCTTTCCGTGACGGACGGGGCGTACGCCGGAAAAGGACGAACTTCGTCCGGTTCCGGTCGGCAACGGACGTGCGGGCGGGGTGCCTTCGGCGGGGTGGGTGGACGTCGTGCCGTAGCGAGAAAGCCGGGCGGCCGGAGCAACCTTCTTCCGTGCGCGCGCATCTGTGCCGACGAGTGCGGAGTTTGGACACCTTCCGGCCATTCAAGTCCGGACCATTTGTTAAATCTGCGCTTCTTGAACAGAGAAAGTCGATCTCCCTCTTTACATGCTCATGCCAGGCATAGCAGGGTTCCAGCCGGGACCTCATGGTCCCCGCGGTGCACAACAGCACCGTGCGTACGGGTGGTTGTTGAGCCGACCGCCCCCGCACCTCTAAGGACCCCCCACCGTGCGTACACCCCACATACGCAGCCTGGCGATATCCCTGGCCGTCACCACGGCCATCACCATCACGGCGGGAGGCGGGGCCACGGCCTTCGCCGCCCCCGCCGCCCAGGGGGCCACCGCCCCCGCCGCGGCCGCCGGTTTCCAGCCGGTGATCGACGCGGCCCGCGCCGCCGCCGTCGCCCACGCATCGGCCACCGGCGTCGGCAAGGACGACACACTTCAGGCCACCGACGTACTGGTCGACCCGGACGGCAAGAGCCACGTCCGCTTCGTGCGCACGCACCTCGGTCTCCCCGTCCTCGGCGGCGACCTGGTCATCCACCTCGACAAGAGATCCGCCTACACGGGCGTGACGCGCGCCCTGCGCGGGCAGGTCGCCGTGGCCACCACCAGTGCCAAGGTGACGGCCGAGCAGGCCAAGGCGAAGGCCGCCGCCACCGCCAAGGGCACCGCCGGTACCGCCCAACTCGTCGTGGACGCCCGCGCCGGACGCACCGCACTCGCCTACCAGATACAGGTGAGCAACAGCTCCACCACCGAGTCCGGCGCCCGCACCGTGGTCGTCGACGCGGCCAGCGGCGCCGTCCTCAGCAACACCCCGGCCGGCGACTCCTTCATCTCGCCCACCGTGCAGGACAAGCTCCGCAAGAGCGGCCAGAAGCTCAGCCCGTCGCTGAGCTCCCCCTCCCCCGCCCCGTTCGCCTCCTCCAAGGCGACCGGCTTCCCCGCCGCGGCCACCGGCACCGGCGCGTCCCTGTTCGTCGGCAGCGTGCCGCTGACCACCACGCAGACCGCGAAGAGCGCCTTCACGCTCAAGGACCCGAGCCGCGGCCAGACCGAGACCCGCGACGCCGGCAACAAGGAACTCCAGCAGTTCACCGGCGGCAAGGCGTTCACGAGCACCACCAACCGCTGGGGCACCGGCAAGACGAGCAACCGTGCCACCGTCGCCGTCGACGCGCAGTACGGAATCACCAGCACCCTGGACTTCTACAAGAAGACCCTGGGCCGCGACGGAATCAAGAACGACGGCGCCGGCGCCCATGCGCTGGTGCACTTCGGCAACAAGGTCGGCAACGCGTTCTGGTCCTCCGACTGCGGCTGCATGCTCTACGGCGACGGCGACGGGCAGACCTTCGCGCAGCCCCTGGTCGTCCTGGACGTCACCGGCCACGAGCTCACCCATGGCGTCGTGGACGCGACGGCCAACCTTCAGCCGACCCGCGTCGACGCCGACGACAACCAGTTCGGTGAGCCCGGCGCACTCAACGAGTCCCTTGCCGACATCTTCGGCAGCAACGTCGAGTTCGCGACCAACAACCCCAACAACCCGCCCAACTACCTGATGGGCGAGAAGCTGGGGCTCCAGCAGAAGTTCCTGCGCCGCCTGGACAAGCCGTCCCTGGACAAGCTCGAAGGCACCGTCGACTACTGGTCGAAGGCGTCGTACGACACCGAGGTCCACGCGGGTTCCGGTGTGTCCTCGCACGCCTACTACCTGCTGGCCGAGGGCAGCGGCAAGAAGACCATCAACGGCGTGGCCTACGACTCGCCCACCTATGACGGCTCCACGGTGGCCGGCATCGGACGGGACAAGGCGACGGCGATCTTCTACCGGGCGCTCACCCGGTACATGGTCTCCACGACCGACTTCCACGACGCCCGCACGGCCACGCTGAGCGCCGCCGCCGACCTCTACGGCGCGAGCAGCACCGAGTACAAGACGGTGGACAAGGCCTGGGCCGCCGTCAACGTGACCCCGGCGAACGCCCCGTCGCGCGGCTGACCCAGCACGCCGCTGCCGCCCCGCGATCCGTGGGGCGGCAGCGTCATGTCCACCACCGGCCGGCCGTGCCGGAGCTCCCCCTCACACCGGGATTCGCGTGCGGCGCGGCGTCACCTGCGGCGAGTCCTCGGCATGCGCCCGCGTCGTAGCGGTGTCAGTGTCGAATGGCCGGGGTCCGCCCGGCGCCCGCGGCCGCGAAGCCGGGCGCGGCCCGACACCCATGAGGAGTCACCAGTGCGCCACCGCATCGTTGCCGAACGGCTTCCCGACGGCATGCTCAAGGAATGGCACATGGTCCGCGGCGATGAGCGACAGTCCATGTGCGGACGCGAGGTGGCCGAGGGTGCGGAGGAGCTGTCCGACGACGCCTGGGGCACGGACCGGGCCCACCCCTTCTGCCACACGTGCGGCGCGCTGTATCTGCGCGAGGTTCCCTAGGGCCTCGCGTCGGCACCAGACTCCGCTCCCCGACCCGGCCCGACCCGGCCTGACCCGGCCCGGCCTGACCCGGACGAAAGACCCTGGCCCGCTGCACGGCGGGCGGCCGCGACCCGCCCGCCGCCGGGGCCCGCAGCGCCACGGCCGCCCCAACCGGGCCCAGCAGTCAGGAAGTTGAGGGCGTTCCCGTCCCCGGCAGGGTGCCTCCCCCGGCCGCCCGGGTGCGCGCATACGTCCGTAGGGTGGAGTCCCGCTGCCGAAAGGGACATCCATGACCGGCTCCTCGCGCGCACCCGAAATCCGAACGACCGCCGGAACCGTACGAGGCGTGCGGACGGACGGCATCGCCGTCTTCCGCGGCATCCCGTACGCCCAGCCGCCCGTCGGGCCGCTGCACCTGGCTCCGCCGGCGCCCGCCCTGCCCTGGGACGGCGTCCGCGACGCCCTCGCCTTCGGCCCCCCTCCCCCGCAGTCCCTCGCTCTCGGGTTCGGCGCCGGGCCCGAGAACCCGGGCGGCTCCGACGACTGGCTCACGGTCAACGTGTTCTCGCCCGATCCGAGCCCGGCGGTGCGGCTGCCCGTGCTGGTGTGGGTGTACGGCGGCGCCTATGTGGTGGGCTCCGCGGAGGGCCCCACCTACGACGGTTCGGCGCTCGCCCGGCGCGGAGCGGTCGTCGTGACGTTCAACCACCGGCTGGGCGCCGAGGGGTACGGCCACTTCGCGGGCGCGGTGCCCAACCGGGCGCTCCTGGACCAGGTGGCCGCCCTGGAATGGGTGCGGGACAACATCGCCGCGTTCGGCGGTGACCCGGGACGGGTCACCGTCTTCGGCGAGTCCGCGGGCGCAGGCGCGGTGGCGGCGCTGCTCGCGATGCCGAGGGCGGCGGGCCTCTTCCACCGGGCCGTGGCACAGAGTGTGCCCGGCACGTTCTTCGGTGCGGCGCTGGCCGCGGACGTCGGGGCGAGCGTGGCCGCCGAGCTCGGCCTGCCCGCGACAGCGGACGCGCTGGCTCCGGTCACGCCCGCGGCCCTGCGGGACGCGGCGGACGCGGTCCTCGGCAAGATCACTCAGTACGCGTCGCGTTGGGGCCGGATCGCCCACGCCCACCTCCCGTTCGCACCGGTGGTCGACGGCGAGGTGCTGCCCTGTACACCCTGGGATGCGCTGCGGGACGGCCGAAGCCGCGACGTCGACCTGATCGCGGGCCACAACCGGGACGAGGCGCGGCTGTTCACCGTCATGGCGGGCCGCTACGGCAAGGTCACCCAGGAGGAGGCCGACACCACACTGACCCGGTTCGCTCCGGCGCCCGGGGGTGAGGCGGCGTACCGCGCGGCCTATCCGGACGCCGACCCCACCACGATGCAGGACCTGGTCATGTCGGACTGGCTCTTCAGGATGCCGAGCCTTCAGCTGGCCGAGGCCCACGCCCTGGGCGGCGGTACCACATATGCCTACGAACTGGCATGGTGCGCACCCACGTTGGGCGGGGTGCTCGGTGCCTGCCACGGCCTGGACGTGCCCTTGGTGTTCGGCAACCTGCGCGGTGGGATCGCCACGGTGGCGCTCGGCGAGGAACCGCCGGCCGAGGCCGGAGTGGTCTCGGACGCCATGAGCGGCGCGTGGGCCGCGTTCGCGGCCGACGGCGACCCCGGCTGGGCCCCCTTCCGCACCGGTGAACGGCTGACGCGCGTGTTCACCGCCGAGCCGCACACCGTGCCCTACCCGCAGGAGGCCTCACGCAGGATCTGGGCGGGACACGGCTTCGCGGCCATGGAGTTGGCCGCCGGGACGGATCCCGCGCCCGCTTCCTGAGCGCCACCGGCCCAGGGGCGCGCCGTGCCCGGCCGGGTCCACGGACGTCCGGATGGTTGCGGGGAGTATGTCCGGGGCGCGCCGGGTACTCGCGTCCGGCAGATGCGGTTCGGCTCGCGGCGGCAGGAGGCAGTTCATGAGCAGCACGGTGCAGGGCCCCGGGCCGGGGCCGCGAACCATCACGACCTCCGTGCCGGCCAGGCTGGACCGGCTCCCGTGGTCGCGCTGGCATTGGATGATCGTGATCGGCCTCGGCACCGTGTGGATCCTGGACGGGCTCGAAGTCACCGTCGTCGGAAACATCGCGAGCCGGCTCTCGGAACACGGTAGCGGGCTCGCGATCTCCGACGCCCAGGTCACCGGCCTCGGCGCCGCGCTGTATGTCGCGGGCGCCTGCTTCGGGGCGCTGTTCTTCGGCTGGCTCACCGACCGGTTCGGACGCAAGAAGCTGTTCCTGGTCACCCTCGCGGTGTATCTCGCCGCCACCGCGATGACCGCGCTGTCCTTCACCGCCTGGTGGTTCTTCCTGTTCCGCTTCCTGACCGGCTTCGGTATCGGCGGCGAGTACGCGGCCATCAACTCCGCCATCGACGAACTGATCCCGAGCAAGTACCGGGGACGGGTGGACCTCATCATCAACGGGAGCTACTGGCTGGGCGCGATGGGTGGTGCGCTGCTCTCCGTCCTCGCCCTCAATACCGATCTGCTGCCCAAGGATGTGGGCTGGCGGCTCACGTTCGCCCTGGGTGTGGTGCTCGGTCTCGTCATCCTTCTGGTGCGCCGGCACGTGCCGGAGAGCCCGCGGTGGATGTTCATCCACGGCCAGGAGGACGGCGCCGAGAAGCTGCTGGAGGATGTGGAGCACACGGTGGAGGAGGAGACCGGCGAGCGGCTTCCCGAGCCGGGGAGCTCCATCACCATCGAGCAGCGCACGAGCGTCGGCTTCCTTGAGATCGCCAAAACTCTCTTCCGCTCGTACCCCAAGCGCGCGGTGCTGGGCTTCGCCCTCTTCATCGGGCAGGCGTTCCTCTACAACGCGATCACGTTCGGGTTCAGCTCGATCCTGGTGAAGTTCTTCGACGTGTCGAGCGGCACCACCGGCTACTTCTTCGCCGTGATCGCCTTCGGCAACTTCCTCGGCCCGCTGCTGCTGGGCAAGCTGTTCGACACGGTCGGGCGGCGCAAGATGATCGCCGGGACCTATGTGCTGTCGGGTGTGCTGCTCTTCGTCACCGCGTGGTTCTTCGCGCAGGGCTGGCTGAACGCGACCACCATGACGGCGTGCTGGTGTGTGGTGCTGTTCTTCGCGTCGGCGGGTGCCAGTTCGGCGTACCTCACGGTGAGTGAGATCTTCCCGATGGAGACCCGTGCGATGGCGATCGCCTTCTTCTACGCCATAGGGACGGCCGCGGGCGGCATCTCGGGGCCGCTCGTCTTCTCCACCCTGACGTCCAGCGGGGTGGTCGGCGACGCCGTCCTCGCCTTCAGCATCGGGGCGGCTCTGATGACGGCGGCCGGAGTGGTGGCCGCGTTCCTCGCGATCGACGCCGAGGGTAAGTCCCTGGAGGACATCGCCGCGCCGCTCTCGGCGCGGCTGGCCGCGACGGGCGAGACCACGACGCCGCCCGCGGCGCCCGCGGGGTAGACACGGCCGCCCGCCTTCGAGCGAAGGGGGCGGACAGCTTCAGGAGGGCGGCGAGCAGGAGCTCGCCGCCCTCTGTCGTGTGGAGCTCCACCGACCCCGCCATTGCGTGAGGCATTCGCCGCAGTTATAGTCTCTAACTAACGGCACGCTACATAACAACACCGGGTGCGCACACCTGCCCGGGCAGAGGGGTACGGACATGAAGCACAGCGGAAGCAACCTCCACGTGGTCCTCGGTGCGGGCCCGGCCGGCACGGCGCTCGCCACCGAGCTCGCCCACCGCGGGCACCCGGTCCGCCTCGTCGACCGGTCGGGAACAGGCCCCGCAATAAAGGGCGTTGAGCGCGTGAAGGGCGATGTCGCCACACCCGAGGGGGCGGCCGCGGCCGTTCGGGGGGCCGGGGTCGTGTACCACTGCGTCAATGTCGCCTACCAGCTCCAGGTCGACGTCATGCCCCGCATCCAGCGTTGCGTCCTGGGCGCCGTCGAGGCGCAGGGGGCGCGCCTGGTCGTACTCGACACGCTCTACCCGTACGGCGAGACCCATGGCGACGTCATGACCGAGGACACCCCGTGGCGTGCCACCACCCACAAGGGCAGGATGCGTGCCGAGCTCGACGAGAAGTACCTGGACGCGCACCGCGAGGGCCGCGCCTCGGTGGTGCTGGGCCGCTCCGCCGACTTCGTCGGGCCCGGGGTCCTGAACTCGACGCTCGGCGCGGCCGTCTTCCCGGCGGCACTGAGTGGTGGCGAGGTACTGACCCTGGGCGACATCGACCTTCCGCACAGCTACACCGACATTCGCGCGGTGGCCGGCGGGCTCGCCACGCTCGGCGAGAGCCCGCGCGGCGACGGCCGCGTCTGGCACCTGCCCACGGCGCCGACCCTGACCACCCGCGAGATCCTGGGGATGATCGAGGACCGGGTGGGCCGTCCGCTGAAGATCGTCACTCTCGACGAGCTGCGCCCCTTCGGCCCGTTCGACCAGGTCTTCGTCGACGCGTATGCCGAGATGTTCTACCAGCACACCGAGCCGCAGATCATGCACTCGGGCGCCTTCGAGGCCGCGTTCGCCGCCGAGCCCATCGCGATGAGCGACACCCTCGACGCCACGCTCGCCTGGTACCGCGGCCTGCCGGCCGAGCGCGTCTGACCGCGGCGCGGGGCCCGCTACTCGATGACGATCTCGAACGGGATGTTGCCCCGGGTCGCCTTGGAGTACGGGCAGGCGGCGTGGGTCAGCTCGACGAGCTTCGCGCCACTGTCGCCCTCCAGGTGCTCGGGGAGCTCGACGCGCATGACGACGCCGATGCCGAAGCCGCCGTCGGCGGGGTCCTTGCCGATGCCGACCTCGGCGGTCACCGAGACATCCTTGACGTCCAGCTTCAGCTGCCGGGCGACCGAGCCCATCGCGCTGGCGAAGCAGGCCGCGTACCCGGCGGCGAACAGCTGCTCGGGGTTGGTGCCCTCGCCGTTGCCCCCGAGGGCCTGCGGGAAGGCGAGCGGCAGGTCGAGCCGGCCGTCCGAGCTGACGGTGCGGCCCTCGCGGCCATTGGCGGTCGCCACTGCGGTGTAGAGCGCGTCCATGGGATCGGTTCCTCTCGTGTCCGTCCGTACGGGCCCGGAGCGACTTCGTACGGGGAGGCCGCGGACGGGCCTCGGCTGTCCGGGAGCAACTGAAGCACACAATTAAGTTGCGCACAACTAAATGGCGTGGTGCTAGTCTGGCCGCATGGTGACCACGCCCCCCGCCCGCCCGCAGGACGAGGACTTTCTGCGGCTCGACCTCCAGCTGTGCTTCTCGCTGCACGCGGCCTCGCGCGCCTTCAACGGCGTCTACCGCACACTGCTGAAGGACCTGGGTCTGACGTATCCGCAGTACCTCGTGATGCTGACGCTCTGGGAGCACGGGGAGCTGCCGGTCAAGAGCATCGGCGAGAAGCTGCGGCTCGACTCGGGGACGCTGTCGCCGCTGCTCAAGCGCCTCGAATCGGCGGGTCTCGTCGAGCGACACCGCAGCCGGGCCGACGAGCGCTCCGTCACCATCCGCCTGACGCCCCGGGGCACGGCGCTGCGCGAGCGCGCCCTCGCCGTGCCGCACCACATCGCGCGGGCCGTCAATCTCCCCCCGGAGGACTTCCACACCCTGCGCGCACTCCTGGCCACCCTCACCGAGGGCCTTGACCTGGCGCAGCGGCCGTCGGGGGCGGGTGATGACGAGGCGGTCTGCGCCGGGGACTGACCTGCCCCCCTTTGATCGGAACCGCATGACGCGATCGGGGCCGCACGACGCCCGGGACCTCACGACGCCTGGGGCCGTGCGACGCCCGGGACCCGCAGGACGAGTGGGACCGTACGACGCCCGGGACCTCATGACGCCTGGGGCCGTGTGACGCCCGGGACCCGCAGGACGAGTGGGACCGTACGACGCCCGGGACCGTACGGTGCCCGGCGGCAGTGCTGTGGGCTCCCCCCATCCCCCGGCCCATAGTCACGTGCGCGCCGCACACCCGGCGTCGTAGCCTCACTCGATGAGCGGCTTCGCGACACACCGGCAGCGGGTCCACGACGTGGGGCTCACACTTCGCGCGCGGCATGCGAGTCTGCGCACCTGCGCGGTGATGTTCGCCCCCTATGGGTTTCGCGCGACGTATCACCACCTCTGCCGCAGCGCCGGTGTGCCCGCCGTGCTGGAAGCAGACCCGCGGTCGCTGGTGCGCGCCGTCGAAGAGGTGCACGCAGCACGGCAGTTGTGGCTCACGGACCGGGCCGCGTACATCGCTCACCGCCGGCGCGAGAAGGCCGCGGGACAGCGAGACCCGTCGAGGGGCGGCCCCCGGGGGACGTTTCGCGGCGGGTCCGGCGTGTGCCTCGCTCACTGTCCCGATCCCGGGTTCCATCCCACCGACCCGCTGCCGGTGGTGGTGGCCCGCCTCTTGCGCTGCGAGGGGTCCGCCTCCTGCCCGGCGTGCGACGGGCAGGAGGGCACGACCCGCTGGAACAGCGGCTACGCCGAACACGAGCTCTGCGCACGGTGCGGAATCTCGCTCGGCTCGCGCCCCGTCGAGCGCGATGTCCGCGTGATCAGGGAACGGGACGAGCGCTGGCAGGCGATCTGGCGGCGTACGGCCTGACGCGGCGGGGCCCCCAGGAGGTCCCGGGCACGGCCCGCCGCCCGCGCGGCAGGGCTGCAACGACACGGCCGCGAACAAGGCCGCCGACGCGGGGTCGGCCCCCGCTCGACACGGTGTGGCGGCGGCCAGCATCCTGGGGACCAGGGAGGTGGGCCATGGCCGACGGTGAGACGGCGGGACCGTTCGAGGCGGCGACGGGGCAGGGGCCCGGGGTGGCCGGGGCGGACCGGGAAGCCGCCGTGCGGGCCGCGTTCGCCGGTCTGCTGCACATCCGCCGGGTGATGGAAGGACCCAACGCCCGGGGGCCGGCGCCGTGGGAGCGGCTTCAGCCGGTGCGGGCGATCGCCATCGCTTTGGAAGCCGCGGGGATCGAGCCCTCCGCCGTCGACGGGCAGGGTGTGCGGTGCGCCACCGGCTACCGCGTCAGCGCCGCCGAAGGTCGCGCGACCGCCCGCGTGGAATGGCTCGGCCCGCCCGGCAGCGGCGCCGAGTACGCGGCGGGCGAGTCCCTTCGGCGCTGCGCCGCCGTCCTGCGGCCACTCGGCTGGGTGGCCCTGGAATACCGCGGGCCACGCCGCCGCCACTACCTGGAAGTCGAACCGGCCGGGTGAGAGCGGGCCGGTTCGCGAGCCGCCGACCGCTCCCGCTAGAGTGCGATGCTTGTTCGAACGCCTGGGGACGGTGGGGGAAGCGTGAGCACACAACTGCGGGACACCGCACACGAGTTGGCGGGGCTGCTGTGGCGGGAGCACACCCTGTACCGCGAGCGGACGGGCAGTGTCGTCATCCGCGGCGCCCACGTGGAGCGCTGGATCAGCCTCTCCCCCACCGGCGGCAAGGACCAGGTGCTGATCCGCGCCGGCCGGATCCTCGAAGGCGGCACCACCGCCCCCGCCCGCTCGGAGACGGTGGCCAGCCTCACCCTCGGCATGGGTGAACTCGCCACCGTCTGCCGCAGGTTGCTCGCCGACACCGCCGCGGGTCCGGCGCCCCGCGCCACGGGGCGGCCCCCGAAAATGCCACGACCCGGCCGCCCGAAGAAGACGAAGGCGGCCGGGCGCCCCGGCAGAGCGGCGCGTATGAGCCGGCACACCGGCTTCGCCTCCTGGCTCGTCATCCTTGCCGTCGCCGCTCTCGTGGCCCTGTTCCTGCGCAATGTGACGGCGGCGCTGTGAGGACGGCCGGGCGACCGGGGCCGCTCACACGGCTTCCGCCTCCAGGATCGAGGGCAGTGACGGGGTGGGCAGGACACGGTTCAGTCTGAACCCGGACCGTGAGAACAGGTCCTCGAACTCTCTGGCCGTACGTTCCCTGCCGGTCACCAGCATCATCATGACGATGTCCAGCTCCACCGCGGGGTGCGGGTCACCGTTGTCCGGCAGCACCGAGTCGATCACCAGGAGCCGTGTGCCCGGCGTGGCCGCCTCGCGGACCGCGCCCAGGATGCGCACGCATTCCTCGTCGCTCCAGTCGTGCAGGATGCGCTTGAGCAGGTAGAGGTCCCCGCCGGACGGCACCGACGAGAAGAAGTCGCCGCCCCGCACGCTCCAGCGTCCCCGCACCTCCTCGGTGTCCAGGACGTGGTCGGACACGGTGTCCGGCCGGTCGAAGAGCACGCCGTGCAGGGCGCGTTCACGCCGCAGCACGGCGTGCAGCAGACCGCCTCTGCCGCCTCCGACATCCACCACCGTCCCCTCGGCGGGGAAGGGGTAGCTCCCCACGATGAGGTCGTCGGTGCGGCCGGACATCGAGGCCATGCCCGTGTCGAAGAGCTCCCGCTCGCCGGGCGAGACGGCCAGGTGATCGAAGAACGGGACCTGATAGGCGGCCTCGAAGGGTGTTGTCCCCGTCCGTACGGCGTCCGGGATGCCCACGGCCGCCCGGCGGAACATCTCGTCGGTGAACAACAGGGCCACCGCGTGCTGCGATCCCGGTACGTCGGTGCGCAGCGCCTGGCCGGCGTCGGTCAGACCGAAGGTGTCCTTCTCGTCCTGCGTAAAGAGGCCGTGCATCGCGAGCAGGCGCAGCACGCGCCTGAGCGAGGGGGCGTGCAGGCCGCTGTCCGCGGCGAGTTGTTCGGCGGTGCGGGGCCCGTCGGCCAGCCGGTCCGCGATGTGGTGCTCGGCCACGGCCCTGACCGCGGCCGAGTGGATGTGGCCGTACAGCAGCTGGTTCAGCGGTGAGGGGGTGAACTGGTCGGTGGGGCCGGTCGGAAGGTCCGAGCTGGTCGCCAAGGGTCCGCTCCTGTCATCACGGGGGGGCATACTCTCCCATCGTCGCAGTGTGTGGCGTGAAGCGGTGGGGATTCGGCGGGGCGGACGGGGGCCATGTGGTCTGCTGGGCACGGCGCACCTCGGTGCCGGTACCCGGACGCGCCGCCGGGAGTGCCCCGGTGCCGGCGTTCCGGCGGGGTCGCCCGTAGGCGGGCACCTGCTACAAAGGCCTTCCACCCCTTCACGACCCTTGAGGACGGCGCCATGAATGCCGCTGTGCTGGACCGGCTCGGTGCCGGCAAATATCTCCTCGTGACGAGTTACAAGAAGGACGGTGCGGGCGTCGCGACCCCGGTGTGGGTGGTCCGGGACGGTGACGCCCTGCTGGTCTGGACGGTCACCGACTCCTGGAAGGTCAAGCGCATCCGCAACCGGCCGGGCGTGCTGGTCGGTCCGTGCGACGTGCGCGGCAACCCGACCGGTGAGCAGCGCCCGGCAACCGCCGTGATCTGCGACGCCGCCACCACCGACGCCTGCCGGGCGCTGCTGCGCCGCAAGTACGCGCTGCTCGGCACGCTCACACTGCTCGGCAGCCGACTGCGACGCGGCAGGGGCGGCACCGTGGCCCTGCGGATCACTCTCGACGCCTGACCTGACTTCAGCGGGGGCGTGTCCGCACAGAAGCGTCGTCCGCCCGTATGGCGGGGCCGCTGGGCCGACGGGGTCCGGAGCGTGTGTGCCGGACCCCGCCGGCCGGGTGGGACCGTGAGCCACGGCTCAGGGGCCCGAGACGAGATCGGCCACGTTGCTCGCGGAGTTGGAGGGCCCTGCCTTGTTGTCGATGACGTGGTTGATGGTGCCGGTGCCGCCCAGCGAGACCGTCACCATGTCGTGGAAGCGGATCCCCGGGGCGGCGGGGGCCTCGAAGGCGCGCTCGGCGACCACGGAGGGGGCGGCGCTGAAGTAGCAGTAGCTGCCGAGACCCCATGCCTCGTGGCTGGTGACGGTGGGGGCGACCTTGTACGCGTCGTAGCCGCGCGTCGTACCGTTCATCCAGGAGCCCTGGCCCGGCGGGTCGTACGGCATCTCGTTCTGGAAGAAGTACGTCCGGCCGCCGTTGCCGTTCCACAGGACCTGGTGCTGCTGGTAGTGCTCCACGAACAGCCCGTACATGGTGACGTCGGTGCCGTTGACGATCAGGCCGTTGGCCGCGGTGTTGCTGGTCCAGCCGACGCCGCTGCCGTGGTCGGCCCGCCACAGCCACATGTGGTCGCCGATGACGTCCGAGCTGTTGACGACGAGGCTCTGGGTCGCCTTGCCGACGCCTGCCCCTCCGATCCGGAAGAACACGTCGTGCAGCGAGGTCGGGTCGGCGCCGTGCCGGGCGGTCGAGCCGGTGGGGCCCACCCGCATCAGGGTCTGGGAGTTGGTGGTGCCGGCGTCGATGAGCAGTCCTGCCACGTTCACACCGTCGACGTCGGCCACGTCGATGGCGGTGATGCCGTGGTCGGGGACGAGGGTGGCGAGTCCGAGACCCAGCACGACGGTGTCGGCGCGGGTCACGTTCAGCGTCTGGTCCAGGTGGTAGACGCCGGGTGTGACCAGGAGGTTCTGGCCGTGGGCGAGTGCCTGGTTGATGTCGGCGGCGGTGGCGCCCGGCTTGACGATGTAGAAGGTGTCGATCGGCAGGGAGCTGCCGCTCTGGTGGCCGCCCGCCCATGTGGTGCCCTGGGTGTTGGTGCCCGGGGCCGGTACGAACACCTGGTAGGCCCCGGCGCCGTCCACGTACAGGAAGGGTTTCTCGCGGATCACGGGTGCCTGGGCGACGGTGGTGTACGGCGGGTTGGGGAAGGAGTTGGCGGGGGCGTTGACGTCGCCGACGAACACCATGTTCCAGTTGGCGCCGCTCCAGCTGCCCCACTGGGTGTTGCGGGAGAGCCACTGCTGTTGCGAGCCGGAGCGGACCTGCCCGTCGATCTTCGAGTCGGCGATGAACCCGCCGCTCGACCAGCCGCCGTCGTCGAGCTGGAGGTCGCCCCGCACATGCATGCGGCGGTAGGGAGCGGCCTGCGAGACCGCCCAACGATCGCTGCCGCCGGTGGGGTTGACGGACAGGTTCTCCGCCGAGCGCCAGAAGTTCTGGGTGGCGTTGCCCTGGAACCAGTCGGCCTCGGCGTGGACGGCTCCGTTGATGGTGACGTCGTCCGGTGAGAGCCCGAGCCCGGCGACCTGGGTGTAGAAGCCGACATTGGCGTCGGCGGTGTAGGTGCCTGGTTTGAAGAGCAGGGCGTGACGCTCCGGGCCGAACTGGTTCTTCTCCTGCTGGGCGAAGACCTGGTCGAGCCGGCCCTGGATCGCGGAGGCGGACATCGACGGATCGAAGACCGTGACGTTGGGCCCGAAGTCCGGTGTACCGGCGGGCGGTTGGGGGTCGTCCAGGGCGCTCAGGCTGAAGGACTGGGCCGGTGTCGCGTTGCAGGTGTACTGCTGGACGCGGGCGCCGTCCGCCGTGGAGGCGCCCGGCACGTCCAGACACTTGCCGCTGTTGCGGTTGACGAAGTGGTAGGTGCCGCCCGCCTCTTGGACCGGGAGCCACTGCTGGTTGGCGCCCCCGCCGTAGGACCAGAGCTGGACCGGGGCGGCGTCCGCGGTGGAGACGTCCGTGACGTCCCACACCTTGCTCGGATCGTTGCGGTTGTCGACCCGGACGTATCCGTCGCCGGTCGCCTCGAACCGCCACTGCTGTGCGGTGCTCGCGTTGCAGGCGTACTGCTGGACCGCCGTGCCGTCGGCGGCGCCCGCGGCGGCCGCGTCCACGCAGGCGCCGCTGTGCTCGGCGGCCACCGTGACCCAGCCGGTCGGCAGGGTGGCGGCCCGCGCGGCGGGGGCGAAGGCGGTCGCGGACACGAGGGAGGCGAGCAGGGCGCCGAGGGCGAGCAGGGGGGCGGGCCGGGTCCTGCGCCGCGGGCGCCCGGTGAACGAGGGGGGAGTTGTCATGCGTCTCTCCAGTACCGCGGGGTGCACGGAGTAAGTGGGGGGTGTGCGGGAGGAGTTGCCGGGGCGCGAGAGAGCGTCCAGTGTGACGCGTGGGGTTTCACGCCTTTCTTCAAGGTGTGAAGTTAGGAGGACCGGGCGGGCCCGTCAAGGGTTCGGGAACCGAAGAAGTTCAGGCGCACGCGACGGGCGGCTGGTAGCTTGGCGCGTCCGGAAAGCGCGTCGCAAGGGGACGATCAGCAGTGCACAGGTTCTTGCGTACCACCGGCCTCGCCTCCGTCGGGCTGGCCGCCGTCCTTCTGGCCTCGGGATGCAGCAGTGGCGGTTCGGACAAGGCGTCGGGCAGCGCCTCGGGCAGTACGCCGGGCAGCGCGTCGGCCGGCCCGTCCGGCGCCGCACCGGCTGCGAGCGGCCCGCCGTCCGCCGGCGCCCCGTCCGGGGCAGGGGCCTCAACTCGCCCCGGCGGCACAGGACATGGCACGGCGTCCGCGGCCCCGCGCGACGCGGCGGGTCTCGACGGCAACTGGGTCGCCGTGACCCAGGGCAAGCCCGTCGCGCTCGTCATCAAGGGCAAGAACGCCTC
Source organism: Streptomyces sp. NPDC048416 (assembly GCF_043200435.1). Taxonomy (NCBI): domain Bacteria; kingdom Bacillati; phylum Actinomycetota; class Actinomycetes; order Kitasatosporales; family Streptomycetaceae; genus Streptomyces; species Streptomyces sp. NPDC048416. Next base: position 126,093 of record NZ_JBICXU010000007.1, read on the forward strand.
CGTGCTCGGCGAGCACCAGTGCAACGGAACGACGAGCAGCGCCGCCGGAACGGCGACGCTGCATCTCACCTGCCCCGACGGCAACACCTCCCGCACCCGGGGCACGGCCAGGATGAACGGGGCGAAACTGGAGGTCAGTTGGGCCGGGTTCGGCAAGGACGAGTTCACTCGGAACAAGACGTCCGGCTGAGCCCCCCGGCCCGGGACACCCGCTCACGCGTCGGCGAACTGGGCCTCCTCGGTCTCAACAAGCGTGATCGGAGCCGCCGTTGACGCCACCGCCTCACCCAGTGCCTGATCCAGGTCGCACCACAGGTCCTCCACGTCCTCAAGACCCACCGACATGCGCAGCAGCCGGTCGCTGACACCCGACGACGTACGGTCGCTCTCGGGCACGATGCGGTGGCTGATCGAGGCGGGGTGCTGGATGAGGGTGTCCACGCTGCCGAGGCTGACGGCGGGGGTGATCAGACGTACCCGCCCGATCACCTCGTGCGGGTCGGTGCGTGACTCGAAGGCCACCATCGCGCCGCCCACCTTCGGGTAGTGGACGCGCAGCACGCGCGGGTCGTCGGCGAGGCGCGCGGCGAGCTCGGCGGCGGTCGCGGACGCGGCGCGCACCCGGACGGGCAGGGTGGCGAGCCCGCGCAGCAGCAGATAGCCCGCGAGCGGGTGCAGGACGCCACCGGTGGCGAAGCGGATCTGGCGCAGCCTGCGCGCGAAGGCCTCGTCGCAGGCGACGACGCCGCCGAGAACGTCGCCGTGCCCGCCCAGGTACTTCGTCGCGCTGTGCAGCACCAGGCGTGCGCCGCTGCGCAGGGGGCGCTGGAGTACGGGCGTCGCGAAGGTGTTGTCGACGAGCAGGGGCACCGCACCGCAGGCCTCGGCGAGCGCGGCCAGGTCGACCTCGGCGAGGGTGGGGTTGGCGGGGCTCTCCACCATGACGAGGGCGGTGTCGGGACGGATCGCGTCCGCGACGCCCTCGGGGTCGGCCCAGGTGACCTCGGTGCCCAGGAGCCCCGCGGTCAAGAGGTGGTCGCTGCATCCGTACAGGGGGCGTACGGCGACGACGTGACGCAGTTGGGTGGCGTGCTGGGCGAGCAGGACCGCGGAGAGGGCCGCCATGCCGCTGGCGAAGGCGACGGCCGCCTCGGCGCCCTCCAGACGGGCGAGGGCCGTTTCGAAACGGGCGACGGTGGGATTGCCGAGCCGGCCGTAGACCGGCGGGCCATCGGGAGCCTCGCCGGTGGCGGCGAAGGCGTCGATACGGGCAGCCTCGCCCCTGCTGTCGTAGGAGGGGTAGGTGGTGGACAGGTCGATCGGCGGGGCGTGCAGTCCGAGACCGGCGAGGTCTTCGCGGCCCGCGTGCACGGCGAGGGTGTCCACTGCTCTGGCGTCCACAGGTGTGGTGTCGGCGTCCATGCGTCCACTGTGAACAGTCGCCGGGCCCCGAGCGCCATACTCCGTGTTACGTTCGGGCCATGGCCGAATCCGTCGTACTGGACCCGGTGGATCTGCACATTTTGCGGCTCCTGCAAAACGATGCACGCGCGACGTACCGTGATCTCGCCGCCGAGGTCGGCGTGGCCCCCTCGACCTGTCTCGACCGGGTGGCGCGGCTGCGGCGCTCCGGGGTGATCCTCGGCTATCAACTGCGCGTCGATCCGGCGAAGCTGGGCCGGGGGCTCCAGGCACTGCTCTCGGTGCAGGTGCGTCCGCACCGGCGCGATCTGATCGGCCCGTTCGTGGAGCGGGTCAGGGCGCTGCCGGAGTCCCGTTCGCTGTTCCATCTGACCGGCCCCGACGACTATCTGGTGCATGTGACGGTCGCGGACACCGCGGATCTCCAGCGCCTCGTCCTGGACGAGTTCACCTCGCGCCCAGAGGTCGCCCGGGTGGAGACCCGGCTCATCTTCCAGCAGTGGGACTGCGGTCCCCTGCTCCCTCCGGCCTGATCCGGACGGAAGGCCGCCCAGGCGGCCCGGCAGCGCTCAACGGGTCCTTCGCCCGGGCTTCCCGGTGAGGGACCCGGCGCCGGTTCCGGGCCCCTCACCGGGTGCCCGGAACCGGCCGGACGGCGTCAGCGCGCGTCGGCCTTGAGGAGGTCGGCGCACTTCTCGCCGATCGCCATCGTGGTGATGCACGGGTTGACGGTGACGAGGTCCGGCATGACCGAGCCGTCACAGACCCGCAGGCCGTCGATGCCCTTGACCCGAAGGCGGGCGTCGACCGGCGCCATCGCGTCGTCGTCGGCGCCCATCTTCACCGTGGACGCCGGGTGGTAGACGGTGTTGTGGGTCTTGCGGATGTAGTCGAGCAGTTCGTCGTCGGTCCGCACGTCGGGACCCGGCGCGAGTTCGGCGCCTGCCCAGCCGCTCAGCGCGGGCCGGGCCGCGATCTCGCGGGCCAGCTTCAGGCCGTACGTCATGACCCGCTCGTCGTGCTCGTGCGTGAAGTAGCGCGGGTCGACCATGGGCTTGTCGCGGTAGTCGCGGGTGCGCAGGCGCACCGTGCCGCGCGACTTGGCCTGCGTCACGTTGGGGGTGAGGCAGAACGCGTTCTCGGTGGTCGGGTAGCCGTACCGGGCGGTGTTCATGTCGAACGGCACCTGGCCGTAGTGGAACATCAAGTCGGGGCGTTCCAGGCCGGGTTCGGTGTCGGCGAAGATCCCGATCTCCCACCACTGGGTGGAGGCCGTCGTCATGGGCTGCTTGGCCTCCCACATGATGACGCCTTCGGGGTGGTCCTGAAGGTTCTCGCCGACTCCGGGGGCGTCGACGAGAACGTCCACGCCCACCTCACGCAGATGTGCCGCCGGGCCGATGCCCGAGAGCATGAGCAGCTTGGGGGTGTCGATCGAGCCGCAGGACACGATGACTTCGCGGCGGGCGGTGACCGTGCGGGTGTGGATGAGATCGGGGTCGAGGTATTCGGCGCCCGTGCAGCGGCGGTTCGCGTCGATGAGGAGCTTCTTGGCGCGGACCCCGGTCCGTACGACCAGGTTGGGCCGCTTGTCCATCACGGGGTGGAGGTAGGCCACCGACGACGACTGGCGGATGTTGTTCTCGTCGGAGTTGATCTGGAACCAGTTGGCTCCCCGGATCACGGTCCTGCCGTCGTTGAACTGCGTGGTGGGGATGCCCTGTTGGGCACATGCCTCCAGGAGCGCCGCGCCGCACGGGTCGGCCGACTTGACGTTGCGGATCTTCACCGGGCCGCTGCGGCCGTGGTGGTCGCCGGGGGCGTCGTTGGTCTCCAGGCGCTGGTACAGCGGGAAGATGTCCGCCGCGCCCCAGCCCGAACAGCCCGCCGCCTCCCAGGCGTCGAGGTCTTCGGCGGGTGCCCAGAAGGCGATGCACGAGTTGTGCGACGAGCAGCCGCCGAGCACCTTGGCGCGGGCGTGGCGCATGAAGCTGTTGCCGTGGGACTGGGGCTCGACGGGGTAGTCCCAGTCGTAGCCGGATTCGAGCAGACCCATCCAGCGGTCCAGCTTGAGGACGTTGTCGTCGCCGACGTCGGAGGGACCTGCCTCAAGGACGCACACCGTCACCGAGGGGTCCTCGCTGAGCCGGGCCGCGACCACGTTGCCCGCCGTGCCGCCGCCGACGACGACGTAGTCGAACTCCTCGGTGGGCACGGGGGATTCAGTGGGCTGTGTGGGCTGTGTCGGCATGGGGCTGCGACTCGCTTTCGGTGTGGGATGCGGCGTGGCTCGCGAGGACGCCGGTCTTGTGGCGCTGGACGAACCAGTAGTAGGCGAAGCCTCCGAGCAGGACGGCTCCGACGAAGAGGAAGGCGCCCCAGCGCAGGTACCAGTGGTAGGGCGCGGTGGCGTTGTAGACCTCGGCGCGCGGCCAGGCGAGGTTGATGGTCATGGCGCCGCCCCACAGCACACCGACGATGTTGACCGGCAGGCCCCAGCGGCCGAGCGAGAACTTGCCGTCGCCGGCCGGGGTCCACGTGCCGCGCAGCCGTGCGACCAGCATCGGCAGGGTGACCAGGAGGTAGGCGACATAGATCATGATGATGCCGATACTGGTGACCACCGAGAAGATCTGCGGCTGACGGATGTTCACCAGGAGGATCGCCAGCGCCAGTACGCCGATGACGACGGCGGGCAGCACCGGGGTCTTGAAGCGCGGGCTGACCTTCGCCATCAGGGACGCGGCGGGCAGGTTGTTGTCCCGGGACATCGCGAAGGCGAGGCGGATGGCGGCGGTGTGCACGGCGAGCGCGCACACGGTGACCGCGATCAGGACGCACCAGAGCATCAACTTGCCGCCGGTGTCGCCCAGTACGTCGAGGACGACGTACTGGAGGCCGTCGCTGGTGATGCCCTTGCCGTCGAGGCTGGAGACGCTCATCAGGGCGAGGATGAGGATCAGGCCGCCGAGCACGAACGAGGCGAGCAGGGCCCGCAGGATCGCGCGCGGCGCGTTGCGGGAGGGGTCGACGGACTCCTCGCCGAGGGACGCGGCGGTGTCGAAGCCGTACATCACATAGGCGGAGGCCAGCGCCGCGGTGAGGAAGGCGCCCATGTAGCCGAAGCTGCCGCTGCCGCCGTGGCCGTGGGTGTCGAGCACGACGGAGGGGCCGCGTACGACGTGGACGGCGAACAGGACGATCAGGACGACGGTGGCGACGAGTTCGAGGAAGACGCCCGCGGTGTTGATGCGCGCCATCAGCTTGACGCCGAACGCGTTGACCAGGGTGGTGAACAGGATCAGGACGGCGGCCAGGATGACGGCGTTGGTGGCGACGTCGTAGGTGCCGGTGCCGTCGCCGACGATCTGGAACACCTTGGAGATCTGCGGCAGGGTCGCCTGGTAGGCGAGGGCCACCGCGGCGATCGACACGATCGAGGCGATCAGCATCATCCAGCCGGCCAGCCAGCCGACGTGCGGGCCGCCGAGTTTCTTGGCCCAGTTGTAGACCGAACCGGCCACCGGGTACTTGGCGGCGAGTTCGGCGAAGCAGAGCGCGACCATCAGCTGGCCGACGAAGACCAGGGGCCAGGACCACCAGTAGGCGGGGCCGCCGAAGCCGAAGCCGAAGTAGAACAGCTGGAAGGTGCCGGTGAGGATCGAGATATAGCTGATGCCCGCGGCGAAGGTGTGGAAGTTGCCGAGGGTGCGTTTGAGTTCGGGTCTGTAACCGAACTCCCTGAGATCGTCGTCATCCTTCGTCATGCTCATGACCAGACTCCAAGTAGGCAGGGTTCAGGAGGGGCACGGTGTGCGGGGCCGGCCGCCCGCGGGGAGCGGCCGGTCCTGGGATCAGCGGCTCAGCTCTCGAACCACCCCTGGGGCGCGGGGGCGGTGTTGCACCAGATGTGCTTGGTCTCCTGGTACTCGGCCAGGCCCGCCGGTCCGAGCTCGCGCCCCGTTCCGGACTGCTTGTAGCCGCCCCATTCGGCCTGCGGGACGTAGGGGTGGAAGTCGTTGATCCACACGGTGCCGAGCCGGAGCCCGGCCGCCACCCGGCGGGCCCTGGCCTCGTCGGTGGTCCACACCGCGCCGGCCAGGCCGTAGATGGTGTCGTTGGCCAGGCGTACCGCCTGGTCCTCGTCGGTGAAGCGCTCGACGGTCAGGACCGGCCCGAAGGACTCGTCCCGCACGACGCTCATGCCGGCCCGGCACTCGTCGAGGATGGTCGGCGGGTAGTAGTAACCGCCGTCCAGTTCCGAGGAGTTGGGCCGCTCGCCGCCGCAGCGCAGTACGGCGCCCTCGGCGATGCCTGCGGCGACGTACGCCTCGACCTTCTCGCGGTGCGCGGCGGAGATCAGCGGCCCGGTCTCGGCGCGCTCGTCGAAGGGGCCGCCGAGCCGGATCAGCTGGGCCCGGCGTACGAGTTCGTCCACGAAGCGGTCGTGCAGCCCGTCCTCGACCAGGAGGCGGGTGCCGGCCGAGCAGACCTGCCCGGAGTGCAGGAACACGGCAGTGAGCGCGTTGTCCACGGCGGCTTCGAAGCTCGCCTCGCTCGCGGCGACGTCGGCGAAGACCACGTTGGGGTTCTTGCCGCCGAGTTCGAGCGCGGTCTTCTTCACGGTCGGTGCGGCGGCGGCCATGATGCGGCGGCCGGTGACGAGCCCCCCGGTGAAGGAGACGAGGTCGACGTCGGGGTGCTCGGCGAGCGGCGCGCCCGCCTCGGCGCCCGCGCCCAGCACCAGGTTGGCGACGCCCGCCGGGAGGCCCGCCTCCGCGAGGAGCTTCATGAGGTGGATGGCGGTGTGCGGGGTCAGCTCGCTGGGCTTGAGGACGAAGGTGTTGCCCGCCCCGATCGCCGGGGCGACCTTCCAGGCCGTCTGGAGGAGCGGATAGTTCCACGGCGTGATGAGTCCGCAGACGCCGATCGGTTCGTGGACGACACGACTGTCGACGACCGGGTTGCCGGTGTCGACGACGCGGCCCGCGCTCTGCGCGCCGACGAGCGTGGCGAAGTAGCGGAAGCAGTTGGCGATGTCGTCCATGTCGTAACGGGACTCGACCAGACGCTTGCCGGTGTCCAGGGACTCGGCGCGCGCGAGGAGTTCCTTGTCGCGCACCAGCAGGTCGGCGACGCGCAACAGGAGCGCACCGCGCTCGGCCGGTGCCGTCCTCGGCCACGGCCCGTGGTCGAAGGCGGCGCGGGCCGCGGCGATGGCGGCCGCGGTGTCCTTGGGCCCCGCCTCGTCGACGGTGGCGACCAGGGTGCCGTCGGCGGGACACCGGATCTCACGGGTCCGCCCGTCGACGGCGGCACTCCACTGGCCGTCGATGAAGAGTTCGGGCATGTTTCGGATCCTCCGATGGGGTACTGGGGACAAGGCCATCTCCGCCCCTGCCCGGTCGTCCGCGGACCATGCCGAAAAAATCACCCGAAGTGATAGGCGTCACTTTGCGTGGTCCATGCAGGTCAGAGCAGCTCCATATGGTCACGCTCCGCCATCGGAAGCCCGTGCGGGCGCGCCCTGGGTCCCTCCCGTACGGAATATGAGACCGATCTGCCCCTTCGTGACCGCTTGGGCATACTGGCGCGTCGGTAATTGATCGGTTCCAACACCAGCGGGAGCAGCCATGGTTGACCGGGCCACCAGCACGAGGGCCGCCTTCAGGACGGTCGTGGAAGTCGGCCCGGACGCGCTGGACCAGGTGCGTGCCGCCGAGGCCGTGCTCCAGGAGGCGATTGCTCCGGGGGTGAGCGGCGACGTCGACTTCGGCGCCGTGCGGGCGGCCGCGCGCGGACTGCCGCACACCACCCTCGTCAAGATCATCCCCGGTTTCGGCCTCCAGGAGACCGCTCCGCTCCAGGTCATGGTGCTCACGCTGAAGCAGGCCGTGCGCCAGGCCCTGGTCGAGCCGTTCGGCAACCCCGCCTTCTGGGCGCAGGCGGATGCCGCGCTCGCCCGCGTCTTTTTCGACCTCGACGACCAGGACGGCGAGGCATACCTCAGCTTCCAGGACAGCGCGGAGGGCAGCCGCTACTTCTACAACCTCCTCTTCGCGCTCCAGGACGAGGAGACCGCCGGGCACCTCCACCTCGTGGCGTTCCGGGTGGAGGTGGCGGTGGGCGTGCGGCGGGCGGAGCTCCTGTCGTTGGGCGCCGAGGACACCGCGGCGGTCACGCTGCGCCTCGATGCGATCAGCGTGCGCCAGGAGCTCATACCTGCCGGCTGACACCGTCCCCCAGGAGCTCACCCGGCCGGCTCCCGCCCTCCCCCGTGCACCTGGACGACGAGGCCGTCCCTCACGCGGGCAGGGACCACGTCTGGTTGGACTGGTGGTCGCCGCAGGTCCAGGTGTCCAGCTTGGTGCCGGCGGCCGTGCCACCGCCGTACACATCGAGACAGAGCCCCGATGCGGCGTTGACCAGCGCGCCGTCCCGGTCCGGTGTCCATCGCTGGGCGCCGTCACCGGTGCAGGACGACAGGACGGCGGCGCTCCCGGCGTCGGCGCCGCCCGCGGTCAGGCACTTGCCGAGCGCCCGTACGGTGCTGTCGGCGGCCAGGGTCCAACGCTGGCCGGCGTTGCCGCCACAGGGATTCAGGATCACCGGCGTGCCGTCCGCGGTACCACCGTCGGCCACGTCGGCGCAGTTCGCGCCGTTGCCGGTGAGCTGCCCGGTGGGGAGCGCCGGGGCGCAGCCGGCGCCCGGGGTGAGCCGCCAGATGGCGGTGCCGTGGGCGGGAATCGTCGCGGTGAGCGCGGACGAGGTCGTCGAACTCGCCCCGCTCCACAGGTCCTTGGCGCTCACCCGGCAGTCGGGCAGGCCGACCGAGGCAAGGCTCGTGGAGACGGTCCGCGCCGCAGAGGACCGGTTGAGCACGGCCACCGCCCGGTCGCCGTCCGCGAGCGGGCGGGCCAGCACGTCGGTGGCGCCGTCGGTGGCCACCACCCCCGCCTGCCGGCCGGACCTGTCCTGGTCGAGCTCGATGAGCGCGGTGTTGCCGAGCGCCGAGAGCCCGGCGGGGGTGAGGGCCGCCACGTCGGAGGAGAGGATCATCGGGGCGGCCATCATGGCCCAGAGCGCCACCTGGCTGCGCGACTCGTCCGCGGTGAGCCCGGGGGCTCCGGCGAGCAGGAAGTCCGGGTCGTTCCAGTTGCCGGGCCCGGCGTAGCGGCCGATCCAGCGGTTGTAGCCGTAGTTGTGGAGCACGCTCGCCCAGCGGCTCGTGCCGGGTTTGCGCGGGTTGTACACGACGATGTCCGTGCCCTCGCGCCAGAGCTGGCCGTCCTTGCCCACCCAGGAGAGCGCCGAGAACCAGTCCGGGCTGCCCCATTCGCCGTTCGGCTGGAAGTAGGCGGGGGCCGATTCGGAGAAGACGATGTCGCGCCCGGCGTCCCGCAGGGCCTCGGACTGGGCGTGGTAGGCCTGGCGGTAGGCCTCCTGCTTGGTCTGGCCGGGCGCCACGTACATGTTGCAGCCGTCGAGCTTGAGGTAGTCCACGCCCCAGGACGCGAAGGTCTCGGTGTCCTGGGCGAAGTGGTCGTCGCCGCCTCCCTGGGGGCGGCCGCTGCCGGGATAGCCCTCGCAGGTCACCGAGCCGGCGTCCTCGTAGATGCCGAACTTCAGGCCGCGCGTGTGCAGGTAGGAGCCGAGCCAGGCCATGCCGTGCGGGAAGCGCACGGGGTCGGCGACGAGACGGCCGGCCGCGTCGCGGCTCTTGGCCATCCAGCAGTCGTCCACGGTCACCGTGTCGTAGCCCTTGGCGGCGAGGCCCGTGGAGACCAGGGCGTCGGCGTTGTGCACGACGGTCTGCTCGTCGATGGTGCACATGTAGTGCGCCCAGTTGTTCCAGCCCATGGGCGGGGTGGCGGCCGACGGGGCGCTGCGGGCGGCTGTGGCCGTCACGGGGCCGGCCGAGGCGTGGGCCCCGGTCGCGGTCAGCGGAACGGCCAGGACCGCGGCCAGCAGGGCGGTGACTCTCCGGCGGCGGACGGGAAGTGACGGCACGACAGATTCCTTCCTGGCCCGGCCGACGGGGCCCGGGCGCCATGCGTAGGAGGGCAGGGGAAGGTGCCGATCCGCCGGCGCGAGCCTGCCGGAGGACACCCGCCAGTGCAGTACTGCTGCTCGTTGTTGTCAATGGCTCCCATCGAACGAGCAGAAACAAGCATCCGTCGCGCCTCGCGCCGAGCCCGGCATTGCCACGGCGTGTCCGGGCCCGGCCCGCCGCGACCCCGCGAACGGCGCCAGGCCGGCCCACCGCGGGCGGGGCTACCTCGGCCACAACTGGGCACGCCCCTACGGAAGTTGGCGGTGCATCTGGGCGGCTCCGCCACGGCGGGTGCGCTCATCGCCGGGTGGTGCTTCTACGGGACGAACGAGTTCGTACGTACGCCCGCGCCGGGCTCGGTCGCCCCCGGTGCGGCCAGGACGGGCTCGATCGTCCCCGGTACGGCCGGGACGCACTCGATCGCCCCCGGAGCGGCCAGGACGGGCTCGATCGTCCCCGGTGCGGCCGGGACGCACTCGGCCCGGCCGGAAAAGACGGGCGTTGACCAGCGGCTTCTGGCAAGCTCCCCCGTTGTGACGGACAACGAAGACATCGAGATCAGCACGCTCGCCGAGCGGCCCGACCTGGCCGGCCGGATCTACGAGCTCAACGACACCTGGCCGGAGTTCATAGCCCGGGACCTCATCGGCTACGCCCTGCTCGCCCGCGTGCCCGAGGAGTTCCCGCAGTACTGCGTGGTGGCCACCGCGGGCGACCGAGTGGTGGCCCGCGGATTCAGTGTGCCGTTCAACGCGTCACTCGAAGGCCGCGAGGAGATGCCGGACCGCGGCTGGGACCAGGTCCTGGCGTGGGCGTTCGACGACCTGCGGCGCGGACGTCCCGTGACGACGGCCAGCGCACTGGAAATCACGATCGACGCCGATCACCTCGGACGTGGCCTCTCCTCACGGATGCTGGCCGCGATGCGGGAGGCGGTGGGGCGCCAGGGTCTCGGCGCCCTGGTGGCGCCGGTGCGTCCGACGGCCAAGCACCTGCGGCCGAGGCTGCCCATGGCCGCGTATCTGAGCGAGGTCAGGGACGACGGGCTGCCCACCGACCCCTGGCTGCGCGTCCACGTCAAGGCGGGCGGCACGATCGAGAAGGCGGCCCCTGCCTCGATGACCGTGAGCGGGACCCTGGCCGAGTGGCGCCGCTGGACCGGCCTCCCCTTCGACCAGGACGGGGAGACCGAGGTCCCCGGAGCCCTGGTGCCTGCGCACTGTGACACCCGCCACGACCGGGTGAGCTATGTGGAACCGAACGTCTGGGTACGCCACCCGCTGCGGCCCTAGGCCTGGTCCCGCCGTCGGCGGCCGGCGGCGGCCGTCGGCGGCGGCGGCGGCGGCGGCGGCGGCGAGGGGGTGTCGCGGTCCGCACGGGGCGAACCGGACACTTGCACAAGATTTGTAAGACTAATCCGGAACCCTTTGGCCCTTCGTGCCCATCAGCCCTGGTGGAACGAACAGGCATGCCCTCGGGCCACAGAACCATCCGGAGCGATCGCAATGACCCACCCCCGCCAAGGGGCCTACCAGTCTCGCGGCCACCGCCGGGCCGTCCGCGCGAAGCGCTGGATACTCGGCGTGGTCGCCGTCACCGTGCTCGGCTTGATCGCGTGGCCCGTCCTGAACCACTTCGACGTCTTCTCCGACAAGGGGGACGCGATCAGTTTCGGGTCGGGCGGCAGCGGTGCCGGCGGCGACAAGCCGGGGGGCGGCGACGCGGGGAAACCGGACTCCAAGGTGCTCATGCCGACCGGTCCCGAGGCGAAGTTCACGGTGTCCGGCACGGTCCCCGAGAACGGCACCAAGATCGCCGTGACGACCCTTGAGGGCAAGAAGTCCGGCTTCACGGGCAAGGTGTGGGTGTGGGTCCCGCCGGAGTACAAGGACCCCCAGTACGCCAAGAGCGGCTTCCCGGTGATGGTCGCGCTGCCGGGCGGCGCCGGCTACCCGAGCAACTACTGGATGGGCACCGACCTCAAGCTGGAGGCCAGCATCTCCGCGTGGTCCAAGGAGGGCAAGAGCCTCCCGTTCATCCTCGCGATGCCGGTCCTCAACCCCCACCCGGACACCGGCGGCCTGTACTGGGACGCCAGTGACATCCCCGGCCAGCCGAAGATGGGCACCTGGCTGACGGAGGACGTGCCCGACCTCATCAAGGCCAACTTCCGTACGGTCAAGTCCCGCGACGGCTGGGCGTTCATGGGCTCCTCGACGGGAGGCTTCGCGGGCCTCAAGAGCGTGCTGCAAAAGCCCGGCCAGTTCAAGGCGGTCATCGCCTCGGGCCCCGACATCGTCCCCGACTCCCGCCTGTGGGCCGGGCACGACAAGGAGAAGGCGGAGAACAACCCGAACGTGCTCGCCCAGAAGCTGATCGCCGCGAAGAGCCCCGACGTCTACCTGGCCTTCCAGGTCGGCACCGTCGGCTCCGACGCGCAGGACAAGCCGAAGATCGAGGAGTTCATCGCCAAGTACACCAAGGGCCCGATCAAGACGAAGCTCAGCGTCATACAGGGCGGCGGCCACAACGCCAAGACGTATGTGCCGAACATGGCCACCGGCGGGCTCATCCAGTGGATCAGCGAGCACATGCAGGGCCCCGTCCCCGCATCCTGACCGGTCCCGCGATGACTCCGGGGTGGCCCGACCGTCGTGAACACCCTGTTGCCGGGCAGGTGGTGTGGGCCCGGGCGTGAGGCGCACGGGCAGGTGGTGGGCCCGGGCCGTGAGGCGCACGGGCCGTGAGGAGAACGAAGGAGCAGGCGTGGGGAATTCAGCGGTCGCCGCGGGCGGGAGCACCGGGACCGACGGCGGGGAGCCGGACGGGGCGCGCGGCGCCGGGCGCGGCAGGCGTCGCCCCTTCTGGAAGGAACTGCCGATCCTCATCGGCGTCGCGCTGGTGCTCGCGCTCGTCATCAAGACGTTTTTCGTGCAGGCGTTCTCCATCCCGTCCGAGTCGATGCAGAACACGCTGCAGCCCGGCGACCGCGTCCTGGTCGACAAGCTGACGCCCTGGTTCGGTTCGCAACCGGAGCGCGGCGAGGTCGTCGTCTTCCACGACCCCGACGACTGGCTCAAGGACGAGCCGACTGCGAGCCCCAACGCGGTGCAGAAGGCCCTGTCGTTCATCGGCATCCTGCCCTCCGCCGACGAACACGACCTCATCAAGCGGGTCATCGGGGTGGCCGGTGACACGGTCGAGTGCAAGGGCACCGGACCGGTACGGGTCAACGGCAAACCGCTCGTCGAGCCGTACGTCCAGCCCGGCAACACGCCGTGCACCGCCAACCTGGAGTTCAAGGTGACCGTGCCCAAGGGCTCGATGTGGGTGATGGGCGACCACCGGCAGAACTCGGCGGACTCCCGCTACCACCAGCAGGACAAGCACCACGGCTTCGTCCCGGTCGACGAGGCCGTGGGCCGCGCCTTCGTGGTGGCGTGGCCCGTCACACGGTGGGCGACGCTGCCCGTCTCCGGCACGTTCGACCGGGCCGGCGTGAACACGACGGCAGCCCTGGCACCGGGCGCGCTCTCCCTCGCGGGCGCGGCGCCCGCCCTGCTGTGGCGGCGCCGCCGGCGTGCCACGGCCCGGGACGTCTGACCTGCGGGCGCCGGCCGTCAGCGCGCCGCGGGCGGCGACGGGGGTGTGGACCGGTCGGGCACGGCGCCCCGGGAAGGCCCTCGCGGCGTCGGCGACCCGGGAGCCTTGGAGGGCACGGCGGTGGGCCCCCGGCCCGATGACCGCGAGCCGCCCACCGACGGCGGCTCGCCGGACGGGGCCGGATCACTGGGCGGGGCCGAGTCCGCGGGCCGTGGCGTCCTGGCCGGGGCGGGAGTCGGCGGCGGCTTGACAGGGCCCGGCGAGTTCGCGGGCAGCGGGCGCTGCCCGTCGTGGTGCGTGGTGAGCGAGGCGTACCCGATGACCACGGCGGCGGCGGTGGCGAGCCCGGCCAGCGGCAGGGCGAACCGGCGCAGTCGCAGCCGGGCCAGCGGCATCCGGCGCAGATGGGGTCCCGGCGGCTCGGCGGGGCGCAGGTCGGCGGGGGTGATGCTGTGCGCGCGGGCGGCCAATGCCCCGCGCAACCGTCTCTCGACGGGGCGCTCGTGGGTTTCGGGCTCGCTCCAGTGGCCGCTCATGCCCCTGCCTCCAGGATCTTCTCCAGCGCGTCCAGGGCCCGGCTCGCGATGGACTTCACCGAGCCCCGGCTGATGCCGAGGGTCGTCGCGATCTCCGCCTCCGTCAGGTCGCTCCAGTACCGCAGGACGAGCACTTCGCGGCGGCGCACCGTCAACTGCCCCAAGGCGGCGAGGACTTCACGGTGTTCCTCCTGGAGGACGACGCGTTCCTCGGCGGACGGCGCGTCGGGTTCGTGGGGCGGGGTGTAGCCGCGGGCGGTGCGGCGCCTGCGCAGCACGGAGCGCGAGGCGTTGACGACGGCCGTACGCAGATAGGCGAGGGCGTTGTCGATCTCTTCGATCCGCTCGCCGTGGCGCCGGTAGAGCGCGGTGAACGCGTCCTGCACGACGTCCTCGGCGCTCGCCCGGTCGTCGACCAGCATGACGGCGAGATGCACCATCTTGAGGCGGTGCGCGTGGTAGAGCTCGCTGACGGTCGGCGGCGCGGCGCCGGATGCGTGGGCCACGCCGACGGGACCCGGGCTCGATCCGGCCGCTCCCGACGTGAACGGCTCCGCACGCGTGTCGCGCAGGGCGATACGGCTACGGCGCAGCAGCCCGCCCCACCACGGTGTGCGTAGGCGCGGGAAGAGAGGGGCCTGGTGCGGTGCGGCGGTGTGCTCCATCAGTTCCTCGGGTGCGCGGGCATGGCCCCGCCCCGCGTGCGGCGGGACGGGGCCAAGGGGCTGCCTCAGTTCTGGTGCCGCCGGCGGACGGCGTAGACGGCGCCGACGCCGGCGAGGATCAGCGCACCGGCGCCGACGCCCATCACCGTGGTGGCCGTGGACGAACCAGTATGGGCCAACTCCTTCTGGTCGGCGGGAGCGGCCCCCGGGGGGTTGGGTGCCGCGCTCGGCTCGACGCCGCTTCGGGGCGGTGCGGCCGCGGGCCCGGTGGCCGCGGGCCGCTCGGCCTGCGGCTCGGTCGCCTGCGCGCCCTTACCGGCGCGCTTGACGGGCGAGGAAGGGGCGGCGCTCGGCTCCTCGGCCGCGGGGGTCGCGCTCTTCGGCTGGGCGTTCGGTGCGGCCACCACGGCCGCGGCGGGGTGCTTCGGCTTGACGCCGTGCCCGTCGGCGTACGCGGTGCCGGTGAGCGCGGGAGCGGCGAGGGCCAGGAGCAGGCCGGTCGCCGCGGCCGCGCCGGCGAGGCGGCGCGGGCTGCGGGGCGCGGGCTTGGCGGAACTGTGCTGGGGGAGGGTCACGTTGTGCTTCTCCACGGTCGGCGTGCGGCGCGGAATGCGCCTTCACCCCTGACGACGTGCGGCGCCGCCGGGGGTTGCCGCCGCGCCGGAAAAACTTTCCGGCCGCGCGGGCGGGCCCGCGCAGGACCGGAGTTCGGCGGCGGCCCGGGCCTGCCCGGTTGCGCGTTCCGCGCGGGCGGAACGGAGTCAGCAGGAGCCCTCGTCCTGCCAGACCCCCCACTCCCCCGTGGTCCCGGGCTCCTCGTTCTGGGTCCACCACTTGGCCTTCCACTGGTGGCCGTTGTGGGAGACCTCGTTGCCCTGGGTGTAGACGGTGCCCGTGCTCCAGGCCGCCACGGCGCAGGTGCCGCCGCCGGGCGAGGAGGGCGGCGGGGAGGACGGCGGGGGCGAGCTGGGCGGAGTGGCGCCGGCGAACTTCACCGAGTACTTGGCGAAGTCCCAGGCCGCCTGCGGAACGCTGCTGCACGTTCCGGACGTCCTGCCGTTGTTGTCGGGCGGGGTGCACTGCCGGTCCCGGTTGAGGGACCAGAAGGTGAACCGGGCCATGTTGTGGCTCATCGCGTAGTCGAGCACCGTCTGGAAATCGGCCTGCGAGAAGAACTCCCCCGAATCACTGCGCCCGTTCATCCCGGAGAAGCCCTCGTGGGCGTAGGCGGTCGCGGCGTTCCAGCCGAACGTCGACTGGAGTACGGAGTTGAAACTGCTCAGCGCGGCGGTCTGTGCGGCGGCGCCGCTGAACCCGCCGTCGAACGGCATGATCGAGAAGTTGTCCGGCACAAAGCCCTGCGTCTTGGCCTCGTTCAGCATCTGCTTGCCGAACCACCCGGTGCCGTCGGCGGTACCGGCGGTGGTCACCGACACGTACAGGCCCGGGTTGTTCTGCTGGAGGATCTTGGCGGCGCCGATCTCGTGGGAGATGGCGGCGGTGTTCTCGTACTCCGGCTCTTCGAGGTCGAAGTCGATCGCCTTGAGCTGGTACTTGGTGATGACCTGCTGGTATGCGGCGGCGGTGGCGGCCGCGTCCGAGCAGTTCTGGCCGAGCTTGGTGCCGCCGTAGCCGCCGACGGAGACCGAGACGTCTCCGCCCTTGGCGCGGATCGAGGAGATGACCCCGGCGACCGCGGTGTCGGAGGAGACGGGCGCGGTGCCGCCCCAAGTGGGGGTGCAGCCACCCCCGTTGGGGGCGAGGACGAAGGCCAGCTGGAAGGCTTTGAGCCCGGTGGCGTCCATGATGGCGGGGGCGTTGGGCGGGTCGTTGTCGAGGGGCATCAGATACGGCGCGGCGGCGTACCAGCGACTGCCGAGCCCGGCCGCGTCCGCGGTCGCGCCCGACGCCTGGCCGGCCACGAAGGAGGTGAGCCCGGCGGCGGCCAGAGCGGCGCTCGCGGCGCCGCAGAGGAGAGCACGAAGTGGCTTCATGTCGAGGTCTCCTGGGGGTGGGAGGGGCTACCAGAATTGGCCTGTGGCCTGAACACGTCAACGACTTGGACTAGACCATTGCGATTCCTTGAACGAACGGCGCGGCCCCGGAGAGGGGGGGCGGACCGCGCCGCGCCCGGCCACCCCTCTCCAGACATGACCCGCGGCCGGGGGGCGCCGCAGAGGCGGGACCACCAGCCGCACGGCCGAAACCGAGGAGGTCGCGGTCGTCACAATCCGTGACGCCCCCAACTCCGCCTGCGCCACCCGGACTCACCCGCCGGGCAAGAACGCGTACGCAACCCGCCACCGGTCACGCAGGACTCCCCGTGTCCCGTAGGTACGCCCCCGCACGCGCGGCGGCCGCGGCGGCTTCGGCGGCGCGGTCCGCAGCCGCCTCATCGAGGGGGTCGGCGCTGGTCAGCAGGCGGTAGTAGAGCGGGGCAGAGACGGCGCGGATCACCTCATGCGCGTCGGTGCCCTCGGGCAGCTCCCCCCGGTCGACGGCCTGCTGGACACAGGGAGCCCACTCCCGGACACGGACGTCGTAGAAGCGGTGCAGAGCCTCGGCCGCCTTCGCGTCGCAACTCGCGGCCGCGATCACCGCCTTGAACAGCGCACCCTGCCGCGCGTCGGACAAGGTCCGCTGCACGAGGCGGGCATTGGCCTTCAGGTCACCGAGGAGCGAACCGGTCTCGGTCCGCGGCAGCGACTGCTCGGCCATGTCCACCAGCAGGTCGGCCACGAGGCCGGTCGCCGTCCCCCAACGCCGGTAGACGGTCGTCCTGCCCGCCTCCGCGCGGCGCGCGATGTCGGCGAGGTCCACTTGGGCGAAGCCTTGCTCCGCCAGGACGTCTCCGGCCGCCCGCAGCACCGCCGCCCTCACGCGCGCCGTGCGCCCTCCCGGGCGAACGGTCCCCGGGTCCGTGCTGTCCAGGCCCATAACGGGACTCCCGTTTCATTAGTTCACTCACCCTGCTACGTTGGCCACTCTAACGGAACCGCAGAACCATTAGCCTGCATCGCGGGCGAGAGGGGATCAACCAATGGAATACAGGCGACTTGGCGCATCCGGTCTCAAGGTTCCCTCACTGAGCTTCGGCGCCGGCACGTTCGGCGGCCAGGGGCCGCTGTTCGGCGCTTGGGGCACCACCGACGCGCGCGAGGCACGCCGCCTCGTCGACATCTGCCTCGATGCCGGAGTCACCCTGTTCGACACCGCCGACGTCTACTCCGGCGGCGCTTCCGAGGAGGTGCTGGGCCAGGCGATCAAGGGCCGCAGGGACCAAGTGATCGTGTCCACGAAGACCGGACTCCCAATGGGCGAGGGGCCGAACGACGCCGGCTCCTCGCGATCGCGCCTGATCACCGCCTGCGAGAACGCCCTGCGCCGGCTCGGCACCGACCACATCGACCTGTTCCAGTTGCACGCCTTCGACGCAGGTACGCCGATCGAGGAAGTCCAGTCCACGCTCGATGATCTCGTCCGGGCAGGAAAGATCCGCTACCTCGGCATCTCCAACTTCTCCGGCTGGCAGGCGATGAAATCCCTCGCCGTCGCGGAGAAGTACGGCCATCCGCGCTACGTCGCTCACCAGGTCTACTACTCCCTCATCGGCCGCGACTACGAATGGGAGCTGATGCCCCTCGGGCTCGATCAGGGGCTCGGGGCCCTCGTATGGAGCCCACTCGGGTGGGGACGGCTCACCGGCAAGCTCCGCCGCGGCCTACCCCTGCCCGTCGGCAGTCGGCTGAACACGACGGCGGACTACGGCCCGCCGACGGACGAGGAACACCTCTACCGGGTGATCGACGCCCTCGACGAGATCGCGCGGGAGACCGGCAGAGCCGTACCGCAGATCGCCATCAACTGGCTGCTGAGGCGACCGACTGTCTCCTCCGTCATCATCGGCGCCCGCACCGAGCAACAGCTCCGGCAGAACCTCGGCGCGGTCGGCTGGACGCTCGCGCCCGAGCACATGGCGAAACTCGACGCGGCCAGCCGTCGGACGGCCCCCTACCCCTACTTCCCCTACCAGCGTCAAGAAGGCTTCGCCCGGCTCAACCCACCGGTCGGGGACATCACGCCGCGTGATGCGGATCCTAGGCCGGACGGCACAAGCCGACCTGCGTGATGGCCGTTCTGTTCCTACGGTGACTGAATGGTCATCAGATCCGGATTCCGTTCCATGGCGGTGCTCACCGCCACTGCCGCCATCGGTCTGTGCTGCCTCGCTCCGACGCCCGACAGCTCCGCGTCCGCTCCCCTGCCGGTGCCGGTGTCGGGCCAGCAGGTAAGTTTGCGGCCGGGCGCCCCCGCCCTTCCGAGCGAGTTGTCCGCCCTCTCGTTCGTGGTGGCCGACGCCCGCACCGGCAAGGTCCTCGCCGCCCGCGACGCCCACCGTAAGCTGCCGCCGGCCAGCACGCTCAAGACGCTGTTCGCGGTCACCGCGCTGCCGCATCTGCGCGCCCAGGACCGGCACACGGTCTCCGAGCAGGATCTCGCGGGCATCGGGGCGGGCAGCAGCCTGGTGGGGGTGGAGCCCGGCCACACCTACCAGGTCTCCGATCTGTGGCGCGGGGTGTTTCTGAGCTCGGGCAACGACGCCGTGCACGTCCTGGCCACGCTGAACGGCGGCTGGGAGGAGACCGCGACCCAGATGCAGGCGGAGGCCCGGCGGCTCGGCGCGCTGGACACCGAGGTCGTCTCGCCCGACGGATACGACACCCCCGGGCAGGTCTCCTCCGCCTTCGACCTCGCGGTGTTCGGCCGGGCGGGTCTGGCGCGGCCGGACTTCGCCGAGTACTGCTCGACCTCGTCGGCGCAGTTCCCCGGCGGCGGTGGCTCGTACGGGATCATGAACACCAATCGCCTGCTCTCCGGCTCCGACGGAGTCGCCCGGTACCCGGGGATCATCGGCATCAAGAACGGTTACACCACCCAGGCGGGCAACACCCTGATCGCGGCCGCGCGGCAGGGCGAGCGCACCCTCGTGGTGACCGTCATGAACCCGCAGTCCGGCGGCGGGTTCGCCGTGTACGAGGAGGCCCGCGCCCTGCTCGACTGGGGTTTCGGGGCCTGGGACCACGTCGACGCGGTGGGCTCGCTCGAACCCGTACGCCCCACGAAGTCGGCTCAGCATCACGCAGGGGTGCGCACCGCACATGTGGCAGCCGTCAAACCCGCCGACGGCAGGGGCGAGGACCAGACCTCCTGGCCGCTCGCGGGGTCCGTGGCGGGGGGCCTGATCGTCGTCACGACGGTTCTGGTCCTGGTACGACGCCGCACGAGCCGCGATCGCGGGGGGCGCTCGGCGCACTGAGCCCGGGCCGCTGTCGGACCAGCGCCCGGGCCACTCCTGAGCCGATGCCGGGCCGATGCCGGGCCACTCCCGGGCCGACGCCGGACCGCTGTCGGACCACTGCCCAGGCCACTCCCGGGCCGATGCCGGGCCGATGCCGGGCCCCTGTCGGGCCCCTGTCGGGCCACCGCCGAGCCGATGCCGGGTTGGCGCCGGGCCACTGCCGGGCCGATGCCGGGTTGGCGCCGGGCCCGGTCGGGTGACCGGACGAGGCGGCGGCACGGGCTCGAAGGCCGTCGCGGACGGATGCCCCGCGCGATCACGCCGCGGATCCCCTGCGCGCGGTCCTGGCCGAGGACGGCGGGCGGGGCTTCCCGCCGCCGGACCCCTCCGCGACACAAAGCACCCCCGCTTTAAACCTCACGCTCCGGATCCCGACCACGTGAAGATCGTCCTCCGTCGCCCTCAGGGCAAGTCGCATTCTGACCACCCCTCAATCCGGCCTAAGATTCGTAGAATTGACCCTCGGACTGCCTTGAAATCGACGCAACCCCCTCCAACACACCTTTCTTTTGGCCGACCTTGTCCGGCCCGGCGACCTGCACACCCGTGCGACGCCCTGCACGGATACGGCTCCGTTACGTGACTTCACGTGACCGAATGTGTCCGTCGTGGTGCGCGGCGGTCACCAACGCGGTAGAGACTCCTGTTCGTTCTCCGGAAACCAACCCCCAGGAGTGTTCGAAATGCGGAAGATCGCAGCAGTCAGTGCCGTCGCCGTCGCTCTGCTGGCCAATGGACTGGCCGGCACCGGCCTCGGTACCGCGGCCGCCGCTCAGGCCGACGCGATGAAGCCGATGAGCCTGTACGCGCCGTCCGCCCTCGTGCTCACGATCGAGTCGGGCACCGGCGACCAGGCAAGTGCCGTGCAGCGCGCGGTCACGCTCAACTGCGCCCCGACGCCCTCCGGCACCCACCCCGCTCCGGCGGAGGCGTGCGCCGAACTCAAGCGCGCGCAGGGCGACTTCGCCGCCCTGGCCGCGCCCGGCGCACCGCACCTGTGTACGCAGCTGTGGAACCCGGTCACCGTGCGGGCCGACGGCGTCTGGAACGGAAAGCGCGTCAGCCATGTGCAGACCTACGGCAACTCCTGCATGAAGGACGCCGGTTCGGAGGCCGTCTTCAACTTCTAGGCCTTCCACCGTGGCGCCGGGACGGCCTCCCCGCGCCCGACACCTCTGGCTCGGACCGGGCCCAGGGGGTGACAACAGCATTCCCTCTCGTGTTACTTGACATGTCTTCGCCGTTCACCCGGCGACGTCACAGTCCTGATGGAATGTCATCCCCCTAGGAGGAACCGTGTCGGATCCCCGGCCCAGACGCTTCACACCCCGGCTGCGGACAGCCCTGTTCGGTGTGCTCGGCGCCTGCCTGGCCCTCGCCACGACAGGCGCCGCGGGCACCGCCCGCGCGGCGGGGCCGGAAGCCCTGCCGCTGTCCGGGGCCACCGTGTCCGGCCTGCACAACACCTACGATCCGGCCGCGTTCCCCTATCTGGCCCGTGCCCTGGACACCGGCACGTCGATGATCGAGCTCGATGTGTGGGACGACTTCATCACCAAGGAGTGGAAGGTCAGCCACTCCAACCCGCTGGGCAACAACAACAATTGCGTCAACGCCACCACGCCCGACCAGCTTTACACCGGTGGCGCCAACAAGAACCTGGAGAGCTGTCTGGACGATGTGCGGGTCTGGCTGGCGGCCCATCCGGGGCACCCGCCGCTCACCATCAAGCTGGAGATGAAGGCGGGCTTCCAGTCCACGTTCGGTCTCGGCCCCGCCCAGCTCGACCGCAGCATCGCCGCCCACCTCGGCTCCGCCGTTTTCCGCCCGGCCGACCTGCTCGCCAAGCCGGGCGGCGGACAGTACGCCACCCTCGACGAAGCCGCGAACGCGGGCAACTGGCCGACCCGCGAGCAGCTTGCGGGCAAAGTCATGATCGAGGTGATCCCGGGCACCGTCGAGGAGGGCAACCCCACCGACAGCCTGTGGACGGACGTCGAGTACGCGCGGTACCTGCGCGACCTGGCCGCGAACGGCCACGTCGCGCAGGCCCAGATCTTCCCCGCCGTCCACAACGCCCAGGCGGGCGACCCTCGTTCGCGTTACGCGGACACCTCGATCCGTCCGTGGTTCGTGGTCTTCGACGGTGACGCGGCGACGTATGTCAACGGCAGCATCGACACCGCCTGGTACGACACCCACCACTATGTCGTCGTCATGACCGATGCCCAGAACGTGGCACCGGCCCTGGACGACAAGAACCCGTCACCCGCGGACGCACGGGCGCGCGTGGCCCGGCTCGCCGCCGCCCACGCCAGTGTCGTCTCCAACGACTGGACCGCCCTCCCCGAGGTCCAGTCGCTCGCCCTGCCGCGCGGCGTGAGCTGAACCACACGGGCTCCCGCCCGCACCCGCCGGTACCGCCTGCCGTGCCCGCGCCCCCCTCCCACTGAGGGAGGGGGGCGCGGGCGCGTTTCCCTTCTCAGAAGTCTCCGGGGGGGGCGGGCCGTACGCGCCCTGCGCGTCAGCCGCGACGAGTGGCCCAGACCTCGACGTACGGCCCCCGGTCCACACCATCCACCGCGAAGCCCGCCTCGGCTACCGCGGCGGCGAACTCATCCGGGTTCCACACCGTGTACCACCGCCGGCCGTCAGGTTCGTCGAGCCAGCCCGTGTGACCAGTGGCCTTCAGGCATACGTACATCCTGCCCCCGGGCCGTAGCAGTCCGGCGAACTGCTCCAGCACGTGCACCGCGCCCGCCGTATCGAGGTGGACGAGTGAGGCGGAGGCCCAGATCCCGTCGAAGGTTCCGGCCGGGAACCGCGTCCCGACCGCGCGCAAGTCGCACTCGAAGGTGGGCGCGTGCATGTTGGCCATCGCCACGAACACCGGGTTCAGGTCGACACCACGCACCACATGCCCATACCGGCGGAACCTCGCAAGGTCGCGGCCCGGACCGCACCCGGCATCGAGGATCAGCGAAGGAACAGGCAAAGAGGCCGCGAACCGTTCAACACGATCCGCCATCTTCGGAGCATGCACGGCCGCGTAAGCATCGGCGTGATCGCCGTAGACGGCGACTGACTCGGCGACGGGGTCCAGCTGACCACCGCGCAACGTGGTACGTGGCTTCACCATGCCCATCCTGGGCTACTCCCGCATCGCTGGCCACGGGCCAGAACCACAAGGGATCAAGGTCATACTCACTCCGGCGTCACAGGCGCCAGGCGCCAGGCGCCATTGGACGGTTCAGGCCACTGGCCGACCCGCGGCGGGCGTTTCCGGTCGGCTTTTTCAGGTGAGGACGACCACGTGCGTCACGCCAGGACAACAAGATTTTCACGGACTTGGCATATTCCACGTTGAATTTTCACACCTGGCCGCCTGATGACGCCCTGTCGACAAGATCCCCGTCGTTGAACCCTGCACTTCGAATCTGGACATGTCCGCATAGCGACCAACCCCCCGGCCCCCGCTTCCTGTTCACGGGGGACGGCCGATAGGGATGGAGTCGTACGGGTTCGCCGGGCAGCACGGCCGTGACCAGACCGCGCGCCTGCCTCCCGGCGGGCACGCCGGGCCCACGTGTGCCGCTCGACGGCACGGACACGGGCCAGCCACCGGACCACTCGCCCACCGCACACCTTGGGGATCGCTGTGTCACAACCGTCTGGATCGTCCCGACCCACCCGCCGCCAGGCCATCGGCGTCACCGCCGGGGCGCTGACCGCATTCATCCTCGCGGGCATCGCGCACGCCGCCGCCCCGAGCGGTCACGCCATGGCCGACGATGCGCACGACATGCCGGAGGCCTTCGACGAGGTCTTCCAGGGGCGCCGGATACAGGGGACGCCCGGCGCCGGGCACATGCACCACGGCGGTGGCTACGGCGTGCGGATAGACGGCCGGGAACTGCATGTGATGCGCAACGCCGACGGCACCTGGATCAGCGTCGTGAACCATTACGAGACGTTTGCCACGCCCCGCGCGCTCGCCCGCGCCGCCGTGGTGGAGCTCCAGGGCGCCGAGCTCGTCCCGCTCCTCTGACCGACCCCCGGCCCGCCCGTCCCTCCCCAGCACGCCTCACCCCGCCCGACGTCACGTCACCTCACGTCACGCCACCTGACCACACGTGACCTCACCTCAACGAGGAGCACCACCATGGCCGTTCGCAAGAACCAGGCGGTCCTCACCGCCGCCGAGAAGCGGCGTTTCGTCGACGCGCTGCTTCAGCTGAAGCGCGACGGGAGATACGACGCCTTCGTCCGCACGCACAACGCGTTCATCATGAGCGACACCGACACCGGCGACCGGGTCGGACACCGCTCGCCGTCGTTCCTGCCCTGGCACCGCAGATTCCTCATCGAGTTCGAGCAGGCTCTGCAGTCGGTCGACCCGTCGGTCACGGTGCCGTACTGGGACTGGACGGCGGACCGCACCGCGGCCTCCTCGCTGTGGGCGGCCGACTTCCTCGGCGGCACCGGGCGCAGCAGGGACGGCCAGGTGATGGACGGTCCGTTCGCGTCCGGCGCGGGAGGCTGGGCCGTCAACGTCCGGGTGGACGGCCGGACTTACCTGCGCCGGGCGCTGGGCGCGGCCGTCGCCCAGTTACCGACCCGGGCCGAGGTCGACGGCGTCCTCGCCATGGCGACGTATGACATGGCGCCGTGGAACAGCGCATCCGACGGCTTCCGCAACCATCTGGAGGGCTGGCGGGGGGTCAATCTGCACAACCGCGTCCATGTCTGGGTGGGCGGCCAGATGGCGACGGGGGCCTCCCCCAACGACCCGGTGTTCTGGCTGCACCACGCGTTCGTGGACCGACTCTGGGCGCGGTGGCAGGCCCTCCATCCCAACTCGCCCTATCTGCCGGCGCAGGGGACGCCCGATGTGGTGGACCTGCACGACACGATGCGGCCCTGGAACAACGTGACCCCGGCGGACCTGCTCGACCACACCCGCTTCTACACCTACGACTCGGCGGCCTAGGGGGTGTCTGGTGGATCAGGGTCGGTCAGGGTGCGGCGCCTGGTGCGGTGCATCGCAAGGCGCCGGAACGTCGTGATAGCGGAGCTATCGGGGCGTTTCGGCAACGCCGCGAGGTGCCGTGCCAGGCGCCGCACCCCCGGCCATGATCCACCAGACACCCCCTAGGTCTCGCCTTGGTTCGGATCAGGCCGGGCGGCGGCCCCACGCGGAGATCATCGGCGAGGTCGCCAGGTCGAGGCGGCCGGAGGCGACGCTCGCCAGGTGGCGCTCGATGTCGGCGTCGTCGGCCAGCCCCCGGTCGACGAGCTGGTCCCTGACCTGACGCACCGTGGCGGCTTCGAGGACCGCGCCGGCGGGCGAGGTGACCGGGAAGTACGCGTCGGCCTCCACCCGATCCAGGCCCAACTCCCTGAGCAGGCGCGGGAGTTTGCGGCCGTAGGAGAGGTCGGCGCCGCGTTCGGCGAGAAGTTCGCGGAAGCCTCGGCGCAGGCGGTTGGCGCGTTCCTGTTCGGGGCCGTACTCGTCGAGGCAGAGCAGCGGCTGAAGCGCGGGGTCGGCATCCTCGACGAGCAGGACGCCGCCGGGGCGCAGCGCCTGGGACATGGTGCGCAGGGCGCGCTCCCGGTCGGTGACGTGGACCAGGACGAGCCGGGCGTGCACGAAGTCGAAGGAGCCGGCGGGCGCCTCGTCCTGCCCGACGTCGTGGCGGCGGACCTCGACGTGCGGCGGCAGCGCGGCGCCGGTCAGCCAGCCGGTGTCGAGGTCGGTCGCCAGGACCCGCCCCTCGGGGCCGACCCGTTCGGCGAGGCCCCGCGGTACGGAGAGACCGCCCGCGCCCACCTCCCAGACGTGGTGCCCGGTGCGCAGGCCCAGGGCGTCGAAGTGACGGAACGTCGAGTCGTCGAAGAGCTGGGCGAGCGCGTCGAAACGCTCGCCGGCCTCGGTCTGCCGGTTGTCCAGGAGGTATCCGTTGTCCTCGGTCATGGGGATCATGATGGCAGCGCTCAGCGGGCCAGCCTGCCAAGGAGTGAGGACGCGGCCGCGATGCCGAGCGCCGCCGCGACCACCAGCACCCCGTAGTCGAGGGCGAGGTGGCAGGGGGTGCCGAGGAGCAGACCGCGCAGGGCGTCGACCTGGTAGCTGAGCGGATTGGCCTTGCTGACGGCCTGGAGCCAGCCCGGCATGATCGACACGGGGTAGAGGGCGTTGGAGCCGAAGAACAGCGGCATCGTGATGGCCTGGCCGATGCCCATGAGGCGGTCGCGGGTCAGTACGATCCCGGCGATCGTCATCGACAGGCAGGAGAAGAACGCGGAGCCGAGGACGACGGCGGCCCCGACGCCGAGCAGGCGCAGCGGGTTCCATGTCAGGGCCACGCCGAGCAGTGCGGCGATCACGATCACCACGACGGCCTGGATCAGCGCCTTGACGCCTGCGGCGAACGCCTTTCCGGTGATCAGCGCTGAGCGTGGGGTCGGGGTGACCAGGAGCTTGGTGAGGATGCCCGAGTCCCGTTCCCAGATGATCATGATTCCGTAGAAGATGGCGATGAACATGGCGGACTGGGCGATGATGCCGGGCGCCAGATAGTCGATGTACGGGATGCCTTCGGTGGGGATCGCCTTGATGCGGGTGAAGGTCTCGCCGAAGATGAGCAGCCACAGCGCGGGCTGGACGGCCCGGGTGTAGAGCTCGGCGCGGTCGTGGCGGAGCTTTTGGAGTTCGACCGCGCACAGGGCGCCCACTCGGGCCGGCAGCAGCCGCCACCCGGTGCGGGGGCGCGGCGGCAGGAGGAGCAGGTCCATCCCCGTGCCCGCGTCGGCGCCCTCGGGGTCAGCCGAGGCGGGCTGCGGTGCGGCGGGTGCTGCGGACATCGCGGAAGTCACCTCCCTGACTGTCGAGCCCACTGCCGGCGACATCGCGGAAGACGTCATCGAGGGTGGGTGGCGGATCGTCGGGTGCGCTGTGCGCGCGGCGTTCGCGCAGCTCCGCCTTCAGGCCGTCGGGCGTGCCGAGCGCCCGTATCCTGCCGCGGTGCATGAGCGCGAGGCGGTCGCAGTACTGGTCGGCCTCGTCCATGTGGTGGGTGGTCACGAGCACGGTCATGCCGGTGGCGCGGCGCACCGCGTCGATGTGCTCCCACACGCTGGTGCGGGCGATCGGGTCGAGCCCGATCGTCGGCTCGTCGAGCATGAGCAGGCGGGGCGCGCTCACCAGGGCCTGGGCGAGTTCGAGGCGGCGGATCATGCCGCCCGAGTACGTCCTGGCCATCCGGTCGGCCGCCTCGGTCAGGCCGACGGCGTACAGGGCCTGCTCGACGCGGCGGGCGCGTTCCTTGCGCGGGACGTCGAAGACCCGGGCGAACAGCGTCACGTTCTCGCGCCCGGTCAGGCCCGAGTCGGCCGACAGTTGCTGCGGTACGTAGCCGAGCAGCCGCCGTACCGCCATCGGTTCCTTCGCGGCGTCGTGGCCGAACACGCGGACCCGGCCCGCCGGCACGGGCAGCAGGGTCGTGACACAGCGGATCGCGGTGGTCTTGCCCGCGCCGTTGGGGCCGAGCAGGCCGAAGACCTCTCCCCTGGTGACCGCGAGGTCGAGCCCGTCGACCGCTCTGGTCCTGCCGAAGGCGTACTCAAGGCCGTCGCACCGCACGGCGTCGTCGTCGCTCATGGGCCCTCCGTTTCCTCGTGCAGGTTCTGAGCGAGCCGGCGCAGCGCGGGCAGCGCCGCGGCGAGCGCGGCACGGTCGGCCGCGGGCAGGCGCGCCACCTGGTCGCGTACGAGCGCGGCCCGGCGCAGCTGCCAGTCGCGGAGCCGGCCCTTGGCCGCGGCGGTGGCGTAGAGCCGGGCGGAGCGACGGTCGTCGGGGTCCGTCTCGCGCCGCATGTATCCGTCCTTGACCAGCTGGTTGACGAGCGTGGAGACAGAATTGCCCGCGAGGCAGAGCTCCTTGGCGGCGGCCGAGACGCCGATGCCCGGGCGGGCGGCGACGAGCCTCAGCACCTCGACCTGGGCGCCGCGCAGGGGCGGGACGCTCAGCGCTCGGCGCAATCGGCGCCTGATGAGCCGCTGGACACCGGCGAGCACATCGGCCAGGGAGTCGTCGAACGGTTGTGCCTCATCGGCAGCCATGCCCCCATTTTATCTCTCACTGAGAGGTATCGGCCAGACCGCGGAGCCGCCCGGACTCGGGAGGTGTGGCACCGGGCACATGTGGACCCCGCTGAGAACGGACCGGAGCCACATGACATCTTTCACCGGGGCCCCGCGCGCTCCACGGAACGCCATCCGCACCGGGCAGGGAAACAGGAGCTGAACACGTGCCGGCCATCAGTCAGAGGATGCACCTGATCCTGCTCTCCGCGTGGACCGCGCTGTGGTTCGCCGTGGTCGAGCCCAATGGCGGCTTCTCCTGGCACTATCTGCGGGCCGGCGGCGAACTCATCTATCAGGGCCCTTCCGGCGACGGCACCGGCGGGCTCAACCTCTACGCCCACCACCCCGAACTCCAGATGGGCCCGGTCAGCTTCCTGACGGCCGGACTGTTCAATCCCTTCCCCGAGCGGACCGGCCAGTTCCTCGCCGCGCTGCTGATGTCGGTGCTCGGCCTGGTCATCGTGGTACTCGCCGGCCGCAGCGCCGCCTGGTACTTCCTCGGCACCGGCACCAACCACCAACGGCTGCGCCAACGGGTGCTGATCGCGGGACTCGCCTTCATCCCGATGTGGATCGAGGTGTCGGTGCGCTTCGGGCACCTAGACGACGTGCTGGCCCTGTTCTTCACCGCCCTCGCCGTCCGCTCGGTGACCCGGGGCGGCGCGATCGGCACCGGGGTGTGGCTCGCGCTCGCCATGGACTCCAAGCCGACGGCGGTGACGTTCGCCGCGCTGCTCTTCGCGCTCCCGCGCCACCAGTGGCTGCGGGCCGGGCTGTGGTGTGCGGCCGTGGTCGCCGTGGCCTGGGCGCCGTTCTTCCTCAGCAACCCCCACTCGCTGTCGGCCGCCGGTTTCGCGATACCCAACCAGCCCGCGTCCGCGCTGCGCTGGCTCGGCGTCGCCGACCCCGAGACGCCCGGCTGGGACCGCCCCGCCCAGGCGCTGCTCGGGCTGCTGCTCGGCGCCGTCGCGGTGTGGCGGGGGCGGTGGGCGGCGGTGGTGCTGCTCGGCGCCAACGCGCGCATCGTCCTCGACCCCAGCGTGTACACCTACTACACGGCGTCGGTCCTGCTCGGGACCCTGCTGTGGGACGTGATCGGGCAGCGCAGGCTGGTGCCGTGGTGGAGCTGGCTCGCGCTCCTCGCCCTGTACGCCAGTGTGTTCGTGGTGCCGGACGACGCGGTGCGCGGGCTGATCCGGCTGGCGTTCGTGATCGTCTCGACGGCGTATGTGCTGCTGTGGCCGCAACGCGACAGAACCCGTGACCGGCGCCGAAAGCGGGGGGCCGCACCCGTCTCCACCTGACGGGCGCCACGACCGCGCGGGCCGGGCTCGCGCTTGTTCGCCGGCGACCCGTCATCCGGTTGACGGCTCCCGGCCGGCCGGGGCCGCGTGAGACGCTGGGCGGGACCGCACCGGCAGACCGGCGAAGAGAGTCCCGCATGACTCGTCAGACGCGTACGGCCAAGGACATCATCGCGGCGACGACCGCGGAGCTCGCCCCGGCCGCGGACGACAACCGGTTCGTGCCGCTCGTCGAGGCCGGCGCCGCGCCCCTGTCGATGCTGGCAGGTCTTGCCCTGGAGCAGCGCCACATCATCGCTTCCGACCGGCGGGCCTTCACGTTCCTTGCCGAACGCTCCGGGCCGGGAACGGCGTGCGCGCGGTTCTTCGGCACGCTCGCCGACGGCGAGACACTGGCGCTGGAACGGCTCGGGGCGTACGAGGACGCGTGCGGCCTCACCCCGCCGGCCATCGGCGCATACCTGCCGCAGGCCGGCTGCCAGGCCTACCCGGCCTATGTGGCGTGGCTGGCCCTGAACGGCGAGCCGCCGAGCGTGGCCCTCGCGCTCACCGCCAACTTCGCTGCCTGGGGCGGCTATTGCGCCCGCATCGCCGACGCGCTGCGCACCCGGTACGGCTTCACCGACGAGGCGTGCGGGTTCTTCGACTTCTTCGCCGCGCCGGCACCGGAGCCGGCCCGGCAGGCGATCGCGGCCGTCGCCACCGGTTCGGACGACGAACACGGCGAGGGCGTCGCCGACGGGGCGCACTACGGGCGGCTCCTCCAGACGTACGAGTCGATGTTCTGGAACACGCTCGCCCACTGACCGCTCCCAGGCCGTCCGTTCGGGTCGGGCCCCGCGAGCCCCGGCACAACCCAAACGGGAGGCCCTGGGCCGGGTCGAGCGTGGCCATCCTGGCGACGATCTCGTCGATGCCGGCCGGGGAGCACGGGAGTTGACGTTCGCCGCCGTCTGCGCGAGCCGGCCCCAAACGAACGCCCCGCGGATCGAGGTGATCGGCAAGGGGCTGCCGCCCGTCCTGATGCTCAACTCCACACACGACCCGGCGACTTACTACGAGGGCGCCCTGCGCGTCCACCGGGCGTTGGCGGGATCGCGCCTGGTGACGGTCGCCGACGGCGACCACGGGCAGTTCCAGCACGGCAACGCGTGTGTGGACGGCCACGTGGAGGACTACCTCCTGACGGGGGCCCTGCCGGAGAAGGACACCGCCTGCGCCGGGGTGCCGCTGCCGGGGCCCGCAGCGCGCGGCTGACGAGGCGGCAAGGAACTCCCGCAGGAGCGGGGAACGAGGGGTGCACAAGCGTTTACCCTGGGGGTGAACACATGTGCACCCCTGCTCGCGCCCAGCCGTACGGAGAGTCATGCCCCCAGCGATACCCGTGTCCGCCGACCCGCCGCGCCCCCGCTTCTTCGTCGGGGTCCTGGCGTTCTGCGGCGTGGTCGTGGCCGTCATGCAGACGCTGGTGGTGCCGCTGCTCCCGCACGTGCCCGCCCTGACCGGCAGCACCCCGGCCGCGGCGAGCTGGCTGGTCACGATCACGCTGCTCACCGGGGCGGTGTTCACACCGGTCCTGGGCCGGGCCGGCGACATGTACGGCAAGCGACGGCTGTTGATCATCTCGCTCGGCGTGCTGACCGCCGGTTCGGTGATGTGCGCGGTGAGCTCGCACATCGGCGTGCTGATCGCCGGCCGCGCCCTGCAAGGAGCGGCGCTCGCGGTGATCCCGCTGGGCATCAGCATCATGCGGGACGAGCTGCCGCCCGCGAAGGTCCTCTCCTCGGTCGCCCTGATGAGCTCCACGCTCGGCATCGGCGCGGCCGTGGGACTGCCGGTCGCCGCCCTGGTCGTCGAGCACTTCGACTGGCACACCATGTTCTGGGCGTCGGCCGTGCTCGGGCTGCTCGACATCGCCCTGGTGTTGTGGTGCGTGCCGGAGTCGCCACTGCGCTCGCGCGGCCGGTTCGACGCGGTGGGCGCGCTCGGTCTCTCGGTGGCGCTCGTCGCGGTGCTGCTCGCCATCACCCAGGGCGCCGACTGGGGCTGGACCTCGGCGCGCACCCTCGCCCTGCTCGGCGGGGCCGTGGTGATCTGGCCGCTGTGGGGCGCGTACGAGCTGCGCACCCGCTCCCCGCTGGTGGACCTGCGGGTCTCGGCGCGGCCCGCGGTGCTGCTCACCAATGTGGCGGCCCTTTTGATCGGGTTCGCCTTCTACGCCAACTCCCTCGTCACCGCACAGATGGTGCAGGAGCCCAAGGCCACCGGGTACGGGCTCGGCGCCTCCATCGTGGTCAGCGGACTCTGCCTGCTGCCCGGTGGCCTCGCCATGGTGGCGCTCTCGCCCGTGTCGGCCAAGATCTCGGCGAAGTACGGCCCGAAGGCCGCGTTGGCGCTCGCCGCCGCCGTCATGGTGGTGGGGTACGGCGTGCGGTTCTTCACCAGCCACAGCATGCCCATGATCATCGCGGGTGCCACGGTGGTGGCCTGCGGCACCGCGATCGCGTACTCGGCGCTGCCCGCGCTGGTGATGCGTGCGGTCCCGGTGAGCGAGACGGGCGCCGCCAACGGGCTCAACACCCTGATGCGCTCGGTCGGTCAGGCCTGTTGCAGCGCGGTGGTCGCCGCGGTCCTGGCCAATGTCACCTTCCGGGTCGGCGGCACGACCGCCCCGACCCTGCACGCCTACCTCCTGGTGTTCCTGATCGCGGGCGGCGCCGCACTCGCCGCGCTCGCCGCCACGCTGTGCCTGCCGGGCGGCACGGCGCCCGCCCCCGGTAGCGTCGGGCCGGACCGCGCCGAGGGCGCGAGCGGACGCACGACAGCCGAGGAGAGCGCATGACCGAGCCGCCGGCCACGGGGGGCGACACGGAGACGGGCAGGGACGCGATCCTGCGGGCGGCGCGGCGGGCGTTCACGCTGCGCCCGTACGCCGAGGTCACGATGCGCTCCATCGCCGCGGACGCTGGGGTGAGCCCGTCGCTCATCGTCAAGCGGTTCGGCAGCAAGGAACGGCTGTTCCACACGGTCGCGGACTTCGGGCCCGCGGCCGACGCGCTGTTCGCGGCGCCGCTGGACGTTCTCGGCCGCCACCTGGTCCTGACGATGGTGCGGATGCGGCGCGAGGACCAGGGCGATCCCCTGCTGCGGGCGGTGTTCTCACTCGGCAACATGGACGAACGCACCCTGCTGCGGGAGCGGTTCCGCGAGCAGGTCACGTCCCGGCTGGCCGGTCAACTGCGCGGCGAGGACAGCGAGTTGAGGGCCGAATTGATCGCAGGTCTGCTGCTGGGCCTCGGCGCGACCCTCAGTCTGCACCGGCCGGGCGCCGGGGAACGCGCCGCGCCCGGGCAGCTGGCGGACCTCTACGCGCCGGCCGTGCAGCGCCTGATCACCGGCTCCGGGGACCGCCCGGAACCGGACGTCCGGCACGTCCGCCCGACACCCCCCTAGGGGGTGTCTGGTGGATCAGGGTCGGTCAGGGTGCGGCGTCTGGTGCGGTGCATCGCAAGGCGCCGGAACGGCTTGATAGCGGAGCTATCGGGGCGTTTCGGCAACGCCGCGAGGTGCCGTGCCAGGCGCCGCACCCCCGGCCATGATCCACCAGACACCCCCTAGTCATGGAGGGTGATGGCCCCCACCGGGCAGGCCCGGACGGCTTCGCGGAGCAGCGGGTCGCCGGCGCCGTCCTCGCGCCCCGGCAGCAGCTCGCTGAACCCGTCGTCGTCCTGGGTGAAGACGCCGGGGGCGGTCAGCGCACACTGCCCCGCGCCGATGCAGACGTCCTTGTCGATGCCGATCCGCATGGGCGGCTCCTTTCCGTCGGTCCGTCGCCCGCTACCAGGCGACGGGGAGTTCGACCATTCCCTGGATGGTGTCCCCCGGCTTGAACGGGATCTCCTCGGCGGGCACCGCCAGGCGAAGACCGGGCAGCCGGTCGAAGAGGGAGCGCAGCGCGATCTCCATCTCCGCCCGCGCCAGGTTCTGGCCGAGGCACTGGTGGACGCCGAAGCCGAAGGCGACGTGGTGCCGGCTGGAGCGGTGCCAGTCGATCCGGTCGGGGTCGTCGTAGCCGGCGTGGTCGCGGTTGATGAGCGAGGTGGCGAAGACGACGCCCTCGTCGGCCCGGATCGTCTCGCCGCCGATCTCGATGTCCTCAAGGGCCACCCGCAGCATCCCGTCCGCGATCGACAGGAAACGGAGCAGCTCCTCGATCGCGGCCGGCATCAGTGCCGCGTCCGATGTGAGCTCGGCCAGCTGCTCGGGGTGCTGGAGGAGGGTGAAGGTGCCGAGCGAGATCATGTTGGCGGTGGTCTCGTGGCCCGCGACCAGCAGGATGGTCGCGAAGTCCACCAGCTCCCGCCGGTTCAGCTCCCCTTCGTTCAGGCGCTGCTCGATGAGTTCGTCGAGCAGCCCGTCGCCGCGTTCCTTCTGTTTGTGGTCGATGAGCTCTTCGAAATAGTGCTCAAGCGCGTCACGGGCCGCCTCGATGTCGGCGGACTCCGGGCCGCGCAGCAGCTTGCGGGACTGCCCCTCGAAGAACGCGTGGTCCGCGTAGGGGACGCCGAGCAGCGCGCAGATCACCATGGACGGAACCGGCAGCGCGAAGGCACTGACCAGGTCGGCCGGCGGCCCCTGCGCGATCATCCGGTCGAGCAGCCGGTCCACGGTCTGCTGGATCCGGGGCCGCAGCGACGCGGTGCGCTTGAGGGTGAAGCTGGGGATCAGCATCCGGCGCTGGGTCGCGTGGACGGGGTCGTCGACCCCGAGCAGCGCGGTCCGGCGCCTGGTGACCCCGGCGAACCGGGCCGTCGGGGAGGGGAAGGCCTGGTTCTGGCGGTCGCTGGAGAGCCGGGGATCGGCCAGCAGGGCACGCGCCTCGGCGAGCCCGGTGACCATCCACACACTCCGGCCGTCGTACAGCCGGACGCGGGCGAGCGGACGCTCGTCGTCGCGCAGCGGCTGATAGGCGGTGGGCGGGTGGTAGGGACAGCTGCGGTCCTGCGGGAAGGTGACGCCGGCTGCGGTGGCGGCGCCGGCCGCAGGGGTGGCGGGATCCGCGCCGGTATCGGCTGCGGTACCGGCGGGGGCGGCGGGCGTGGGGTCGGTGGCGTTGTGGTCCGTGGTGACGCTGGAATTGCTGCCTGTCATGGAGACCTCGCAAGCGAAGGGATCCGTCGTACCGATCTCCACTACATGCCTTAGGCACCTATGACGTCTACGCGTTCTTCGGCCGATTCCATCCGTTCGGCCGAACGCTCCCGGAGCCCGGTGCGTGATCCGCCGGGAGGCGGCGCTAGCGTGTGGGCGGCCCCGTCGTACGTCAGGGGCCGGTGAGGAGAATCGACCCTGATGTCCGTTGTGGCGCTGAGCGAGAACGCGGCGGGCGGCCTGCCCGAGCTGACCACGGGGCGGCTGCTTTCGGTGTGGGAGCCGGA
Organism: Streptomyces sp. NPDC048416; assembly: GCF_043200435.1. Taxonomy (NCBI): domain Bacteria; kingdom Bacillati; phylum Actinomycetota; class Actinomycetes; order Kitasatosporales; family Streptomycetaceae; genus Streptomyces; species Streptomyces sp. NPDC048416. The sequence goes on from NZ_JBICXU010000007.1 coordinate 160,618, forward strand.
CGCGGCGGCGCTTGCGCTGATCGTCGTCCTGGCCGCGCTGTACGCCTGGGGCGTGCTGAGGCTGCGCCGCCGCGGCGAGCGCTGGCCGCCGGCCCGCACCGCGACGTTCGCACTCCTCGGCCTCGGCGCCCTGGCCGTCGCCACCATGTCGGCGCTCGCGGTGTACGACACCGAGCTGTTCTGGCCGGCCGCCGTCCAGAACGTCCTGCTCGACCTGATCGCGCCGCTGGGCCTCGCGCTCGGCGACCCGCTGCGCCTGGCCGTGCGCGCGCTTCCGGAGCGCGGCGCGAGCCGGCTCAAGGGCGCGATGGCCGGACGCCTGGTGCGGTTCTTCACCTTCCCGCTGGTCAGCACCGCCCTGGTCCTCGCATCCGAGCTCTGCATCTACTTCACGCCGTACTTCGAGACGGCGCTGCGCCACAGCGCGCTGCACGAGCTGATGTATCTCCAACTGCTGCTCGCCGGGAGCCTGTTCGTCCTGCCCATGCTCACCGGCGAGGAGGCGCTGCCCGCCTGGTGCAACCACCCGGTGCGGGCCGCCCTCGTCTTTCTCGACGGGCTGATCGACGCGGTGCCCGGCATCGTCGTGATGACCCACAGCACGCTGATCGCGGGCGCCTGGTACCTGCACCACGCGCCCGCCTGGGCGCCCGACGTCGAGCGGGACCAGCAGCTCGGCGGTGGCGCGATGGTCACCATCGCCGAGCTCGTGTCGCTGCCGTTCCTGCTCGCGATCCTCGTGCAGTGGTCGCGCGCCGACCGCGTCCAGCGCGTGGTGCTCGACCGCCGCCTGGACGCGGAACTGGCTCCGGCCGCCCCCGTGGAGGGACGGCCGGAGGATGCGGAGCTCGTACGGCCCTGGTGGGAGACCGACGGCGGAACGGTCGGGCAGCGGATGCGTCAGGGGCGTCCGGAGAACTGACCGCTCAGTGCCGGTCGCGGCGCCTGCGCAGCCGGCTCACGATGAACCAGATCACGAAGACGACGAGTGCGATGAAGAGGATCACCAGGACGAGCAGGACGATCCCGGCCTTCTTGAAGAAGCCGCTCTTCTTCTTTTTCTTGGACTTCTTGGACTTCTTCGACGCGGTCAAGCCGGACTTCACCGCGACGGTGTGCTGCCCGGCCCGCGGCGCCGCCTGAACCGGCTGCGCCACGTTGCGCGCGGGCGCGGCCTGTTGGGCCGTCGAAGCGGCGGCCAGGGTGCGCGGCGCCGCCTCTGCGGTCACCGGTCCCGCCGCGAGCGAGGCGCCGAGCAGCAGCGCGAGCAGCACGGCCGCCCTGCGCAGCGGCCCGTGGCCCTTCTTCGGCGTGGGCGTGCGGTGCGGTTGGTTCATCGTCGTCATCCCCCAGGGAAACGTCCGGTGCGGCCGGGGCGCCGCACGCTGCCTGTATCTGTACCCGCTGAGCGGGCTCTACGCGTTCAGCGGTGTGCCGCGACGCCCGCGGTGGTCTCCACCTCGATGAGCGAGGCGCTGTGGCGCTCCGCCTCGAACGCGGCGTGTCCGCCCCGCAGCCCGAACAGGCGCTTGGCGAGCAGGATGTAGAGGACCGCGAGGATGTTGACCGTCAGCGTGGCGATCTTCACCCAGCTGATCTTCTCGGTGAGTTCGTAGATCTCCAGCGGCAGGAACATCGCCGTGGCGACGACCGTGAGGTATTCGGCCCAGCGCTTGGCACGCCACAGCCCGACGCCCTCGACGATCTCGATGAGCGCGTACACCAGCAGCGCCACCGCCACGATCACCAGGGTGGAGTGCTTGTAGTCGAAGGTCTTCTGGATGCTGCCGACCACCGGCGAGTGGTCCAGGTCGTAGTGGAAGTGGCGGAAGACCGGCCGGAACACGTCCAGGTACTCGTCGAAGAACCGGCGCACCGAGTCCTGGCTGTTGCTGAACTTCCACACCGCGATCGCCACCAGGACGATGAACACGCCGCGCACGGCCCGCTCCACGGCCAAAAAGCGCAGGATGAACAGATCGCGCAACACCTTGCCGCGCGGCACGAGCGGCGCCTCGTCGGCCGGACCCGCGCCGTGCGGAGCGCCGAGGGCGAAGTCACCGCAGCGCAGACACCGCCAGGCCTCGCCGAGACCGGTCTCGGCGCGCAACCGGTCGCGCAGCACGGCCTCCTGGGGCGCGTACGTCACATGGCCGCGGCGCGCGCAGGTGCGCCGGTCCCAGTCGATCTTCATGCTCTTCCTCCCGTGAGGTCCGCGACGCGTCGCGGACCGGTGTACTCACAGGGACCGTAGTGGACCCTTGTCGTGGACTTGCCACGGGGTCGTCCCGGAGCCGTGACACGTCCGGCGCCCCGTCCAGGACGGGGCGACACGTCCGCGCCGCCGGGCGGCGGGTGTCTCGCGGGGGCGAGAATGCGCGGATGAGTTCCACGACGACCCCGCCCTCCGCCACCCGCGCCGACGAGCGGTTCCTGCTCGTCCTCTCGGCGGCGTCCGGCGCCACCGACGCGTTCGCCTTCCTCTGTCTGGGGAAAGTGTTCGCCGGGGTCATGACCGGCAATCTCGTCCTGGTCGGCGCGTCGGTGGGCGCCGGGGACCGTGACGTGGTGCCCCGCGCCCTGACGGCGCTCACCGGGTACGCACTCGGCGCGGCCGGGGCGGCCGTCACCGCCCGGCGTCTCGCGCCCGGGTCACTGCTCACGGCCGAGACCGCGCTGCTCGCCCTGGTGGCCGTCGGCTGGGCGTCCGGCCTCGGGCGCTCGCTCGGCTCGCAGCTGGCGCTGCTGGCGGCAGCCGCCTTCGCCATGGGCGTGCAGGCACGGGCCTGGGGCACCCCGACCACGTACTTCACGGGTACGTTCACGGGCCTCGCCGGGCGGCTCGGCAGACGGGACACGGGGCACGCGGACCGCTGGGCGGCGGGGCGGCTGGTGGCGGTCGCACTGGGGGCGGCCGTCACGTCCCTCGCCGTCTGGTGCTGGTCGCCCGCGGCGGGCGCGGCGGGCGCCGCCCTGAGCGCGGCGGCGCCGGCGTTCCGTCCGCGGCGCTGACCGGGCGGGCGCACGCGGCGTCGGGGTGGCCGCGACGACCCGGTCCGCATATGCCGGACGACGGACCCCGCTCACGGTGGGCGATCCCGGTCGCCTTTGGCATATGCCTCAAGCACCACCGTATCGAGTGTTGCCAAATGCCTTACGGGGCATCGCTGCCTGTGCAACAGTCGTTACCGGTCCACTTCGCCAGACCAGGCTCTGCCGCGGCCGCATCGGAGAACGTCATGCCGTCCCATCTGTTCGCGGACCGTCCCGCTCCCCAACCGCCCGAGCGGGGCACGGTCGACGCACTGATCACGCAGACCCGCAGACTGCGCGGAGGCGTGGACGCGGTGCGTCGCGACGCGCTCGTGGACGACGACGACGCGCAGGGTCGCTGGCAGCGCGCCCTGTGCGATCTCGCGGTCCATCAACTCGACGACCTGGGCTCGCACTTGGACCAGCTGCGCGAAGGCCTGACCGCCGAGGAGGAGGACGCCGCGGCGCTCGCCGTCGAGAACGCGTTCAGCCCCGGACAGCCTCCCACCGCCCTGCTCAGCCGGGTCGGCAGCGCCGAGTGGAACCTGCTGACCGACGCCGTGAGCTGGTCCGAGGAGCTGTTCGAGATCTTCGGACGCGCCCCCGAAAGCGGGGGGATGTCACTCGACGAACTGCCCACCATGGTCGTCGCCGACGACCAGGCCCTGCTCACCTCGATGGTGACCGGCGCCCTGGTGGACGGCAGGCCCATCGACGGGGAGTTCCGGATCGTACGGGCCGACGGACAGGTCCGCAGCCTCCACATGATGGGCGAGCCGGTGCTCGACGCCGACGGCTGCACCGCCTCGATGTGGGCCGTCCTGCGCGATGTGAGCGAGCTGCGGCGCAGCCAGCGTGCGGAGCGGGAGAGCCGCGACAGCCTGCGGCACCAGCGCCACATCGCGCAGACCGAGCACCGGCTCGCGGTCGAGTTGCAGGAGGCCGTGCTGCCACCGTGGCGCGGCTCCATGCGGCTTCCGCAGGGCGGCCCCGGGGCGCTCGACATCGCCGCGCACTATCTGCCGTCCTCCTCCAGCGCCCTCATCGGCGGCGACTGGTACGACGCGCTCGAACTGCCCGACGGCGCCTCCTTACTGACCGTGGGCGACCTCACCGGTCACGGGGTGACGGCCACCGGCGCCATGGCGATGCTGCTCGGCGCGCTGCGCGGCATGGCCGTGGCGGGCATCGGCCCCGCCGCCCTGATGGGCCACCTCAACCAGCTCCTTGAGACGACCGTGCAGCCCGCCCTGGGCAGCGCGGTCTGCTGTCGTTACGAGCCCGCACGGCGCAGGCTCTCCTGGTCACAGGCCGGCCATCCCGCCCCCCTGCTGTTCCGCGACGGGACGGGGCAGGCGCTCGGCGCACCGGACGGGGTGCTGCTGGGCGCCAGGCACGGCGCGTCCTACGGCCAGGCGGAGTTCACTCTGCGCGCGGGCGATCTGCTGGTCCTGCACACCGACGGGCTGACCCGGCAGGGCGCGCCCGACGCGGCACACCGACGCCGGCTGCTCGCACTCGCCCCGCTCTTCGACGGCGGCCGCACAGCCCAGGACTGCGTGCGGATGATCGTCGAGGAGTTCGGCGAGCACGAGCGTACGGACGACGCCTGTGTGCTGGTGGCCCGCATCGGGTCCTGACGCACAGGCCGGGCGAAGCCCGAGGAAGCGCCGGGGGGTTGTACGTGTCCACGTACAGCCCCCTTCTAGATGTCCGCGATCCGGCTCCGCTTCGACGGGGCCTGGGGCAGCGCCATCTGGATCTCCTCACGCAGGTCCTGGATCTTGCCGTGACTGGCGTACTGGCCGGTGAGCCGGTACATCTCACGCAGCCGGTCCCAGGTGCGGTGCGAGGAGGTCTCCCCCATCGACACGAGCGCCAACCGGGCGTAGCGGTCCGCCTGTTCGGGGTCGTCGGCGATGAAGCAGGCCGAGGCCAGGGAGATGTAGTCGAAGATCTTCGAGCGCTGACGGCCGCCCTCGCGCAGATGGAGCGCCTGTTTGGCGTGGTGCTGCGCGATGGTGGCGGCGGACGGATCGTGCTCGGCGAGCGTGCGGAAGGCCAGAGCCTCCATGCCGTGCAGGTCCGCCTCGTCGAACATCTGCATCCAACTGGGCGGCGGCACATCGCCCTTGTCGGAGACGAACAGCTCCTCCGCCTCGCCCAGGGTGCGGCGCATGGCCTGACCGCGCCCCATGGATGCCTGGGCCCATGCCTCGATGGTGTGCAGCATGGCGCGGGTGCGCGGCAGGGTCTCCTCGCCCGAACCGGACTTGGCGAGCTTCATCAGGTCGAGGGCTTCGCCGGGGCGGCCCAGATGCACCATCTGGCGGGCGGCGCGTGACAGCGCCTCGCCGGCGCGCGGGCGGTCGCCGCCCTCGCGGGCCGCGTGCGCGGCGATGACGAAGTACTTCTGGGCGGTCGGTTCCAGACCGATGTCGTGGGACATCCAGCCCGCGAGGACGGCCAGGTTGGCGGCGACGCCCCACAGGCGCCGCTGGAGATGGTCGGGGTGGTGGTAGGCGAGCATGCCGCCCACCTCGTTGAGCTGGCCGACCACCGCCTTGCGCTGGAGCCCGCCGCCGCGGGAGGCGTCCCAGGCACGGAACACTTCGACCGAGTGCTCAAGGGCGTCGATCTCCTGCGACCCGATGGGGGCCGCCTCATAGCGGTCGAACCCCGCGGGGTCGGCGTGCAGGGGGTCGTGGATACGGGGGGCGTCGGCCGAGAGTACGGGGTCGGTGTGCAGCCAGTCGTGCATGGCGCTGGTGAGTACGGAGCCGGAGGCGAGCGCGGCGCCCGCGCCCACCAGACCGCGTCGGTTGAGCATGAGGTCCATTCCCGTGAATTCGGTGAGGACCGCTGCCGTCCGTTCGGGCGCCCACGGAAGGCCGTCCGGATTCTTGGTGTTCCTGACGTCGTTCCGCTTTCCAGCGCGCCCGTGCCGGTCGAACCCGAGGTCCTCGATGGTCACGACACGGCCGAGCCGCTCGGTGAACAGCGCCGCCAGCACCCTGGGCACCGGATCGCGCGGGGTCTCCCCCATGTCGATCCAACGCCGTACCCGCGAGGTGTCGGTGGCCAGTTGGGGGTGGCCCATGGCCGCCGCCTGTCGATTCACCATGCGCGCGAGTTCGCCCTTGGACCAGCCGGCGAGGCCGAACAGGTCGTTCAGGCGGGTGTTGGGTTGTCCGCTCACGTCAAGCCCCCAGGTTCTCGGCTGAGTTGACAGTAATCCCCTGTCAGATGCGACGCGACTATTCGCCAGGGTTCGCCAGGGCACGCCAGATGGTGTGCCACCCGCGGCCGGGTGTCAGGTATGAGAGCGCCACCCCGACCCGGGGGCCGGACCTCATTCCCCAGGGTGCGGCTCGGCCACCGGGACGGGTAGCGCACGCAACTTGTCGGCACACGAAGGGATCTGTCACCCATGTACACAGCATCGTCCTCCGTGTCCACGCCGCCCCGGCCGTACCGTCCGCTGGGAGCGGGTGGCGGACCGTACCTCGATCCCACGCATGCCGCGCCGTCGCCGTACGGTGCGGGCCGGATGCCGCGCAGGCCGGGGACGGGCAGCCAGCCGCTCAGCGGCAGAATCGACCTGTCCGGCCCGCAGGGAGCCCAGCTGCGCATCGCGATCGCCTCGGTGCAGCGCATCTGTCCCGAGTTCAACGCGGTGCAGGTGTTGCGGCACAGCGGACGTTCGGTGCTGATCGTCGGGACGACAGGGCGCACCACGGCCGTCGCCAAGTGTTTACTGGACCACTCACCCGCGTGGGCCGAGCGGTTCCGGCACGAAATAGCTGCTTACCGCGCGTTCGTCCGGCACCGCCCACCGGTGCGGGTGCCGCGGCTGATCGCCGCGGATCCCGACAACTGCACCCTGGTGATCGAGCGGATGCCCGGCCGGGCGGCGGCGCTGGCGCGACACCCCGTCGAGGCTCCGCCCCGTGCGGACGTGAAGGCGGCCCTCGGCGCGATCCGGCACCTCAACGACTGGCGGCCGCCCGCCGAGATGTTCGGCAGGCCGCTGGACTACGCGCCGCGGATCTCCCGGTACCACGAGCTCGGTCTGTTCACCGACCGGGATCTGAGCGACCTGCAGAAGCTGGTGCACGGGCTGGCTCTGTCGGGCCGGGTGAACTGGCAGTTCTCGCACGGCGACGCGTTGTTGTCCAACATCCTGCTGTCGCCGGCAGGCCCGGTCCTGGTCGACTGGGAGCACGCGGGCTGGTATTTGCCCGGGTACGACCTGGCGACGCTGTGGGCGATCCTGGGTGAGGCCCCGGCGGAGCGGCGGCGGATCAGCCAGGCGGCGCAGGCCGAGGGGCCCGCGGCGCGGGACGCCTTCCTGGTGAACCTGATGCTCGTCCTGACCCGGGAGATCCGGACGTACGAGACGGCGGTGCAGCGCACCATGCGCGAGGCGGCGCCGGCGAGTGCGGCGCAGAACGCGGCGCCGGGCGTGCTCTGCGCCGGGGAGCAGCAGCGCTTGTTGTTGCGCAGGCTGCACGACGACTGCGCGCTGGCGCGGCGCGCGGTGCGGGCGGCGGTCGGCACGCGCTGACCGTCACACGGAGGGGAAGCAGGCCGCGCGCCCGGTACCTCGGTACGGGGCGCGCGGCCTGCTTCCGCGCGCCTATCGCGCGCGGACGACGTCCACGTCGGAGGCCTTGACGAAGGCGGTCCGGTGGCCGATCTGCACCGTCACGTAGCGGGTGCTGCCGGCGAAGTACGTGTGGTCGTAGGGGTAGGACGAGTCGATGGTCGGGGCGTAGTAGTAGCCCGTGGGCGCCTGGCCGCCGCCCGGGTAGGACTGGCCGGCCTTGATGGTGTAGGCGAGCGGCGCGCTCACCCGGGGCGCGGTGAAGTCCGCGGGATAGTCGCCGGCCGCCGGGTAGGCCGTTCCGTAGACCGGCACGTCGGCCAGGCCCGGCTTGGGGCGGACGACGTATCCGGCGGTCGGGGTGGTGACGCGGGTGTGCCGCGGGGTCGGGAACCACGCCTCCTGGCCGTACCACCAGATCGCGGTCCAGCCGGGCTTGCGCTCGGCGACCACGGCCTGCTGGGTGGCGCTGATCTTGCTGCCCCAGTCGCTCGCGCAGGTGGTGCCGCTCTGGCCGGGCGGGTGGAGAGCGGGGTCGGCGAACAGCGGTGCGTCGGTGGAGGGCTGGGTGTACAGCGGGACCGCGCTGCTGGGCTGTTCGGGCAGGTCGATGTTCTTCTCGCAGTCCCGGAAGGCCTGCACATTGTCCTTGAACACCGGGTTGATCGTGACCAGTTGGCCGTCGGGGCGGCCGGTGGGCTCGGTGGGCCTGCCGAGCAGGGACATGAAGTGGTTCCAGTCCCAGTACGGTCCCGGGTCCCAGTGCATGGCCGCCGTGCCGCCAGCCGTGGTGGGCGGGACGTTGTCGTGGCCGAGGATGTGCTGCCGGTCCAGCGGGATGTCGTACTTGGCGGCCAGATAGCGCACGAGCGCCGCCGTCGAGCGGTACATGGCGGGGGTGAACCAGGTGCCGCCCTCGGTGGCGTAGCCCTCCTGCTCGATGCCGATGGAGTCGGAGTTGATGTACCAGTTGCCGGCCTGCCAGGCGACGTCCTTGGTCTTCACCATCTGGGTGACGTGGCCGTCGCTGGACCGCACGACGTAGTGCGCGGAGGCGGCCCGCTTCGGGTCCTGGAAGATCTTCAGGGTGGTGGCGAAGGTTTCCTCGGTGTCGTGCAGGACGATGTACTTGATCTTGTTGGTGGCCGGCCGGTCGGAGAGGTCGTAGTTGCCGTACGTCTCCTTGTCGGCCGGGTCGCCGGTCTGCTGGTAGGCCGCCGGGACCCAGTCGCATCTCAGGACACGGGGGCATTCGGCGGCCGGTTGGGCGGCGCTCGCCGGTGACGCGGGCGCCAGGGCGAGGCCCAGGACTCCGGCCGTCGCCGCCGCGAGCGCGAGTGTGGTCCTCTGCTTGAACGTCATGGACAACCCTTCCAGCCGAAAGGTGCGGGGGCTCTTTCGCCGTGCGACGCGTGGGTACGCGCGGGACACAGTGTGACGCGCGATGACGCCTCGTCAAGTACCCCTCGCTCAGCCCGACTTGTACCAGTGGCCCAGACCTCTGACAGCGGCTTCGGCCTGCTGTTGGCGGCGGGCCCAACGGGGCGTCTCCCGGGGCCGGTTCACGGACCGGGACATGAAGCGGCCCGGCACCTCGGACGGAAGGTGCCGGGCCTGCGGGTGAACGCGCCGGGTGTGTCGCTCAGTCCTGCTGGAAGAGCTCGGCGGGCAGCGGCTTCAACAGGGCGTACAGGTCGTCGGTGATCGGCCGGTCCCAACTGGCGATCGTGACGAGGACGTTGTCGCTGCGGTCGAACTGCACGCAGGAGATGCGGCTTTCGGAGAGCTTGAGGCGGCGCACGATGAGCAGGTTGTCGCCCTGCATGACCGGCATGTCCTCGGTGCTCACGACCTCGATCGGCTCGTCGTTCTCCAGCGCCACGAGCAGCTGGGCGACCTCGAAGGGGACCTGTCCCTCCGCCATCTCGCGGGCCGGGGAGCCCTCCGGCAGATTGCCGATGATCATCGCGGGGCCGCGGCCGCCGAACAGGTCGTAGCGCAGGAAGACGCCCTGGCAGCTGCCGTCGGGAGCGGGCAACAGACCGGCGCCCAGGTTGCCGGGCCAGTCACCCGGGTCCATGGCCAGGACATCGAAGTCCGGGCCCGCGGGAGTGGCGGCGCTGCGGCGGCGGAGGAAGGACATGCCGTCAATGGTACGTGCCGCCGGGCGCCGGGCGGAGCCGGGCCCGGGGCTTCGGGCGGGTCGGCGCCCGCCGCGAGCGGGTACGGCCGCGGCTCGGCCCGGACCGGCGCGACCTGCCTTCGGTGGCGCCGTCGTCGCGGTCGACCACGGGCCGAACGGCTCCGGGGAGATTTTGGGCCGTGCTCTCCGGCGCGGGGCCGGCGGCGGCCGCGCAGGAGGGCCCGCCCCCGGCCGTGGGACGGCTCGGGGGCGGGCCCTTCGGCGGGGTTTCAGCGGCCGGGCACGCCTCGGGCGCCGGAGCCGCGGGTCTGGAGGGGGAGCAGTCCCGCCAGGCCGCCGCGATCGGTGCCGAGCTTGCGGAAGGCACCGGACAGCAGGAGCTCGACCGTGCGTTCCTTCGTGCCGAGCTCCTGCGCGATCCGCTGGTTCTCCCAGCCCTGGGCGGCCCGCTCGGCGACCGCCTTCTCCTGCGAGGTGAGCAGGTCGGAGTCGATGGCACGCAGTTGCAGCGGGCGAAGACCGGAGGCGGCGAGCTCCTCGCGGGCCCGCGCCGCCAGCGCGTCGGCCCCGCAGAGCGCGGCGCTCTCCAGGCCGCGCATCAGGAGGTCGGCCGCGTCCTGGGGCAGCCCGGCGCGGCTGAGCATCGCTCCGTGGTCGACCAGGGCCTGGGCCAGCTCGTAGGCGGCCGGTGAGCGTTCGAGCTGGCGGACGGCCTCGGCCATCAGGGCCAGGCTGTCGGCTCCTGAGGTGACCTTGGCGGCCGCGTGCAGGGCGCGGCCGACGGCGCCGGGGGTGCCGAAGCGCCGGGCGACCTCCACGGCTTCCTGCGCGACGGCGGCCGCTTCCGCCGGGTCGGTGTGGGCGATGGTCTGGGCGAGCAGCGGCCGCCACGGGCACCACATGAGGTTGCGCATGCCGCGGGGTTCGAGCCTGCGGCCCACCGCCCGCAGCCGTTCCTCCGCGTCGGTGCGCAGCCCCCGGGCGATCAGCAGTTCGCTGTATACGGTCTCGGAGTCGGGATAGACCACGGCGTTGGGCACGACCTGGCCGTAGTTGTAGGAGTCGGAGAGCTCCTGGGCCTCCTGGACGCGGCCCCGCGCGAGCAGGATCTCGATGAGGATGCCGAGCGCGAACCACTGGGCGGGGATCTGGTGTCCGACCCGGTCGGCGATCCGCAGCCCGCTGTGCACCAGGTTCTCGGCCTCGGCGAGCCGGCCGCGGTGGAACTTGATGTAGCCGAGCAGGGTCAGCCCGAAGGACAGATGGGCGCCGCGCCAGCCCTTGCGTTCGCAGTCGGCGATGCCCTCGTTGAACAGCTCGTCCGCGCGGCCGGGCTGGTCGCAGTACATGAAGGTGAGCGCGACCAGGACGGGGACCTCGAAGCCCCAGTTGTCGTCGGTCCAGGACAGCCCGCCCTCAAGGGCCTCCTCGGCGTAGCGCAGGGCCGTCTCCGCGGGCTCGCCGCGCACCATGGCGTCCCAGGCGCGCAGCCCGAGGATGTACCGCTCGGCCTTGCCGCGGCCGGTCAGGTGGTCGGCGAGCCGGGCCAGACTGCGCGAGCGGGCCGGGGAGTCCTCCTCGTCGGCGCGGAACGCGTTCCACTGGAACGTCTCGGCCTGCATCCGCAGCCGGGTGCGGGCGCTGGTGGAGTGCTTGGCTTCGGCGGCGACGACGTCCGCGGCCTCGGCCGCGCGGTCGGTGTGCGCGAGTGCCTGGGCGAGCCGGTAGGTGACGGCTTCGCGCAGTTCCGGGGCGAGGTCGGGCTCTTCGAGTGCCGCCTTGAGGTGGTTGACGGTGGTCGCGGGCTCGTTCAGGAGCGCCGAACAGCCCAGTTCGAACAGCACCTCGGCGCGTTCTTCCGAAGCGGGAGGCTCGCGCAGGGCGCGGGCCAGGCAGCGGCGGGCCGCGTCCGGGGCTCCGGCGCGCAGGTAGTCGCGGGCGGCGGCGCGCAGCTGGCGCACGGCCCACCGGTCGTTGTCGGGGTGCATCTCCAGGATGTGCCGGGCCGCGGATGTCGCACCGAGGCCGGCCTCGCTCACCGCGAAGGCGGCCTGTCCGTGCATCGCGACCCGCATGGCCGACGGGATGGACCGGTAGACGGCGGTGCCGACGAGCGGATGGAAGAAGTCGAGGCGGCCCGGGTGGTCGTGCGCCGCGGCGAGGATACGGGCGTCGCGCAGCCGCTCGATGGCGTCGGACATCTCTTCGGCGCCCAGTCCCGCCACGCCGGTCGCCATGTCCCGTCCCGCGTCCGTGCCGAGCACGGCGACGGCCCAGGTGAGCCGTACCGCGGAGGTTCCGAGCCGTTCGATGCGTTCGATGAGTCCGCCGCCGCTCACGGCGGAGGCCAGTTCGCGCAGTTCGCCCGCGTTGACGTGGCGCGGCTTGATGCCGCGGTCGCGGATCCGCGCGACGAGTTCGACGGCTTCGTAGGGGTTGCCCGCGGTCAGTTTCCAGCACTCGTGCGCGAACTGGTCGTCGGCGTCGTCGCCGAGCACGTCACGCACCAGGTCGCCGACGGCGGTCGAGGTGAACGGCGACAGGTCGAGCGGGCGTGAGCCGTGCCGCATGGCGAGCCGACGGAACTCGGCGGCGTGCCGCGGCAGTTCCTCGGGCCGGTAGGCGACGACGATCAGCAGCGGCAGGTCGCAGGCGCGCAGCGCGAACGACGTCAGCCAGGCCAGTGTCTCCTCGTCCGCCCAGTGCGCGTCGTCCACGACGAGCACCACGGGCGCGTACTGGACGGCGAAGCGGGTGATCAGCCAGTCGAGGCCGTCCCTGACGCCCTGCGGGTCGGGTGCGACACCGCTCTGGCCCGCGACCAGACCGACCGCGGGCGCGACGATGTCGTACCAACTCCCCAGTATCTTGCGGTGTTCGTCCTCGCTCGTCGCGGCCAGCATCGGCTGGACGAGTTGGCGCACGACATGGAAGGCCACGCCCTCCTCCAGCTCGCTGCCGCGGGCGGCCATCAGTGTGCAGCCACGTGCCGCGGCCTTGCGGCGGACCTCGGCCACCAGCGTGGTCTTGCCCAGACCTCCCGCGCCGGCGATGGCGAGCAGGCCGCCGTTGGGCGCGCTCCCTCCGCCCGCCCGGTCGCACAGGTCGTCCAACATGCTGTCGAACAACAGCAGTTCTTCGTCGCGCTCAAAGAGCGTCCGGCGCGGAACTCCGCCCCGGCCCCTCGTCTCCGCCACAGCGGTCCCCTTCTGGCAGTAGCACCGAGCCTACGCCCCGGACACGTACCGTGACATGAATATCCAACTCCCGTCCTCTCCTTGACCCATTAAGTTGGCTGAATCCATGGGTGATCGGGATCGGATGGCCGAGGAGGGGCGCCAGACCGTGTGGTGTACGCCCCCTTCGCGCTGTCGGGCTCCGGCGTCATGCGACTTCACCGAGGCACCCGTCCCGTTGATGATGGAAAAACGTATGGAGTTCTAAGGAGGCGGTGCCGCATGGCCAGCACTGGCAGAGTCCGGTCGGCCCGGACGCGGACCGGGCTCGTCGACATACCTTTCCCCGCCCGCCGGCATCCCCGGCACGAGCTCGCGGGGCGGCACACCCTTGACTGGCTCCATCAGTTCGGCATGCTGGCCGGCGAGCAGGCGACGGCCGAGTACGACGCGATGGGTCTTGAGCGGCTGATGGCGTACTTCTATCCGGACGCCTCGGACGCGCATCTGGCGCTGGCGACCGATCTCAACGCCTGGTTCTTCGTCTTCGACGACCAGTTCGACGGCCCGCTCGGCAAGCGGCCCGACGTCGTGCTGCGCCAGATCGACACGGTGCTGCGCACCATGAGCGACGAGCCCGCGGTGCTCGGGGAGGCGACCAACCGGCTGGCCGAAAGTTTCCGTGATCTGTGGCAGCGGGTGACCGCGGGCACTCCGCTGCTGTGGCAGGACCGCTTCCGTACGCACTGGCGCGATTACTTGACGGCGTATCACTGGGAGGCGCTGAACCGGACCCGCAACGGCACCCTGTCGCTGCCCGGGTTCCTGCGCGGCCGGCGCGACTCCATAGGCGTGCAGCCCTGCCTTGACCTGGTGGAGCGCTGCGGCGGCTACACCCTGCCCAAGGAGCTGCACGAGGGCGAGCCGCTTGCGGAGATGCGGGAGATCACCGCCGATGTGGTGATCTTCGTCAACGACATGGTGTCCGTGGACAAGGAGCTCGCAGCGGGCGATGTCAACAACAGCGTGATCATTCTGCTCCGCCAGGAGATGTGCACCGTCGAACAGGCGCTGCGCCGGGTGGCCGGCCTGGCCAACGCGCGCATCGCCCGCTTCCATGAGCTGACCGCCCAGCTCGAAGATCAGCTCGCCAAGACCGCGCTGCCCGAGCAGGTGCGCGCGCAGGTGAACGACTACGTGGACGGCATGCGCGCCCTGATGAGCGGCAATCTGGCCTGGTCCCTGGAGACCGCGCGATACGGCGAGGCGGGCATCGCGGCCGTCAGCGAGGGCCGCCAGCGGCCCTGGGCCCAGCTGTTCCCCGAGCAGGCGGCCGAGGGCTGAGCGGGCGGGGTCCGGGTCGGTCAAGGGGCCCGCGCGGCACGGGCGTTGTGGCCGAACGGACCCCTCGCGGCGTCTGCTCCTCAACGGCCGGGATGCCGTCCCCGGCGCCGCGCGCCCCGCCCGGAGTCGCCGCGCCCCGCCCGGCGCCATAGAGGCGACGGGCGGGGCGCGGCGGGGCGCCGCCGTGCCTCGGTCGGCGCGGGCTCAGGTGAGGTCGAACTCACCGTCCCGGGCGTTGATCACGAAGGCCCGCCACTCCGCCGGGCTGAAGATCAGCGGCGAACTGCCCGGGCTGCCGCTGTTGCGCAGGGCGATGAAGCCCTCGACGAAGGCGATCTGGACGTCCCCCGCCCCCCGACTGCTCGACTGCCATTCGGCCTCGCTGAGATCGAGCTCCGGCTTGTCCCAGCCGGAACGGGTGTGCCCCGCAAGGGTCTGCAAGGTGTGCTGGGTGGTGGTGTCGGCCACGTCCGTGCTCCTCCCCGGTTCTTCTCGTCCGGGCCACCCTAGCGATCGTCCGGCGCGGCCGACAGGCCGCCGAGGGAGCACCGGGCGGGCCGCCGGCCCTCAACACCCCTCAGCGGCTGGGCGGTTCGGATCCGACGAGCCACATCGAGAAGAACTGGGATCCGCCGCCGTAGGCGTGGCCCAATGCCCTGCGGGCGCCCTCCACCTGGTGCTCGCCCGCCTCGCCGCGCACCTGGAGTGCGGCCTCCGCGAAGCGGATCATGCCGGACGCGCCGATGGGGTTGGTGGACAGGACGCCGCCCGACGGGTTCACGGGCAGGTCGCCGTCGAGCTCCGTGACGCCCGCCTCGGTGAGTTTCCAGCCCTCGCCCTCGGCGGCGAAGCCCAGGTTCTCCAGCCACATCGGCTCGTACCAGGAGAACGGCACGTACATCTCGACGGCGTCGATCTCGCGGCGTGGGTCGGCGATGCCCGCCTGGCGGTACACATCGGCCGCGCAGTCCTTGCCGGCCTGGGGCGACACGAAGTCCTTGCCGGCGAACAGAGTGGGCTCGCTGCGCATGGCGCCGCCGTGCACCCAGGCCGCCGGCCGGGGCGCGCGGGCGGCGCCCGCCCGGTCGGTGAGCACCATCGCGCAGGCGCCGTCGGACGAGGGACAGGTCTCGGAGTAGCGGACCGGGTCCCACAGCATGGGCGAGGCCTGGACCTTTTCCAGGGTGATGTCGTGCTCGTGGAGGTGGGCGTACGGGTTCTTCAGGGCGTTGCGCCGGTCCTTGTACGCGACGAGGGAGCCCACCGTGTCAGGGGCCCCGGTACGCCGCATGTAGGCCCGTATGTGGGGGGCGAAGAAGCCGCCGGCTCCGGCGAGCAGCGGCTGGGTGAAGGGCACCGGCAGCGAGAGGCCCCACATGGCGTTGGACTCGGACTGCTTCTCGAAGGCGAGGGTCAGCACCGTGGTGTGGACACGGGCGGCGACCAGGTTGGCGGCGACGAGCGCGGTCGAGCCGCCGACCGAGCCCGCGGTGTGCACCCGCAGCATCGGCTTGCCCACCGCGCCGAGCGCGTCGGCGAGGTAGAGCTCGGGCATCATGACGCCCTCGAAGAAGTCGGGCGCCTTGCCGATGACCACGGCGTCGATGTCGGACCAGGTCAACGCGGCGTCTTCGAGGGCGCGTCGGGCCGCCTCGCGGACGAGTCCTGCGATGGACACGTCGTGCCGGGCGGCCACGTGCTTGGTCTGGCCGACACCGACGACGGCCACGGGTTCCTTGCTCATGACTCCCCCTCCAGGACGGCCACCAGGTTCTGCTGGAGGCAGGGGCCCGACGTGGCGTGCGCGAGGGCCCGGTCGGACTCTCCGCGGTGGATGCGGGCGGCGGCCTCACCGAGCCTGATCAGGCCGGCGGCCATCACGGGGTTGGCGGCGAGCGCTCCTCCCGACGGGTTGAGCGTGACCTCGTCGCCGAGTCTGAGCGCCGTGCGCAGGACGACCTCCTGCGAGCTGAACGGGGCGTGCAACTCGGCGGTGTCGACGGGCCGTTCGAAGGCGCCGGCCCGTTCGGCCGCGAGGCGTGCGGAGGGCGAGTCGGTGAGGTCGCGGACACCGAGGGCGTGCGCCTCGATGCGGTGGTCCATGCCGCGGATCCAGGCGGGCCGCGCACACAGGTCGCGGGCCCGCTCCCCCGCGGCGAGGATCACCGCGGCCGCGCCGTCACCGACCGGCGGGCAGTCGCCGGTGCGCAGCGGGCGCACCAGGTAGTCGCCCTGGGGCCGCGAACCGCGCACCTGGGCATGCGGGTTGGAGTCTGCGGAGTCCCTGCTGCGGGTGGCGATGGCGGCGAGCGCGGGCTCGTCCGTGACGCCCGCGTCGATGAGGGACTGCGCCTGGAGGGCGGCGAGCGCGACGGAGTCGGGCCAGAGCGGCGCCACGTAGTAGGGATCGAGCTGCCGGGTCAGTACGTCGCGCAGCCGGCCGGGCGAGGACTTGCCGTATCCGTAGACGAGCGCGGTGTCCGCCTCGCCGGTGAGGATCTTCACCCAGGCCTCGTAGAGCGCCCAGGCACCGTCCATCTCCACATGGGACTCGGAGATCGGCGGCCACGCGCCGACTCCGTCGAGCGCCATGGTGAACGAGAAGGCGCGCCCGGCGAGGTAGTCGCTCGATCCCGAGCAGGTGAAGCCGATGTCGCTGGTCTTCAGGCCGGTCGCGCCCAGGACCTGGTGCAGCACCGGCATCAGGAGTTCGACTTCGGACAGCTCATCCGTGCGGCGCCGGTGGTCGCTCTGCGCGAAGGCGACGATCGCCACGTCCCGTGCGGGAGGGGTGGGCGCCATCAGATCAGCTCCTTGTACGTCTCGTAGTCGGCGTCGGGTTGGCCGGTGGGCCGGTAGTGGTCGGGGTAGCGGCCGCCCTCGCTCCACACGGGTTCGACCCGCAGCCCCATCCGGACCTGGTCGTAGGGGATGCCCCCGATCCGGCCGTGCAGGGCCAGGCCCGCGCCGTCCAGGGCGATGTGCGCGTAGACGTACGGGACTTCGATGTCGAGGTTCTTGGCCTTGATGTTGACGATGCAGAACGTGGTGACGGTGCCGGCGGGCCCGACCTCCACCCGTTCCTGTGTGGCGACACCACAGGTGGGGCAGGCACCGCGCGGTGGCACGTACACCTTCCGGCAGGAGGGGCAGCGTTCGCCGACGGTCGTGCGGGCGGACAGGCCGCTGATGTACGCGGACTGGGCGCGGCCGGGACTGTAGGTGTAGTCAAGGCGGGCGGGCGCGACGATGCCGGTGACCGGGTCGGTGAACTCGCCGCTGTGCGGGGCCGGTTCGTGTGCGTCGGCCCCGCCCTCTGCTCCGTCCGGTTCGAAGCAGGCGATGTCGGTGATGGCGCCCGTACGGTCCTCGGCCCAGCGGATCCGGACGCGCATGCCGCTGTGCACCGCGTCGGGGCCGGGCGCGTCCAGGACGTGCAGGAGCGAGGTGGCGGCGCCGTCGAGGCGCACGAGCACCCAGGCGAAGGGGCGGTCGAGGGGCTGGTCGCGGCGGGGGGTTGGGTTCCAGGCCCAGGTGGTGACGGTGCCGGTGGGGGCGACCTCGACGAGTTCGCGGATCTCCTCGGCGGTGACGGGGTCGTACTCGACGGGCGGTACGAGCACCGTCCCGTCCCCGGTCCGCACGCCGAGCACGGTGCGTTCGCGCAGCCCGGTGAGGAAGGCGCTCTGGACCGGCCCGAGGGAGCGGGTGAACGGAAACTCGACGACAAGGGGCGCGCGCAGCACGTCGGGAGAGGGGGCGGCAGTCATGAACGGGCTCCTTCGGTAGACCTGACAAGCCGGACAGCGGGCCGGTCCCCCACGAGGCCGAGCGCCTCGCAGCCGAGCGGAATACAGCCCGTAGCGGGCCCCCTGCCCCTGAGACCTGGGGGAGCTTGAGAACAACGCCCTCACGGCGCGAACGGGGTGCGGGGCGGAGCCCCGTGCCCACCGGCCCGCGAACACCCCCGTTTCTCAGGGGGTTTCGGCAGGGGGTTTCGGCACGGGGCGGGGCCTCAGGCCCGTCGAAAAACGGCGTCCCGTTTCTCGGCGAAGGCCTCGGCGCCCTCCTTCGCATCCGCCGTGGCGAAGATCGGCCACCCCCGCTCAAGCTCCGCCGCGAGCCCATCGGCCTCGCTCATGGACGCCGTGTCGTACACGGACGCCTTGACCGCCTCGACGGCCAGGGGCCCGCAGGCGTTGATCCGCGAGGCGACCTCAAGGGCCGCGTCGAGCGCGCCGCCGTCCGGCACGACACGCCCGATCAGCCCGATGCGGGCCGCCTCGTCCGCGCTGTAGGCCCGACCCGTGAGCAGCATTTCCAGCGCGTGTGTGCGGGGAATCTGTCGTTGGAGGCGGACGGTGGATCCCCCGATGGGAAAGAGGCCGCGCCTCACCTCGAAGAGCCCGAAGGTGGCGCTCTGCCCCGCGACGCGGATGTCCGTGCCCTGAAGGATCTCGGTGCCGCCCGCCACGCAGTGGCCCTCGACCGCCGCGATCACGGGTTTACGGGGGCGGTGATGGCGGAGCATCGCCTTCCAGTGCAGGTCGGGGTCGGCCGTGAGCCGGTCCCGGTACGGGTCCCCCGCCATGCCCCGGCCCGCGAGGGCCTTGAGGTCCATGCCCGCGCAGAAGTCGCCGCCCGCGCCGGTGAGGACGACCGAGCGGATCGAGTCGTCCGCGTCGGCTTCCAGCCAGCCGTCGTACAGCCCCACCAGCAGGGGCAGCGAGAGCGCGTTCTTCGCCTCGGGTCTGTTCAAGGTGAGCACCAGGGTGGCGCCTTCGCGCCGCACCGTGAGGTGTTCCGTACCACCCATTGCCGTCCTCCCGTCTCACGACCTAGAACAGGTTGCAGGAATGGCGGTGGCAGTTCAATAGTTTTCTGACAGACAGTCAGATTTTGTCGTCGCCGCCCCTTCCCAGTTGTGCACGGCTTTGCTCTGATGACCCCCGAGTCCGTACGGGGCCGGTGTCAGGAGGAATGGTGGAGTACAACCTTGCCGACCTGTTCGAGTCCGTCGTCGACGTGGTGCCGGACCGCGAAGCGCTCGTGTACATCGATCACCCCGGGACGGGCGCCGAGCGCCGCTTGACGTACCGCGGTCTGGACCGCGCGGCGAACCGGATCGCCCACCATCTGATCGACGCGGGCCTCAAGCCCGGCGAACACCTGGGGCTGCACCTCTACAACGGCGTCGAATACCTCCAGACGGTGCTCGCCGCACTCAAGGCACGCCTGGTCCCGGTCAACGTCAACTACCGCTATGTCGAAGAGGAGTTGGCCTATCTCTACCGGGACGCCGATCTGGCGGCGCTGGTCTTCGAGGCGGAGTTCACCGAGCGGGTGGCGGGCGCGCTGCCCCGGGCCGGCACGCTGCGCCATCTGCTCCGTGTGGGGCAGGTCCCGGACGGCGCGCCGCCTCTCGCCGTCACGCCGTTCACCAAGGCCGAGGCCATGGGCTCTCCCGAGCGGGGGTTCGCACCGCGTTCACCCGACGACCTGTTCATCATCTACACCGGCGGCACCACCGGCATGCCCAAGGGTGTGATGTGGCGTCAGGAGGACCTGTTCTTCGCCGGGCTGTTCGGCGGCGAGCCCGCGGGGGAGCCGGTGAAACGGCCGCAGGAACTTGCGGAGCGGGTCGCCGAGGGCGGCGCGGGGCTGACCTTCTTCCCGGCTCCCCCACTGATGCACGGGACCTCGACGCTGACCTCGTTCATCGCCTTCAACTACGGCCAACGCGTGGTCATCCACCGCAAGTACGTGCCCGAGGAAGTGCTGCGCACCATCGAGAAGGAGAAGGTCTCCAGTGTGTCCCTGGTGGGCGACGCCATGCTGCGGCCGCTCATCGACGCCCTGCACGGGCCGCTCAAGGGCACCGACCTGTCCTCGCTGTTCAGCGTCTCCTCGTCCGGAGCGATCATGTCGGAGACGGTGCGCGCCCAGTTCCAGGCGCTCGTGCCGCATGTGCTGCTCCTGAACAACTTCGGTTCGTCCGAATCCGGTTCCAACGGTAAGGCGACGGACGATTCGGGCCCGGAGAAGGGCTTCCGCCTGGAGGTCAACGAGCGTACGCAGGTGGTCGATCCGGCCACGCACGAGCCGGTGGCGGTCGGCGAACCCGGGCGGCTCGCCCAGCGCGGACACGTTCCGCTCGGCTACTACAACGACCCCGTGAAGACCGCGGAGACGTTCTTCCAGAAGGGCGATGAGCGGTGGGTGCTCCTCGGTGACATGGCGACCGTGGACGAGAACGGCATCGTCACGGTCCTCGGGCGCGGCTCGCAGTGCATCAACACCGGCGGCGAGAAGGTCTACCCGGAGGAGGTCGAGCAGGCCCTCAAGTCGCATCCGGACGTGTACGACGCGCTGGTGGCCGGGGTCCCCGATGTGAGGTGGGGCAGCCATGTGGCGGCGGTGGTGCAGCTCCGCGCCGGCGCGGACGCGCCCACGCTCGACGACATCCAGACGCACTGCCGCACCCGGATCGCGGGCTACAAGGTGCCGCGCCAGCTGGTGATCGCGCCCAGCATCCAGCGCTCGCCCAGCGGCAAGGCGGACTACCGCTGGGCGCGGACGGTGGCGGCGGACGCCGACGCGGGCTGAGGAGGCCGGCCCGAGCTGATGAGGCCGGCCCGGCGGCCCGGGCGTCAGATGCCGAACCCCCTGAGCGCCGCGAGAAATCCGGCGGGGTCCGTGCTGTGCACGAGGTGACCCGTGTCGAAACGCGCCAGGCGGGCGTCCGGGATGAGGCCGGCGAGTGCGGTGAGCGCCGTCTGGTCGACATGGCTGCTCGGGCCGCCCGCGATGAGCAGGGCCGGCGTGCTGAGCGTGCCGAAGCGCCGGTGCCAGGCCGGGTCGGGGTCGTTGAGCTGGGCGTTGATCGCGGGGACGACCGGCCAGTCGAAGTCGAGCCGGCCTTCCGGGCGTTCGACAGGACCGCGCCGCGGATTCAGCGGGAGCAGCGGCGGTACTTCCTCAAGGACGAGCCGCCCGACGAGGTGGGGCGCCTCCTGGGCGAGCAGCGCGGCCGCCGCGCCACCCATCGAGTGCGCGACCACATCGGTCCCGGCCAGGCCCAGTTCGGTGATGAACCCGGACAGGTCGTCGCGGAACGCCTCGAAGGAGTAGCCGCCCGGCCAGTCGCTCAGGCCGTGGCCCCGCAGGTCGAGGGCGTACACGCGGCGGGTGGCCGCGAGTTGTCCGGCGATCTCGTCCCAGTCGCGGCTGTCGCCGCCGCGGCCGTGCACGAGGACGACGGGCGGCGCGGACCGCGGGCCCCTGACGCGGTAGGCGAGCCGGACACCGTGGCCGTCCTCGGTGTTGACGGTGTGCCGGACGGTGGCGACATCGGGATCGAGGAAGGCGACAACCGTACGCACGAAGGCTTGCGGATCGTCGAGCCAGGGGTGGCCTCCCCTACCGCGCAGGACGGCGAGCTCGGCGTTCGGGAGAAGGTCGGCCAGGGCCGCGGCGCGGGCCGGGGGCGGGCCGCCGTCGTATGCGCCGGCGAGGATCAGCACGGGGGCACTCACCTGGGCGAGCGCGTCCTTGGCCGCCGCAGGGCCGAAGGCGCCGTCCGCGTCGTCCCCGGCTGCGTCGTCCCCGGCCGCTTCTGTCACCTCGGGGTCCGTGTCGCGGACGCCGGGGGCGATCAGGGCGAGCGAGCCGACGCGGTCCGGGTGGCGGGCGGCGTGGAGCAGTGCCGGTTTTCCGGACGCGAAGTGGGCGAGCACGTCAAGACGGTCGAGGCCGAGGTGCACGCGCAGCGCCTCGATGTCGGCCACCTGGTGGTCGTGGCGGCAGGTGGCCGGGTCGGCAGGCGCCGCCGTATCCTCCGCCCCGCGTGGATCGAGCAGCACCAGGGTGCGGTGCGCCGCCAGGCCGCCGCCCTGGTCGCTCAGGTCGCCCAGGCAGGCGGAGGCACCCGTCGGGCCGCCCGGCAGGCAGACGAGAAGCGGGCCCTTTCCCGCACGGCGGTAGGCGCGTTCGGTTCCGTCGTGGCTGGTGAATGTCGGCATGCGGACGATCTTCACAGGGGCCCCGGGGCTCGGGCAATGGCTTTCGCCGTGGGCGCGAAGACCGGGCGACGCCGGTTGTCCACAGGCCTTGACGTGCCCCTCGGGTGGCTGAATTACTGATCCGACACAGATCGACCGAATGATCGGTCGTCCGATTTCGTCGCCCTCCGGGGCGGGGCGAGGACGGGAGCGCACCCATGGCACCCCTGCTGGACGAGGCGGAGCGGCTGAGCCGGCCGGAGCTCGAAGCCCTACAGCTGGAGCGGCTGCGCGCCTCACTGCGCCATGCGTACGACAACGTCGGGTTCTACCGTGAGGCCTTCGACAAGGCGGGGGTCCGGCCCGAGGACTGCGTCTCGCTCGCCGACCTGGCCCGCTTCCCCTTCACCGCCAAATCCGATCTTCGCGACCACTATCCGTTCGGCATGTTCGCGGTCCCGGAGTCCGACATCCGCAGGATCCACGCCTCCAGTGGTACGACGGGCCGCCCCACCGTCGTCGGCTACACCCAGCGGGACCTGGACACCTGGGCGGACGTGGTGGCCCGCTCGATCCGCGCGGCGGGCGGGCGGCCCGGCCACAAGGTCCATGTGGCGTACGGATACGGCCTGTTCACCGGCGGCCTCGGCGCGCACTACGGAGCCGAACGGCTCGGCTGCACGGTGATTCCCGCCTCCGGAGGGATGACGGCGCGCCAGGTCCAGCTGATCCAGGACTTCCGCCCCGCGATCATCATGGTGACGCCCTCGTACATGCTGACGCTGCTCGACGAGTTCGAGCGCCAGGGTGTGGACCCTCGTACGACCTCGCTGAAGGTTGGCATCTTCGGCGCGGAACCGTGGACCGAGGAGATGCGGCGCGAGATCGAGGAGCGGTTCGCGATCGACGCGGTCGACATCTACGGCCTGTCGGAGGTCATGGGTCCGGGCGTGGCACAGGAGTGCGTGGAGACCAAGGACGGGCTGCACATCTGGGAGGACCACTTCTATCCGGAGGTGGTGGACCCGGTCACCGGGGATGTGCTGCCGGACGGGGAGCGCGGTGAGCTCGTCTTCACCTCGCTCACCAAGGAGGCGATGCCGGTGATCCGCTACCGGTCACGGGACCTGACGCGGCTACTGCCCGGCACCGCCCGGGTCTTCAGGCGGATGGAGAAGGTGACCGGGCGCAGCGACGACCTGGTCATTGTGCGCGGCGTCAATCTCTTCCCCACCCAGGTCGAGGAGATCGTGCTGCGCACGCCCGGGCTCGCCCCGCACTTCCAGCTGCGGCTGACCCGCCGGGGCCGCCTTGACGCGCTGACCGTCCGGGTGGAGGCGCGGGCGGACACGGCGCCCGAGCAGCGCGACGCAGCCGCCCGCTCGATCGTCGCGGCCGTCAAGGACGGGATCGGTGTCTCCGTCGACGTGGAGGTGGTCGACCCCGAGACCATCGAGCGTTCGGTCGGCAAGTTCAAACGCATCGTCGACCTGCGCGAGAAGGGCAGGTGAATCCGGGCCTGCCCTCGGCGCAGGCCTCCGCAGGAGCTGGGCCCAACTGCCCTGACCGTGCCGGAACTTCAGGCGAACCGGTCGCGCAGTTCCCGCTTGAGGATCTTGCCGCTCGCGTTGCGCGGCAGCTCGTCCACGAACAGCACCCGCTTGGGGGCCTTGAACGCGGCGAGCGAGCCGCGGGCGTGCTCGATGAGCTGAGCCTCCGTCACCTCCGCGGCGCGGACGACGACGGCGGTGACCGCCTCGATCCAGCGCTCGTCGGGCAGGCCGACGACGGCGGCCTCGGCGACCGCCGGGTGGGTGTAGAGCGCGTCCTCCACCTGGCGCGAGGCGATCAGCACACCACCGGAGTTGATGACGTCCTTCACGCGGTCCACGACGGTGAAGCAGCCCTCGCGGTCGCGCACCGCGAGGTCGCCGGAGTGGAACCAGCCGTCGCGGAAAGCCTCTTCGGTCTCGGCCGGTTTGTCCCAGTAGCCCTCGCACAACTGCGGTGAGCGGTAGACCACTTCGCCCGCCGTGCCGTCGGGCACCTGCTCGCCCCTCTCGTCGACGACCTTCGCCTCGACGAACAGCACCGGACGCCCGCACGAGTCCATTCTGCCCTCGTGCTCCTCGGGCCGCAGCACGGTGGCGAGCGGTCCGATCTCGCTCTGTCCGAAGCAGTTGTAGAAGCCGAGTTCCGGCAGCCGCTCGCGCAGCCGCTCCAGGACCGGCACGGGCATGACCGAGGCCCCGTAGTACGCCTTGCGCAGAGCCCCGAGGTCGCGCTGGGTGAACTCGGGGTGGGCAGCGAGGGCGATCCACACGGTGGGCGGCGCGAAGAACGAGTCGGCGAGGCCCGCCTCCACCAGGTCGAGGATCCTGCCCGGGTCCGGCGCGTCCAGGAGCGTGTTGTCGGCGCCCACCGCGAGATAGGGCAGCAGAAAGACATGCGTCTGCGCCGAGTGGTAGAGCGGCAGCGCGTGCACGGGCCGGTCTCCGGCGCGCAGGTCGAGCGCGGTGATGGCGGAGACATACGCGTGGACGAGGGCGCGGTGCGTCATCATCGCGCCCTTGGGCAGGGCGGTGGTGCCGGAGGTGTAGAGCAGCTGAACGAGGTCACCGGCCTCGCCCCGGCCCTCGTACGCGACCGGCTCGGCCGTCGCCGCGAGGAGCGAGCCCGCGCCGTCGCGCAGCGCGACCACGGGCAGGCCGGCGGGCACCTGTTGCGCGAGCGCGGGGTCGGCGAGGACGAGAGCCGCGCCGGACTGCTCCAGGATGTACGACAGATCGCCGCCGGTGAGGTGCTGGTTGACGGGCACATGGATGAGCCCGGCCCGGGCGCAGCCGAGGAATGCGATGAGGTACGCGTCGGAGTTGTGCCCGTAGGCGGCGACCCGGTCGCCCTTGGTCAGGCCTTGGGCGGTGAGGAAGGCGGCGGCGGTGGAGACGGCCGCGTCCAGTTCGGCATAGCTCCAGATGCGGTCCGCGTACCGCAGGGCGGTGCGGTCGGGGGTGCGGCGGGCGCTGCGGCGCACGATGCCGTCGACGGTGCTGCTGCGTACCTCGTCCATGGCTGGATCCTGGGTGGCGCGGTCGCCGGGGTCAAGGCGCGGGCGCCACGACCCGCCGGACGGCGGGACGCGGCTCCCGACCCGGCCAGGTGTGCCGACGTCGGCCGGGGACGGCCGCCCTGGACAGCCGGGCCTCCTGGACAGCCGGGCCCCGTAGGCACCCAGACCGTCGCGGGCACCCAGCCTCTGCACCGCCGGACCCCATGGGCACCCAGACCGTCCCGGGCACCCAGCCTCCTGGACAGCCCGCGCCCGGCGGCGAGTTACGCCTCGATGTATGCCTCGATTTACGCCTCGGTGGGCAGATGAGTGAGCTTGTCCGGGTTGCGCACCGTGTAGATGGTCTCGATCCGCCCCTCGCGGAAGGCGAGGACGCCGATCTGGCGCTGCCCGCCGGCGGTGATGTCGAGAGCTGGGCCGCCGTTGATGTCGACGACGCCGAAGGCCTCCACCTCGTACCGGTTGAGCAGGCCGGTGAGGAAGGCGAGCACCTTCGTACGCCCGATGACCGGGCGCCGCGCGGCGCTGACCTTGCCCCCGCCGTCGCTCCACGCCACGACGTCCTCGGCGAGCAGTTCGGTGAGCGCGCCGAGGTCGCCGCCCTGCGCGGCTTCGAGGAAACGCGTGAGCAGCTTGGCGTGCTCGTCGTCGGACGGCGCGAAGCGGTCGCGGCCGGCGGCCAGGTGGCGTCCTGCCCTGCTGTACATCTGGCGGCAGTTGGCCACGCTCGCCTCGATGATGGACGCGATCTCCTCGTAGGGGAGCTGGAAGGCCTCGCGCAGGACGAACACGGCGCGTTCCGGCGGGGAGAGCCGTTCCATGAGGTGGACCGTGGCGTAGGAGACGGTGTCGCGCAGTTCGGCGGTGTCCAGCGGGCCGAGCGTGTCGGTGGCGACGGGTTCGGGCAGCCACGGTCCGACGTAGGCCTCGCGGGTCACCCGCGCCGAGCGCAGCTGGTCGATGGCGAGGCGGGAGGTGACGGTGATGAGGAAACCGCGGGGGTCCCTGATCGCGTCGCGCTCGACCCGGCTCCAGCGCAGGTAGGCGTCCTGGACGACGTCCTCGGCGTCCCACACGGAGCCGAGCAGCCGGTAGGCGAGCCCGAGCAGCACCTGGCGGTGGGTCTCGAATTCCTCGGTGTGCTGCGTCATGGCGTGTGCCACCTCCCCGTGCGGCCCCATCGCCTCGTGCCCCGGCGGCTGCCACATCATTCAATCTCGGCGCGGCCCCGCGACGCCAGTGGGGACGGGGACGTGTCCGCCGTGTCACATCGCGCGCTCGAAGCCCTCCCAGTACGGCGCGCGCAGCCGCCGCTTGTAGAGCTTGCCGTTCGGGTCGCGCGGCATCGTCTCGATGAAGTCGACCGACTTGGGGCGCTTGTACGCGGCCAGCCGGCCCCCGCAGTGGTCGAGTATGTCCGCGGCGAGGGCGTCGTCCGCCTCGAAGCCGTCGGCCACTTCGACGACGGCCTTGACCTCCTCGCCCCAGTCGGCGTGCGGAATGCCGAAGGCGGCGGCGTCGGCGACGGCGGGGTGGGCCAGGAGTGCGGCCTCGATCTCGGCCGGGTAAATGTTGACCCCGCCCGAAATGATCATGTCGATCTTGCGGTCGCGCAGGAAGAGATAGCCGTCCTCGTCGAGGTAACCGAGATCACCGACGGTGAAGAAGTCGCCGATGCGGTTCTTCTTCGTCTTGCTCTCGTCCTTGTGGTAGCTGAAGCCGCCGGTCGACATCTTCAGATAGACCGTGCCGAGCTCGCCCGCGGGCAGCCGGTTTCCCTCGTCGTCGAAGACCGCCAACTCGCTGATGGGCCAGGCCTTCCCGACGGTGCCGGGCTTCTTGAGCCAGTCCTCGGCGGTGGCGAACGCGCCGCCGCCCTCGCTGGCCGCGTAGTACTCCTCCACGCAGCTCCCCCACCAGTCGATCATGGCGCGTTTGACGTGGTCGGGGCAGGGGGCGGCGCCGTGGATGGCGTGCCGCAGGGAGGACACGTCGTACCGCGCCTTCACCTCGTCGGGCAGCGAGAGCAGCCGGTGGAACTGGGTCGGCACCATATGGGTGTGGGTACAGGCGTGCTCGTCGATGAGGCGCAGCATGTCCTGGGGCGTCCACTTGTCCATGAGGACGATGCGGTGCCCGATGTGCAGCGACGCTCCGGCGAACTGGAGGACGGCCGTGTGGTAGAGCGGTGAGCACACCAGGTGGACGTTGTCGTCGAACGGCTTGATGCCGAAGATGGCCAGGAAGCCGCCGAGGTAGGTCTCCTCCGGGGCCTTGCCGGGCAGTGGGCGCCGGATGCCGCGCGGGCGCCCCGTGGTGCCGGAGGTGTAGTTCATGACCCAGCCCAGGGTGCGGTCGGTGGGCGCCGACTCCGGTTGCCCGTCCAGGAGTTGGGCGTACGGAGTGAAGCCGGGCACCGCGCCGACGCAGTAGCGGTGCGAGGCGGGCAGCTTCGCCTCGTCGGCGGCCTTGGTGGCCGCGTCGGCGAACCGCTCGTGGGCGATGAGCACCTTGGCGCCGGAGTCCGCGACGATCCAGGCGATCTCCGGCCCGACCAGGTGATGGTTGACCGGCACGAGGTAGAACCCCGCCTGGGACGCGGCGAGGTAGGCCGTGAAGAATTCGACGCCGTTGGGCAGCACGACGGCGAAGGCGTCACCGCGTTCGAGACCGGCGGCCCGCAGCCCGTGGACGAGCTGATTGACGGCGGCGTGCAGCCGGCCCGCGCTCCACTCCTCGCCGTCCGGGGCGATCAGGACACGGCGGTCGGGTTCGGCGTCGGCCTGGGCCCAGAAACCATTGGGCGGCTGGTTCATCGGGCGTCCCTCCCTGCGATGCGGTTCATACGGTCCACGGCGCGCTCGAAGCCGCGCGTGAGGTCGTCGAAGGTGTCCTGGACGCTGCGTTCGGCGGTCATCCTCCCCACGATCTGGCCGACGGGTGTGCCGAGCAGCGGTTCGGTCTCGTACTTCTGGATGCGCGAGACGGCCTCGGCCACGAGGAGCCCCTGGAGCGGCATGGGCAGGGTGCCGGGCCCCGCCGGGTCGTCCCAGGCGTCGGTCCACTCGGTACGCAGCTGGCGCGCGGGTTTGCCGGTGAGCGCGCGGGAGCGCACGGTGTCGCCCGAGCCGGCGGCCAGGAGCTTGCGGGTCAGGGCGCGCGAATGGAGGTCGGCCTCGGTGGTGGTGAGCCAGAGTGAGCCGAGCCAGACGCCCTGGGCGCCGAGCGCGAGACCGGCGGCGATCTGCTCGCCGCTGCCGATGCCGCCGGCCGCGAGCACCGGCAACGGGCCGACGGCGTCGACGACTTCGGGGACGAGCACCATGGTGGCGATCTCCCCGGTGTGACCGCCGGCCTCATACCCCTGGGCCACGACGATGTCGAGTCCTGCCTCGGCGTGGTGGCGGGCGTGCCGTGCGCTGCCGGCGAGCGCGGCGACCAGCACGCTCCGGTCGTGTGCGCGCCGTACCACGTCGGCGGGTGGTGAACCCAGCGCGTTGGCAAGGAGTTTGATCGGGTAGTCGAAGGCGACATCGAGCTGGTCGCGTGCCACCTGCTCCATCCAGCCGGTGATGCGCCAGCCCGACGCCTCACCCTCGGCGAGTTCGGGCACGCCGTGTTGGGCGAGGGTGTCCCGCACGAACTGACGGTGCCCTTCGGGAATCATGGCTTCGACCTCGGCCTCGCCGACGCCTTCGACCTTCTTGGCGGGCATCACGACGTCGAGGCCGTAGGGCAGCCCGTCGGTGTGTTCCTGCATCCAGTCGAGGTCGCGCGCGAGGTCGTCGGGCGCGGTGTAGCGGACCGCGCCGAGCACACCGAAGCCGCCGGCCCGGGTGATGGCCGCGGCCACCGCCGGGAACGGGGTGAAGCCGAAGACGGCGTGCTCGACTCCCAGTTTGTTGCTCAGCTCCGTCTGCATGGG
Source organism: Streptomyces sp. NPDC048416 (assembly GCF_043200435.1). Classification (NCBI taxonomy): domain Bacteria; kingdom Bacillati; phylum Actinomycetota; class Actinomycetes; order Kitasatosporales; family Streptomycetaceae; genus Streptomyces; species Streptomyces sp. NPDC048416. Next base: position 189,915 of record NZ_JBICXU010000007.1, read on the forward strand.
GCGCAGGATGCCGTAGCGGGGGCGACGAGGGAAGAGATTTTCTGATGCTGCGTCAGTTTCTTTGCCGCGTCGTGCTATGCGTGTCGCGTCGTGCGTGCTGCGTCGCATCATGCGTGCCGCGTCCGTCGTGCGGGTCACGTCACGTCGCCTTCAAGGTCATGTACGGGTGGGGCAGCCGGTGCACGGAGACGTCAGCCCCGCGCCCGGCCTCTGCCGCAGACTCGTTGTGACCCGGGCAGTTAGGGGGTGTCTGGTGGATCATGGCCGGGGGTGCGGCGCCTGGCACGGCACCTCGCGGCGTTGCCGAAACGCCCCGATAGCTCCGCTATCACGACGTTCCGGCGCCTTGCGATGCACCGCACCAGGCGCCGCACCCTGACCGACCCTGATCCACCAGACACCCCCTAGGCCGCTACGGGAGTCAGCTCCAAGTTGTTGTCCCCGGCATCCGCCTCATACGTCGGTGTGCAGGAACTGTTCCGGAGCCAGGTACCGGCTTTGATCGGTCCCCGTCGCTCGTAGACGTTTACGCAGTCCGGATTGTTCCACGAGGAGCGGCCGTTGGGACTCGTCGCCAACCAGGGGAGCGGCTCGCCGAGTCCGCCCTTACCGTCGGAATAGCGCGGCCCATAGACGAACATCTGGGACTCACCGCCATCGCAGCCCTTGGTGGACAGCCGCCAATCCCCGTTGCGGGGCCCGTGCGTCAGGCACTCGTTATTGGCGACGTTACGCAGCCTGAGATACCGCCCCCATTCCTCGCTTGCTCCCTTCTCGACGATCTCCCACTGGGCCAAAAGCTGACGACTCCCTCGCTCCGAGCCGCCGGCTGCTCCCCGGCTCCCCGGCTTCCCGGCAGGGTGGTCGATGGAGCCGGTCAGTCTGTCGCCCGCAGACTCAAGGCGCTCCGGCCGCGACCCACGCGAAACGCCTCTACAGAAGGCAAATGACCAGACAAACGCCCAGATGAAGAACGCCCAGATGAAGAACGCCTGGCCGCAGAGCGCAAGGGAACGTCGCCCGGCCGTGGATCAGGGTGCCCTTACGCATGTGAGGAACTGCTGTCGCTACGGGTGAACAGAGCCAGGCGCGGCATTCCTCACCTTGCAACATCCCGCTGTGCCAGCATTGTTCGAAGTGATCACAGAGGGCGGCTCGGCCGCGCCGCCGGGAAGGGCCGGGTGCCGATATGACCGAGGACGCACGGGGCTTCGCCAGACGACGGCTCGCCGGGGCGGCCATGGGGCTTGGAGGTGCGCTGGTGGTGAGCTCGTTGCCGGCCGGGGCGGGGGCCACGGAACATGGGCGGACCCTGCGGCGCGGCTCCGCCGAGCAGGCGGGACTGCTGCCCGAGCACATGGACCGCCTGGTCGACGAGGCGCGGACGTTCCTCGGCCCCTCCCCCGAACGCCCCGCCCCCGAACGCCCCGCCCACGAATATCCCGCCCCCGAGCACCCCTTCCGCGCACACCCCTGGTACGCGGGCGTCGTGCTGCTCGCGGGGCGCGGTTCCACGGTGGCGCTGCACCGTGCGCTCGGCAGCGCGGTGCGCTACGCGGCGTACGACGAGAAGAGCGACACCGGCGTCGCGTTGCCGCCCGAGCGTCGGATCGCGACATCCCGGGACACGGTGTTCGACCTCGCCTCGCTCTCCAAGCTGTTCACCTCGCTGCTGGCGGTCCAGCAGATCGAGCGCGGCGCCCTGGGCCTCGACCGCAGGGTCGCCGAGTACCTGCCGGCCTTCCGGGCGGCGGGCAAACAGGGCGTCACGGTGCGGCAGTTGCTCACCCACACCTCGGGGTTCCGGGCCTGGATCCCGCTGTACGGGGCGCCGACCCATGAGGAGAAGCTGAAGCTCATCTGGAACGAGGAACCGGCGAGCCCGCCCGGCAGCGTCTACCGCTATTCCGATCTGAACCTGATCTCCCTCCACCTGGTCCTTGAGCAGATCACCGGGCGACCATTGGACGCACTGCTCCACGACGAGATCACCGCTCCGCTCGGCATGGACCGCACCCGGTACAACCCGCCCGCCTCCTGGAAGCCGGTGATCGCCGCCACCGAGGACGCCCGCAGGCCGTGGTCCGGGCTCGACCGGGGCCTGGTGTGGGGCGAGGTCCACGACGAGAACGCGTACTGCCTGGGCGGAGTCGCCGGCCACGCGGGGGTCTTCTCCTGCGCCTGGGACCTCGCCGTCCTCGCCCGTACGCTCCTCAACGGCGGCGCCTACGGCCGGGCCCGGATCCTGAGTTCCGCGTCCGTTGACCTGCTCTTCACCAACTTCACCACGGCCTTCCCGGGGCATGAACACGGCCTGGGCTTCGAGCTCTACCAGCACTGGTACATGGGCGCGCTCGCCACGCCACGCAGCGCGGGGCACACCGGCTTCACGGGCACCAGCATCGTCCTCGATCCGAGCACCGACACGTTTCTCGTCATGCTGGCCAACTCCGTGCACCCGGCGCGCAGTTGGCGCTCCGGGTCCGCGCCACGGGTGGCCGCGGGCGACGCCCTGGCACGCGCCGTCCCGGTGCGCGCCGCGCACGGCGGAACATCCTGGTTCGGGGGCATGGCACGCGCGACGAGCGCGACGCTCACGCTGCCCGAGCTGGCCGCCGGGAGGCGCGGGGCGCGGCTGGACTGCGCCTTGTGGTGGGACACCGAACCGGGCGTGGGCGTCGTCGCCCTGGAGGCGTCGGCGGACGCGGGGGCCACCTGGCGACCCGTCCCGTTCACAACCACGGACCCGGGGCTGGGGCAGGGGCCCGTCGAGCATCCTGCCGGGTCGGTGACCGGCTGGTCCGGCCGGGTCTGGCACCGGGTGGCGGCGGACCTCGCGGCGTGGCACGGCCGACCGGTGCGGCTGCGCCTGCGGTACACGACGGGACCCCTGTACGTCGGCCGCGGGGTGTACGCCGACGGACTGCGGGTGGTCGACGAGCACCGGGTGGTGTTCGACGAAAACCGGCCGGTCGACGCCGCCGGGATCATCGCATCGGGCTGGACCCGATCACCCGACTGACCTGGTCCGGAGGGGAAGTTGAAGTGAAAGAGGGCTGCCCTCTCCGGCCCACCCGTGTCAGTGGCCCGGCTCAGTGGCCGAGTACCGCCATGGCCGCGTTGTGGCCGGGGATGCCGCTGACCCCTCCGCCCCGCACGGCGCCCGCCCCGCACAGCAGTACGTTGGCGCGGCTCGTCTCGACGCCCCAGCGGCCCGTCGATCCGTCGCCGTAGGGGAAGGACAGGGCGCGGTGGAAGATGTTGCCGCCGGGCAGTCCCAGGTCGCGCTCCAGGTCGAGCGGGGTCTTCGCCTCGATGCAGGGGCGGCCCTGTGCGTCCAGGGCCAGGCAGCCGGCCAGCGGCTCCTCCAGGTGGGCGTCCAGCTGGGCGAGGGTCGCGGCGAGCAGGTGGTCGCGCGCCTTGTCGTTGTCGTCGGCGAACAGGCGGGCCGGGGTGTGCAGACCGAACAGGGTGAGGGTCTGGTAGCCGCGTGCCGCGAGGTCGGGTCCCAGGATGGAGGGGTCGCTCAGCGAGTGGCAGTAGATCTCCGACGGCGGGGCTGCGGGCAGTTCTCCGCGCGCGGCCTGGGCGTACGCGGTCGCCAGTTCGCCGTACCCCTCGCCGATGTGGAAGGTTCCCGCGAAGGCCTCGCTGGGGTCGACCGCGCTGTCGCGCAGCCGCGGCAGGCGCTTGAGCAGCATGTTGACTTTCAGCTGGGCGCCTTCGGCGGGCTCGGGCGCCGGGTCGCCGAGCAGGTCCGCCAGGGCCTTCGGCGAGGCGTTCACCAGGACGTGGCGGGCGGCGACCGTGCCGGGCGTCTCCCGGGTGACGTAATGGACCTCGGCCTCCGTGCCGTCGGTGTGGATCGCGCTCACCTCGTGTTCGGTGACGATCTCCGCTCCGGCCGCCCTCGCGGCGGCGGCAAGCGCGTCGGTGAGGGCGCCCATGCCGCCCACCGGGACGTCCCAGTCGCCGCTGCCCCGGCCGATCACGTGGTAGAGGAAGCAGCGGTTCTGGGCCAGCGAGGGATCGTGGGCGTCGGCGAAGGTGCCGATCAGGGCGTCGGTCAGAACGATGCCCCGCACGAGGTCGTCGGCGAAGCGCTCCTCCACGGCGACGCCGATGGGCTCCTCGAAGAGCATCCGCCAGGCCGCCTCGTCCGCGATCCGCTCGCGCAGCGCGCTCGCGGTCGGCAGCGGCTCGGTCAGGGTGGGAAAGACCCGCTCGGCGACCCGGCGCGTCAGGTCGTAGAAGGCCTGCCACGCGGTGAACTCGGCGTCGGATCCTGTGAGTTGACGGAACGAGGCGGCGGTACGGTCCGGGCCGCCGCCGACCAGGAGGCCGCGGGGGCGGCCGCCGCGCCGGGTCGGCGTGTACGAGGACACCGTCCGCTTGCGGACCGCGAAGTCGAGTCCCAGGTCGTCGACGATCTTCTGCGGCAGCAGCGACACCAGATAGGAGTAGCGCGACAGCCGCGCGTCCACGCCCGCGAAGGGGCGGGTGGAGACGGCCGCGCCGCCGGTGTGGCCGAGCCGTTCCAGGACCAGGACGGACCGGCCGGCGCGGGCCAGGTACGCGGCGGCGACCAGACCGTTGTGGCCGCCTCCCACGATGACGACGTCGTACAGGTCACGGGTGAACGCGGTGCGTGCGGTCATGCTCCTTGGTAACACGGGACGATCCGCCAGGGAACCCGTCCCGGCGCACCTCCGGCGCCGCGAGCCGGCGGCCCGGCCGGCCGAGGCACCCGGCGGCGTTGTGACGCCCGGTCAGCGTCTCGTCGCCCCTTCACCGGTCGAGCCGGTGCGGGGGGTCGCGTGCGGCGTCGTCCCGTCCCCGGTCGAGTCGGTCCGCGGGCTCGCGTGCGGCGTCGCTCCCTCCCCCGTCGAGCCGGCCCGCGGGCCCGCGTGCGGCTTCGTCCATTCGCCGGTCAGGCCTGCGGTGGGGTCGGGCGGGGTGTCCGTGGCGTGGGTGCGCGTCGCCTTGAGGCCGGTGGTCATCCCTTCGGTCCAGGACGGAAGCCGGGGCGCGCGCCGCGCGAACACCGGCGCGGGCGCGGCGGGGCCGAAGGCCCGGCCCTCGGACAGCTGGCGCCCCAGCTCCGTCGCGTCGTCCGGGCGCTGACCCGGCTCCTTGGCCAGCAGGCCGAGCACGGCCCGTTCGAAGAACTCGGGGAGTTCGTCGCGGTGTTCGCGCAGCGGGCGGGGCGGGGTGTCCCGGTGGCCGACCAGCACCGACCACGCGTCGTCCTGGTCGAACGGCGGCGCCCCGGTGGAGATCTCGTACAGCACGCAGCCCAGCGAGTAGAGGTCGCTGCGGTGGTCGACCTCGACGCCGCCGATCTGCTCGGGCGACATGTAGCTCGGGGTGCCCATGGCGATTCCGGTGCCGGTGAGACGGCTGGTGAAACCGGCGTCGGCGCCGAGCCGGGCGATGCCGAAGTCGCAGATCTTCACGGTGCCGTCGTCGAGCCGCATGATGTTCGCCGGCTTCAGGTCGCGGTGCACGATTCCCTGGCGATGCGTGTAGGCGAGGGCCGCCGCGACCTGTTCGGCGATGTCCATGACGTCGGCCACCGGCAGCGGGCGCCGGTCGTTCTCCTCCAGGAGCTGGCTCAGATCGCGCCCTTCGAGCAGTTCCATGACCAGATGGAGCCCGCTCTCGTCCTCGCCGAAGTCGTGCACGACGGTGACGCCGCGGTGCTGGAGCGCGGCGGCGACCCGGGCCTCGCGCCGGAAGCGCTCCCGCAGGACGTGGGTCAACGACGCCTCGTGGCCGGGCGCCGGCGGTTTGAGCAGTTTGACCGCCACGTGCCGGCCCAGCGACTCGTCCCGCGCCCGCCACACCTCGCCCATGCCGCCGCGCCCGACCACGTCGAGCAGCCGGTAGCGGCCGTGGATCAGCCTGGTGTCCGCCATCTCGTGCCGCCGCCCCCGTCACTGACCATGCGCCCTCCTCGGCCCCTCCAGTATGGCTGCCTGTCTGCGCAGTGTGTACGGGGCGGGGCGCGTGGCGGGGCCGAGCCTGGCGACCGCGCGCAGGATGTGCCGTGGCGGGAGCTGCCATCGCACCGTCGCGGGGATGACGCGCAGTGCCGTTCCCGTGCGGGTCAGCCTGCGGTTCACGGTGCGCTCGGCGGGCGCGGGGCGGCCGTAGAGCTCGTGCGCGTACGGGGGCAGTGAGGCGTAGGCGAGGCCGGCCACGCGCCGCCACACCAGTGCGCGCGCGGGGACCAGGAGGGCGGGCGTGGGAGGCCGCCGCAGGAAGTCGTCCACGGCCCTCGCGTCGTCGGTGGCCGCGAGCTGCGGCCGTACGGAGTCGAAGTAGGCGGCGAGCTCCGCGACACTCCCCGGCACGCGGCTCTCGTCCAGGCCCACCAGGCGTGCGTCCACGCGGTGTTCGGCGACGTAACGGTCGGCCTGGGCATCGCTCAGCCACAACCCCGAGCGCCGGACCACCGTGAGGTAGCTGTCGATCTCGGCGCAGTGCACCCACGTCAGCAGCTCGGGGTCGTCGATCCCGAACCGTTCGCCCGTGCGCGGATCGTCCGCCTTGAGCTGGGCGTGGATGCGCCGGACCCGGGCGCCCGCCCGGTCGGCCGCCTCCTTGGTGCCGTAGGTGAGCGTGCCCACGAAGTCGGCGGTCCGCATGAGCCGGCCCCACGCGTCCTTGCGGAAGTCGGAGTTCTGCATGACGCCGCGCACGGCGCGCGGGTGGAGCGCCTGGAAGTACAGCGCCCTGATGCCCGCGATCCACATCATGGGGTCACTGTGCACCTGCCAGGTGACCGATTCGGGGCCGAAATGGCCCGGGTCGAGGTCGTGCGTCATCCGCCACCTCCGATGGGTGTGCCCTGGGTGCCAGGCTATCGGCGGACCCTCGGCATCCCCAGACCGATCCAGGCGATGATTTCGCGCTGGATCTCGTTGTTGCCGCCGCCGAAGGTGAAGATCACCGCGGACCGGTAGCCGCGTTCGAGTTCGCCGTGCAGCACCGCACCGGCCGAGGTCTCCTTCATGGGCCCCGCGGCCGCCACGACCTCCATCAGCGAGGCATAGGCGTCCCGGCGCGCCTCGGACCCGTACACCTTGACGGCGGAGGCGTCCTGGGGGGTGAGGGTGTCCTCCTGGACGGCGTTGACCATCTGCCAGTTGAGCAGCTTCATCGCCTCAAGGCGGGTGTGGGTGCGGGCGAGGTTCCTGCGGACCCAGCCGAGGTCGATGACACGACGGCCGTCGGCCAGTTTGGTGTCGGCCGCCCAGCGCTGGACGTCGTGCAGGGCCCGGATCGCCATGGTGCCGTGCGCGGCCAGGGTGACCCGTTCGTGGTTGAGCTGGTTGGTGATCAGCCGCCAGCCCTTGTTCTCCTCGCCGACCCGGCGCGTGGCCGGTACCCGGATGTTCTCGTAGTAGCTGGCGGTCGTGTCGTGCGAGGCGAGCGTGTTGATGACGGTGCAGCTGTAGCCGGGGTCGGAGGTCGGCACCAGGAGCATGGTGATGCCCTTGTGCGCGGGGGCCTCGGGGTCCGTGCGTACGGCGAGCCAGACCCAGTCGGCGGTGTCGCCGTTGGTGGTCCAGATCTTCTGCCCGTTCACGGTGTAGGTGCCGGTGGTCTCGTCGCCCTCGCGCACCGCGCGGGTCTTGAGCGCGGCGAGGTCGGTCCCGGCGTCGGGTTCGCTGTATCCGATGGCGAAGTCGATCTCGCCGGAGAGGATCTTCGGCAGGAAGTACGCCTTCTGCTCGTCCGTGCCGAACCGCATGATCGTGGGGCCCACGGTGTTCAGCGCCATCAGCGGCAGCGGGACCCCGGCCTGTGCCGCCTCGTCGAAGAAGATGAACTGCTCCATCGCGGACAGGCCGCGGCCGCCGTACTCCTCCGGCCACCCGACCCCCAGCCAACCGTCCGCGCCGAGTCTGCGTACGGTCTCGCGGTAGAACCGCTTCTGCGCCGCCGGGTCGGCGTACCGGGCGTGGACGTTGTCCGGGACGAGCCCGGCGAAGTAGGTCCGCAGCTCGGTGCGCAACTGCTGCTGCTCAGGCGTGTATTCGAGGTGCACGGCCCCTCCAGTACGGTCGCGGTACGGCGGCGCACACAGTAGAACGTGTTCCAAGAATGCGGAAGGGCGGCGGGCGGCAGGCCTTCCGTGTGCCGCCGGTACGGCCGCCCGTCGCAGGAGGCATCCCGGCGACGTCCCGGTCCCCCGAACGGCGCCGAGCGTTCGCCCGGGGTCCATGCGTGCGGCGAGCATGGCCGAGGTGTTGTGTTGCGCTCCGTATCCCTTCCCCCGACATCCGCTCCCTCGAACCCGGAGGCTCCCCGTGGCCACTGCCCGCGACCTGATGACCGCCGATGTGCGCTGTGTCCCGGCGTCCGAAACCCTCGACCGGGCCGCCCAGTTGATGCGCGACCACAAGATCGGTGCGTTGCCGGTCAAGGGCAGTGACGGCACTCTGACCGGCATCGTGACCGACCGCGACATCGTGGTGAAGGCGCTCGCCGCGGGCAAGGACGCCGCCGAAGTCACCGCGGGCGAACTCGCCGAGGGCGGTGTGCACACCGTCGACGCGGGCTCGGACGCCACGCTCGCGGTGAAGGCGATGAGCGAGGCGCGGATCCGGCGGATCGTGGTCGTCGAGGACGGCAACCCGGTCGGCATGATCACCGAGGCGGACCTGGCCCGCAAGCTCACCGCGGAGGCCTTCGCGACGTATGCGGGCCGGGTGTACGCGGCTTCCTGAGTCCGGGGGCGCGGGCCCCGGGATGGCGCAGATGCACGGCGCCGTCCGGCCACCGGGGCGCCGAGGCCCCTGGCCGATACCGGCCGATACCAGGCTGGCCCGTGCGGGGGGCCACCCGCAGCCACGCGATGCGAGGACCGCGACGGCCGTACGGGCGCTCCGGACGTGCGGGCGGCACGGAGGCCCTGGCCGGTACCGGCCGATACCGGCCCGGCCCGTGCGGGGGCCGCCCGCAGCCACACGATGCGGGGACCGCGACAGCCGTACGCGGCGCTCCGGACGTGCGGGCGGCGGCGCCGGTGGCGTGGCCGCGCCGGAGGGCCCCTCCATGGTGTCGACGGGGCGTGTGGGCCGGATGCGGACCGGGTAGGCGGGGGCCAGAATGGTGCATTACTGGACGAACGTAGGAGGCGGCATGAACGACCGGTCCGATTCCAGCTCGCAGCCCGACCCCGTGACCCCCGACGCGCTGCTGCACACGGGGGCCGGGGGCGAGGTCACCGCCGAGGACCTGGTGCTCGCATCCGGCCGGGACATCAATCCGCAGAACCTGGCCTGGGCCGAGCGCAAGCTGGCCGCGGAGGGTCCCGCCGCCCTGGACAAGCTGCTCCCCTGAGGGAGCGTGCCACCCGGACGTGCTCCCCGGTCGGCCCGGTCCGCCCGGGCCGCCCGGGCCCGCCGGGAGCACGTCGTGCCGACCGCGCCCTCCCCTCGCGGCGCCCGGCCCTTTTCTCTCAGCTCGCCGCGCGCTCCGCGAAGACCTCGCGGGCGGCGGTGATGCCGTTGAGCGCCGCGGGGAAACCGGCGTAGCCCGCCATCTGTGTGATGACCTCGACGACCTCCTCGCGGGTGCCGCCCACGTTGAGCAGCCCGTGGATGTGGACGCGCAGCTGCGGGGCCGCCGTGCCGAGCGCGGTGCACATGGCGACGGCGGCCAACTCGCGTGATTTCAGGTCGAGCCCGGGACGCGAGTAGACGTCTCCGAAGGCGAACTCGATGATGTAGCGCGCCAGATCGGGCGCGATGTTCCGCAGCGAGGCGACGACCTCGTCACCGGCGTGCCCGTCGACCTCGGCCAGCTTGGTGAGCCCGCGCTCGTACCGATCGCCCGGCAGCGGCGCGGTCTCGACCGGGGTGGCCGCGACGTCGGGGCGGGACTCGAAGACCTCGCGGGCGGCCGCGATGCCGTTCAGGGCGGCGGGGAAACCCGCGTACACGGCGGTGTGGACGAGGAGTTCCACCACCTCCGCCGGGCTGACCCCCACATTGAGGGCGCCGTCGATGTGGAAGCGCAGCTGCGGCGCCGCGTTGCCCATCGCGGCCAGCGCGCCCACGGTGGCGATCTGCCGCTGCCGCAGGGTGAGTCCGGGGCGGGACAGGACATCGCCGTAGCCGAAGGCGACGGTCATCCGGCCGAGGTCGGGCGCGATGTCGGCCAGGCTGTCCAGGACGGCCGGCCGCTGCTGCCCGCCGACGGTGCGCAGCAGCGCGAGCCCGCGCTCGAACCTTTCGTCGGTCGTCTCGGCGCCGTCCCCCGCGATCGCGTGGCCTGCCGTGTTCTTCGTGTTCTCCGCGCTGTTCATGGCTCAGACGCTACGAGTTGGAGTGTGCTCCAACGCAAACGGTCGGCATGTCGGGCGGTCGGCGCCTGTGCCACGGCGGCCCCGAGTGAGCGGCGAACGTACCCCGCTCGCTGCCGGTGGCGCCGGTCAGGATGTGCGGCCTGCCCGCACTCCATGCGGGGTGGCCGGGCCTCGGCGGACGGCGGCCTCAGGGCGTCGGCTTCGCACGGGCCGCGGTGGCACCCGCGGCGATGGCGGCCGTCGCGGTGCGGGCCCGCTGGGCGAGCTCGTCCTGGGCCTCGGCGGGGCTGTAGACGGTGAGCGCCCGGTCCTGCTTGTCGAGGACCAGACCGTCAGGCGCGGCCACCGTCTCCCCGTCGTACGCAAGGGAGTTGACGCTTTCCAGGCCGGTGATGCGGACCGACCGTACGCGTTCGGCCCGGTAGACGTGCGAGCGCCGCAGCGCGCCGGCCAGCGCGGAGACGGCCAGGCGCACCCGCGCCAGTGGCGCATCGGCGTCGACGGTACGCAGGTCGAGCAGGCCCTCGTCGAGACGGGGCCGGTGCGAGGGGGCGAGCCCTTCGGGCTGATAGTGGCCGTTGCCCGCGAACAGCAGCCACAGTGCGCGCGGCCGGCCGTCGATCCGCAGACGCAGGGGGGTGGCGGTGCGCAGCACCCGGACGAGCGCGATCGTGGCGGCAGGCCACTTGCCGAGCCGGCCCTCCAGACCCTCGCGCACGCGGACCAGGTCCGGGTAGAGGCCGATGCTGAACGTGTTGAGGAACGCGGCGACGTCCCGTCCCCCGCCGTCGCGTACCCGAGCCAGGTCGACCCGGATCGCCTCGCCGTGTTCGAGGGCGTACACGGTGTCCTCGAAGGCGGCGACGCCCACGTCGAGGGCGAAGTGGTTGAAGGTGCCGCCGGGGAAGACGGCGAGCGGGAGGCCGGCCCGGGCGGCGCGTTCACCGGCCGCGTTCACGGTGCCGTCGCCGCCGCACACGCCGAGCACCCCGGCGAGCCGGCCCGCCCGGGCGACTGCCGCGTCGAGGAGTTCACCCAGGTCGTCGTCGGGCCCGAGTTCCATGATCTCGGCCTCGGGCAGCAGCAGCCTCAGATGGTCCCGCGCGGGCAGGCGGCCCGGAACCCCTTTGCCTGAGCCGCCGTTGACGACCACCACGAGGCCCTGTCCGCGCCGCAGGACGGGCGCCGCGGCGCGCGTGTGCAGCGGGTGTACGGGCAGGGGCCTGGGCGGCCACCAGTAGCACGTGACGGCGGCCGCGGCCGCGCCGAGCACACAGCCTGCCAGCACGTCGCCCGGGTAGTGGACGCCGACGTAGACCCGGGAGAACGCCACGGCCGCGGCGGCGGGCGCGACCAGGGCGCCGTACCGGGTGGACTCAAGGGCCACGCCGGTGGCGAAGGCGGCGGCCGACGCGGAGTGTCCCGAGGGGAACGAGGAGGTGTGTGGCGCCCGCGCCAGGCGACGCACCAGCGGCACGGCGTCGGCCACCGGACGTCCGCGCCGGGCGGCGTACTTGGCGACGGTGTTGGTGGTGAGCGAGGCCAGCGCCAGGGCGCCCACTCCGCGCCGGGCGGCCCGGCGGGCCGTGGGGCCGCCGGCCGCGACGAGTACGGCCGCGGTCGCCAGCCACAGGCCGCCGTGGTTGGCTGCGCGGCTCAGGCGGGGCAGTACCTGGTCCGCGCCGGCCAGGCGTGCGGTGGCCACGCGCTCGAACCAGCGGCGGTCGATCGTGCCCATCCGTGACATCGCTCCCATGCCCCCTGCCTAACCGGGGCAGCGGCGGCCCGCCCGCCGGGTTCGCCCGTACGGATGCCTCGTCAGCAGGACCGGCCGCCCTGGAGCGCCGACAGGAGGGTCGGTAGGTGGCTGTGGTCGACGTCCTTCGCGGCGGTGACCAGGGTGAGGGTGTGCTCTTTCACCAGGTCCCGCAGCCGGTCGAGGGCGCGGCTCGGCTCGGGTCCGGCCAGTTCGGCCTCGTAGCGTTCCTGGAACTCCTCGAAGCGCGTGCGGTCCTCGTGGTACCAGCGGCGCAGTTCCGTCGAGGGGGTGAGGTCCTTGAGCCATTCGTCTACGGCGGCGTGTTCCTTGGACAGCCCCCTGGGCCAGAGGCGATCGACCAGGACCCGTACGCCGTCGGCCTTTTCGGGCGGGTCGTAGACCCGGCGGACCCGTGGTGTGCGGTGTGTCGTCATCGGTGCCTCCCAGGTGTCGCTTCCCGCGCCGCCGTCACCAGGCCCACAGTGTCAACAGCCACCGAATTCCGCGACCGGCACGGGCGGGGTGGCGAGGCGGCGAGGCGGCGGGGCGGCGGGGCGGCGGGGCGCGGCGCCCATCGGACACCGCCGCGCGAACACCGCCTCCTCAGACACCGTCTCCTCCGACACCGCCCCGTCAGACACCGGCCCCTCAGGTACCGCCCGTCAGACACCGCACCCTCAGGTACCGTCCGTCAGACACCGCACCCTCAGGTACCGTCCGTCAGACGTCGCCCCCCTCAGACGCCGACGGTCTCCTCGATCTCCTCTTCTTCCTGCGCGACTTCAGCGGCTTCGGCGGCATGGGCGGCATGGGCGGCTTCGGCCGCTTCGGCCGCTTCGGCCGCTTCGGCCGCTTCACCGGATTCCACGGCTTCAGCCGCGCCTCCCGACCGCCGCGCGACGGACGGCGTCACCGCGGTGGTGGTCGCCCCGGCGGGGGTTGCGGCCGTGGTCCTGCGGCGTTCGACGGTGCCCGCGACGGCCATCACGGCGAGGCCGAGGACCAGCCAGGCTGCGAGGACCCACACGTTGCGGGCCAGGTCGTGGCCGCCGAAGTAGACCAGGTCGCGGATGCCCTCGACGAGGCCGGCGCCGTTCCAGAAGGCGTGCAGGCCGCCGAAGAAGCCGTCCTGGAGTTCGGGGCGGAACAAACCGCCCGAACTCGTGAAGTTGAGCATCACGAAGAGCACCATCACGGCGAGCGTGGTCCAGCGCTTGAAGAAGGTGTGGAGTCCGGCGCCGAGGAAAAGGATGCCCGCCGAATACAGCCAGGACATCGCCCACACGCCCCACAGGCCGTGGTCCACCAGGTGGAACAGCGGTCCGGCGAAGGCGGCGCCGATCAGGGAGACCACGAAGGACACCCCGGCCACGAGGGCCGCACGCGTCCTGAGCGAAAGGCCCGCTCCTGCGGCGCCAAGGACGGCGACGGATGCGTAGGAGCCGATGCTCACCGCGATGAGCAGGAAGAAGATGCCCGAGCCCGTCGGGTCGCCGGAGACCGGCGGCACCACATCGGTGATCTTCAGGGGGACGCCCTGGGCAGTGGCCGCCGGCGTGAAGACCTTCTCGACGGCGGTGGCGCTCATGTCCGAACCGGCCGAGGCGACGATGACTTCGGGCGCCTTCGCGTCGAGGACGTAAGCACCGGAGATGTCACGGGACTTGAGCAGGTCGACGGCGGCGGCACGGTCGGCGACGGTACGGACGTCGAGCGCGTCGCCCGCCTTGCCCTTCACCGTCTGCGCGAACACCTTCGCCTCGGGCCCCGCTCCGACGACCGCGACCGGCAGGTGGTGCGGCTCGGGGGTGGCGAACGCGCCGAGGTAGGCGAGTCCCATGCCCAGGCACATCAGGAGCGGGGTGATCAGATGCGTGAGGACGTGCCGCAGCGCGGGGTTCGACGGCGTCCTGCGCACGTCGCCCGGTGCGCCGGGCCGTCCTGCCTTGTGACCTCCGGACATGAGCGGACCCTTCTGATCGGGTTCATGGATGCGGGACCGGCCGCTAACCCAATGGTTGGCTTTTACAACTTCTATGAGTTGTACTATACAAGCATCTTCACGGGCACGCCACCTCGGTGGCGACGGGGGCCCTGCCGCGTTGAGATGGGCCCATGAACCGCCAGGACGCGCCATGGTGGGCGGAGCTGCCTCCGGCCGCCGGTGGCGCCGTCATGGCCACCGCGATCATCTCCATCGGCCTGCACCTGACCGGCCACGCAACGCTCTCCGGGATGTGGCTCGCCCTCGCGGTGCTGCTGTGGCTGCTGCTCGCCGGTGACTTCGCCTGGCGGCTGGTCGCGAACCGGGCGCGCTGGTCCGGCGAGGCGGACACGCCGGCCGCGCTCACCGCCGTCGCCGCCACCACGGTGCTCGGCACCCGGCTCTGCGCGCTGGGCCGGCCGGAGGTGGCCGCGGCGCTGCTCGCGCTCGCCGCGGTGATCTGGCCCGGGCTGCTCATGGCGGTGGTACGCCACTGGCACCGCCGCATGCCGGGCGCGGCCTTCCTCGTCTGCGTCGCCACGCAGGGCCTCGCGGTACTCGCCGCGACGCTGTCCCTGGCCGGCGCGGGCGACTGGCTCGGCAGGGCCGCCCTCGCGGCGCTCGTGCTCGGCCTCTTCCTCTACGGGGAGGCACTGGTCCGGTTCGACTTCCGGGAGGTGAGCACCGGGGCGGGCGACCAGTGGATCGGCGGCGGCGCGCCGGCCATCTCGGCGCTCGCCGCGGCGAAACTCACCGGGTCCCCGCTGTGGACCGGCGCCGCACACACCGCCCTGCGCACGACCATGCTGGTCCTGCTCGCGGTCAATCTCGGCGCGTGCGCGGTACTCCTGGCCGCCGAGGTGCGAAGCCCGCGCCCCCGCTACGACATCCGGCGCTGGTCCACGGTCTTCCCGCTCGGCATGACCGCGGTCGCCGCGCTCTCCGCCTCCGCGGTCACCGGAAACGCCTGGCTGCACACGCTGGGCGTGGTCGTCCTGTGGGCCGCGCTCGCGGCCTGGCTGCTCGTGCTCGCCGGATTCGCCCGCGGACGCGCCCACCTGGCGGGCAGGTCGGGCTAGGGGGTGTCTGGTGGATCATGGCCGGGGGTGCGGCGCCTGGCACGGCACCCTGACCGACCCTGATCCACCAGACACCCCCTAGACGGCACTCCGACGCCGGGTGCGCACCCGCCGGACGAGGTCGGCGGCGGCCTTTGGCCACTCGGGGTGCTCGAAGGCGAAGCCCGCGTCCAGGAGACGGCCGGGCACCACCCGGCGGCTCTTGAGCAGCAGCTCGGTGTCCGAGCGCAGCGCGAACGCGCCGAGCTCCGCCATCCACCTGGTGGCGGGCAGGCCGAGCGGAACGCCCCAGGCTGCGCGCAGGGCCCGCATGAACGCGCGCTGCGGCAGCGGGGCGGGGGCGGCCAGGTTGACCGGGCCGGTGATGTCGTCGCGCCCGACAAGGAACTCGACGGCCCGGACGAAGTCGCGGTCATGGATCCAGGACACGTACTGCGCCCCGCCCGCGACGGGCCCGCCGAGCCCGAGCCGTGCCAGCTTCAGGAGCACGTCGAAGACACCTTCGCGGTCGGGGCTCATCACCATCGCGGAGCGCAGGGCGACCTTGCGGGTGTCCGGTGTCCTGGCCTCTTCCTGGGCCGCCTCCCACGCCTTGGCGATCTCCACGCTGAAGGCCCAGTGGCCGGGAACGTCCGGTTCGGCGCCGCCCACGAGCCCGCTCGCCTCGTCGTTGGCGGCGTCGAAGCGGTGGGCGTAGACGGTCGCGGTGCTCATCTGGAGCCAGAGCTTCGGTGGCCGTGCCGCGGCGCCGATCGCCTCGCCCACGACATGGGCGGACTGCACGCGCGAGTCCATCATGTCCCGCAGGTTCGCCTCGGTGTAGCGGCAGCTCACACTGCGGCCCGCCAGGTTGATGACGACATCGCTGCCGTCGACGGCGTCCGCCCACGCACCGAGTGTCCTGCCGTCCCAGCCCACCTCGCGCGGGCCCCGCGGCCGTCGCGTGAGGATCACGACGTCGTGGCCCGCGGCGGTCAGCGCCCGGTCAAGGACCGAACCGACCTGCCCGGTTCCGCCGGGAATCACTATCTTCATGGCCCACCCCCTCGATGTGCGACCGACCCTAGCGCACGAAGTTGAACGCGTTCAAAGTGGTCCAGGGCGCCCGGTGCGGTGCGCGTGCGGCCGGGAGCGGCCGTCCGGTGACCGCACGCGGTGGGCGCGTCACCCGGCCGGCTCGCGTGCGGTGGTCGGCGGGGCCGGGCGGGCCGAGACTGGAGACGCCTGCCGGGCCGGACCCCGCGGCGCGCGGACCGCTGGTCGCAGACCGAGGAGGTAGCCGTGGTCGACAGTGAGGCGTGGGGGGACGATGTCTACCAGCCCGACGGCTCCGAGGTGCAGGACGACGAGGGGATCCTGGGCACCGAGGACACCTTGGACGACGGGCCCGCCGACCCTCTCGACGAGGGCTACTCGCCGCCCGAACGCCCCCGCGCCGTGGAGCGCTCCGGGGTGACGGCCGCCGGCCGGCTGCGCGGCGAGAGCCTTGAGCGGCGCCTCGCGGACGAGATTCCCGAGGTGGCCACGGCCGAGGGCGACGGCCTGGGCGACACCTGGGACACCGACGGTGAGCCGCGCGACAACGAGGTCGGCGGCGCCCGCGCCGGACGGCTCGTCGCCCCCGACGAGGGCGCGCACCCCGACGAGGAGACCCGGCTGCTCGCCACGGACGTGGGCCTGGACGGCGCGGCCTCCTCCGCCGAGGAGGCGGCCATGCATGTCGTCGACGAGGACGACATCGAGCGCGCCGACGGCTTCGAGGCCCCCGGAACCGCCGAGCACCCCGAGACGCCAGCAGGTCCCCAGTGACCGTCCGTCCGGATCGGGCCCCCCGCGAGCCCGGCCGGTCCGGACCGGAGCCCCAGCCCCGCGGCGACACGCGCCGACCGAACACCCGGAGCCCCCATGCAGCGCGACAAGCAGCCCCCGTACCAGCCGGTCGTCTTCCGTGACCGCGCCGCCGGATTCGCCTTCCTGACCCGGTCGACGGCGTCGAGCGAGGAGACGATCGACTGGGACGACGGCAACACCTACCCGGTCATCGACGTGGAGATCTCCGCCGAGAGCCACCCCTTCTACACGGGCAGGGCGCGCACGGTCGACACGGAGGGCCGCATCGCCCGCTTCGAGCGCCGTTACGAGGGCAAGGAGTGACCCTGCCCGGCGACGAAGGACCGGCTGGGGCGAGGGGGCCGTTCAGGTACGCGCCCTTGGGCCTTCTGACCGAACCGAAGCCACCCTCACCGGGGAACGCGGCCGCGTTCTTGACCGCCGCCCCCCGGCGCGAGCGCTGACACGGGTGGTGGACTGGCACCCTCACGGACGTCGGTCCGAGCCGTTGTGAGGAATGCCCATGCGCCACCGCATCGCCGTACTGTCCACCGTCCTCGGCGCGCTCTGCGGGGTCCTCGCCCTCGCTCCGCCCGCCGATCGCACGCGACACGCCCCGGCGGGGCACGTCACCGTCTTCGGGCACCGCGGGGCCCCGGCCTACGCGCCGGAGAACACACTCCGTTCGGTGCGCCGGGCCGCCGGCCTCGGCATCGACTGGGTGGAGAACGACGTCCAGCGCACCCGCGACGGGGCGCTCGTCGTCATCCACGACACGACCCTGGCCCGCACCACCGATGTCGAGCAGCGCTACCCGGGGCGGTCCCCCTGGGCGGTGGGCTCGTTCTCCCTCGCCGAGATCAAGACGCTCGACGCGGGCGGCTGGTTCGCCCCCGGCTTCCGCGGCGAACGCGTCCCCACGCTCCAGGAGTATCTGGCCCTGCTCGACCGTACCGGGCAGAGTCTTCTGCTCGAACTGAAGCAGCCCGAGCTGTACCCGGGCATCGAAACCCAGACCCTGGACGCGCTCGGCCGGGCCGGCTGGCTGGACGGGCCGCACGTCGCCCGGCGTCTGATCGTCCAGAGTTTCAGCGCCCCCGCGCTGCGCACCACGCACCGTCTCCGTCCCGCGGTGCGCACCGGCTTCCTGGGCAGCCCTCCGGTCTCCCAACTCAAGCAGTACGCGGTCTTCGCCGACGAGATCAACTCCGAGCAGCGGGCGGTGACATCCACGTACGTCGAGGCGGTGCACCACCTCAAGGGACCGCACTGGCCCAGGATGCGCGTCAACGCCTGGACCGTGGACAGTCCGGCCGCCGCCACCGGCCTGGTGAAGCTGGGCGTCGACGGCATCATCACCAATCGCCCCGACGTCATCGAGAAGGCGACCCGCCGTCGCATGCTCCGGCCCCTGTGACCCAGGGTCTTTCGTCCGGATCGTGCCGGGCTCACCTGCCGGGAAGCTCGGCCGCGCGGAATACTGGGCCCCGCACACTCCGCACGCCTCGCCTGGAGGTCATGGTGAACATGCTCATCAACGTGCCCGAGAGCGTCGTCTCCGACGCACTGCGCGGGATCGCGGCCGCGCATCCCTCCCTAACCGTCGACGTCGAGAACCGGGTGGTGCTGCGGCGGGACGCACCCGTCGCGGGGCAGGTGGCCCTGGTCTCGGGCGGCGGGTCGGGCCACGAACCGTTGCACGCGGGCTTCGTGGGGCCGGGGATGCTGTCCGCCGCCTGCCCCGGTGAGGTGTTCACCTCGCCCGTGCCGGACCAGATGGTGCGGGCCGCGGCGGCCGTGGACGGCGGCGCCGGCGTTCTGTTCGTCGTCAAGAACTACACCGGCGATGTCCTCAACTTCGACATGGCGGCCGAGTTGGCCGAGGACGAGGGCGTGAGCGTCGCCAAGGTGCTGGTCGACGACGACGTCGCGGTCACCGACAGCCTCTACACCGCGGGCCGGCGCGGCACCGGCGCCACCCTGTTCGTCGAGAAGATCGCCGGGGCCGCCGCCGCGGCGGGCGCCCCCCTGGAGCGGGTCGAGGCGATCGCCCGTCAGGTCAACGCGAGCGCCCGTAGCTTCGGGGTGGCTTTGAGCGCCTGCGCGACCCCAGCCAAGGGCAGCCCGACCTTCGAACTTCCGCCGGGCGAGCTGGAGTTGGGGGTGGGCATCCATGGCGAGCCGGGGCGCGAGCGGCGGGCGATGATGACGTCGCGCGAGATCGCGGACTACGCCGTGCACGTCGTCCTGGAGGAGCTGCGGCCCACCAGCCCCGTCCTGCTCCTCGTCAACGGCATGGGGGCCACTCCCCTGCTGGAACTGTACGGATTCAACGCCGAGGTCCACCGGGTGCTCGCCGAGCGCGGTGTGCCGGTGGCCCGTACGCTCGTCGGGAACTACGTCACCTCGTTGGACATGGCCGGCTGCTCGGTGACGCTCTGTCAGATGGATGAGGAATTGCTGCGGTTGTGGGATGCGCCGGTCAACACGCCCGCACTGCGCTGGGGTTGCTGAACCGATGCCTGAGGGAGAGCCTGTGCTCGACGCCGCGTTCATGTGCCGCTGGATGTCCGCCACCGCCGCCGCGGTGGACCGCGAGGCGGCCCGGCTGACCGATCTCGACGCGGCGATCGGCGACGCCGACCACGGCGCCAATCTACGACGCGGCTTCACCGCCGTGACGGGCGTCCTCGACAAGGAGACCCCGGACACCCCGGGGGCCGTACTCGCCCTGGCAGGGCGGCAGTTGATCTCCACGGTCGGCGGCGCTTCAGGTCCTTTGTACGGGACGCTGCTGCGCCGTACGGGCAAGGCGCTCGGGGACGCGCGCGAGGTCACCCGGCAGGAGCTGGCCCAGGCGCTCGGCGCGGGGGTCGCCGCGGTCGCGCAGCTGGGCGGGGCCGCGGCCGGGGACAAGACGATGCTGGACGCGCTGCTGCCCGCCGCCGAAGCGCTCGGTGAGTCCTTCGGAGCGGCGGCCGACGCCGCCGACGCGGGGGCGCTCGCGACCGTACCGCTGCGCGCCCGCAAGGGCCGGGCCAGCTATCTCGGGGAGCGGTCGGTGGGGCATCAGGATCCGGGGGCGACATCGTCGGCGCTGCTCATCGGGGCGCTCGCGGAGGCCGCCGCGTGAGCGGGGCACGGCGGCCGGTCGGGGTGGTGCTCGTCTCGCACAGCGCGGCGGTCGCCGAAGCCGTCGCCGAGCTGGCCGCGGGCCTCGCGGGCGGCGGCGCCACCGCGCCCGTCGCAGCGGCGGGCGGGCTGCCCGACGGCGGCCTCGGCACCAGCGCCGAACTGATCGTCCGGGCGGCCGAGTCCGTGGACGCGGGCGCGGGTGTGGCCGTGCTGGTGGATCTCGGTAGCGCCGTCCTCACGGTCAAGGCGCTCCTCGCCGAGGGCGACGAACTCCCTTTGGGGACACGGCTGGTGGACGCCCCGTTCGTGGAGGGCGCGGTGGCAGCCGTCGTCAGCGCCTCGGCGGGCGCGGACCTGGACGCGGTGGAGTCGGCCGCGGCAGAGGCGTACGGCTACCGCAAGGTGTGAGCGGGGCTACCGCACGGTGTGGGCAGGGCTACCGCACGGTGTGGGCAGAGGGCCGGGGTGTGCGACCCCGGCCCCCTCGCGCCCGCCCCCGGCGTACAACCACCACAGGCGTACGGCTACCGCATTGGCGTGAGCAGAGAGACAGGGCGTGCGACCTCCGCCCCTCGCGGCCGCCCGCGGCGTACAACCACCTCAGACGTACGGCTACCGCATTGGCGTAAGCAGAGGGCCAGGGCGGGCGACCGCCCCTCGCGCCCGCCCGCGGCGTACAACCACCACAGGCGTACGGCTACCGCATTCGCGTGAGCAGAGGGCCAGGGCGTGCGACCGACCTCGCGGCCGCCCCGGCGCGCAGCCCCCTCCCGTGCAGCCCCTCCGGCGCCGCTGCTCCGGCTCGCTGGGCCAGGACTCGGGAGCCGTCCTCTCCCGGTCGCTGGGGCCCAGGCCCCGTCCGCTCCCGAGCGCGGCCCCGGTGGGGGGAGCCGGGCGCCGACGACAGCGGGGCGGGGCCCGGCTCCCCGCTGTCGTCGGGCGCGGCGCGGAGCCATCATGAAGGCATGAGTGCCTTCACCGAGCAGGGTGGCACCGGCGGGCCGCCGCTTTCCCCGCTGCCGGAGGACTGGTCCCGCGCGCTGGCCGTCGTGGCGCACCCGGACGACATCGAGTACGGCACGGCGTCCGCGGTCGCCCGCTGGACGACGCAGGGCAAACAGGTCGGCTACCTCCTGGCGACGCGCGGTGAGGCAGGCATCGACGGCATGGCGCCGGACCGGGCCGCGCCGCTGCGCGAGGCGGAGGAACTGGCCGGGGCGCGCGAGGTCGGCGTCAACGACGTGGAGTTCCTCGGATACCGGGACGGCGTCGTGGCGTACGGGCCGCGGCTGCGCCGCGACATCGTGCGGGCCATCCGCCGGTGCCGGCCGGAGGTGGTCCTCTCCGGCGCGTACACGGTGCGGATGATCGGCGGGCTCGTCAACCAGGCCGACCACCGGGCCGTCGGGCTCGCGGCGCTGGACGCGGCGCGGGACGCCGGGAACCGCTGGATCTTCCCCGAGCTCGGCGACGAGGGCCTTGAGCCGTGGTCCGGGGTGCGTTTCCTCGCGTTCGCCGGCGCCGAGCGGCCCACCCACGGCGTGGACGTGACCGGGGAGCCCCTGGAGCGGGGCATCGCCTCGCTCGCGGCGCACGCCGCGTACACCCAGGGACTGGGTGCGGACGCCGCCGCGCACGCCCCGCGCCCCTTCCTGACCTGGATCGCACGGGCGGCGGGTCCGGCCATCGGCGTGGAGTCCGCGGTGCTCTTCGACGTGCACCAGCTCATCCCCGAGGGCCCACCGCCCTGGGTGTGAGTGCCACCTCAGTGTTATGCAACTTGTTGCATAAGCGGGTCCGGCTGGTCTACAACGGGAGGCGACGACACCGCACCCGGAGGCGCCCCCATGACCGCGTACCCCCACCTGCTGAGCCCCTTGGACCTCGGGTTCACCACGCTGCCCAACCGGGTGCTGATGGGCTCGATGCACATCGGGCTCGAAGAGGCCGAGAACGGGTTCGAGCGGATGGCCGCGTTCTACGCCGAGCGGGCCCGCGGCGGGGTCGGCCTCATCGTCACCGGCGGCATCGCCCCGAACGACGCGGGCCGCCCCTATCCGGGCGGTGCCCGGCTGACCACCGAGGCGGAGGCAGCCCAGCACCGCACCGTCACCGACGCGGTGCACCGCGAGGGCGGCAGGATCGCGATGCAGATCCTGCACTTCGGCCGGTACGCCTACCACGAGGACCTGGTCGCACCGAGCGCGCTCCAGGCGCCGATCAGCCCGTACGTGCCGAACGAGCTGAGCGACGACGCGGTGGAGCGGACCGTCGAGGACTTCGTGCGGGCGGCCGAGCTGGCGAAGTCCGCGGGGTACGACGGCGTCGAGATCATGGGCTCCGAGGGCTACCTGATCAACGAGTTCGTCGCCGGCGCCACCAACCGGCGCACCGACCGCTGGGGCGGCTCCTACGAGAACCGGATGCGCTTCCCGGTCGAGATCGTGCGCCGCACACGCGAGCGCGTCGGCGCCGACTTCATCCTCATCTACCGGCTCTCCATGCTGGACCTGGTGCCCGGCGGCTCCACGCTGGAGGAGGTCGTCACCCTCGCCCGCGCCATCGAGGCGGCCGGTGCCACGATCATCAACACCGGCGTCGGCTGGCACGAGGCGCGCATCCCGACGATCGCGACCTCGGTGCCCCGGGGCGCGTACACCTGGGTCACCAAGAAGCTCATGGGGTCGGTGTCCATCCCGCTGATCATGAGCAACCGCATCAACACCCCCGAGGTGGCAGAGCAGTTGCTCGCCGATGGCCGCGCGGACATGGTGTCGATGGCGCGCCCCTTCCTCGCCGACCCGGAGTTCGTCGCCAAGGCGAGCGCCGGCCGCGCCGAGACCATCAACACCTGCATCGGCTGCAACCAGGCCTGCCTCGACCACACGTTCAGCGGGAAGATCACCTCCTGTCTGGTCAACCCGCGCGCCTGCCACGAGACGGAGCTCGTGCTCTCCCCCACCAAGCTGCGCAAGCGTCTTGCCGTGGTCGGCGCGGGCCCGGCCGGGCTCGCCTTCGCGGTCTCGGCGGCCGGGCGCGGCCACACGGTCACGCTGTTCGACGCGGCCGACCGCATCGGCGGCCAGCTGAACATCGCCAAGCGGGTGCCCGGCAAGGAGGAGTTCGACGAAACGCTGCGCTACTACCGTACGCAGCTCGAACTCCTCGGCGTGGACGTCAAGTTGAACACGAAGGCGACTGCCGCCGACCTCGCCGACGGCTCGTACGACGAGATCGTCGTCGCGACCGGCGTCACCCCGCGCACCCCCGAGATCCCCGGCTCCGACCACCCGAGCGTGGTCAGCTATCTCGACGTCCTGCGTGATGCGGCGCCGGTCGGCGAGCGGGTCGCGGTCGTCGGCGCGGGCGGCATCGGGTTCGACGTCGCCGAGTTCCTCACCGACGGGGGCGACGCGGCGAGCCTGGACGCGGAGACCTATTTCCGTCAGTGGGGCGTCGACACCACGTACGCCGAGCGCGGCGGACTGCGCCGGGCCGAGCGGCCCAAGCCGCCGCGCCAGGTGCACCTGCTCCAGCGCAAGACGACGAAGGTCGGCGCGGGGCTCGGCAAGACGACGGGCTGGATCCACCGCACCGAGCTCAAGCACCGCGGCGTGACCATGGTCCCGGGCGTGCGCTACGACCGGATCGACGACGAGGGCCTGCACATCACCGTGGACGGCGAGTCCTCCGTACTGGCCGTCGACACGGTCGTGCTGTGCGCGGGCCAGGAGTCGCGGCGCGGCCTGTACGAGGAGCTGAGCGAGGCGGGCGCGACGGTGCATCTGATCGGCGGCGCCGACGTGGCCGCCGAGCTGGACGCCAAGCGCGCCATCGACCAGGGCACCCGGCTGGCCGCGACGCTCTGACGGGCCGAGGCACGGTGAGGGGCATGGCCGAACCTAGGATGCGGTCATGTCCCTGCCGCACGCGATCCTGACCGCGCTGCTCGAAAAGCCCTCGTCGGGGCTTGAGCTGACGCGCCGCTTCGACAGGTCGATCGGCTACTTCTGGTCGGCCACGCACCAGCAGATCTACCGCGAGCTGGGCAAACTGGAGCAGTCGGGCTTCATCGCCGTACTGCCGTCCGCGGCCCCGGCCCGGGGGCAGAAGAAGGAGTACGAGGTGCTGGGGGCGGGCCGCTCGGAGCTCGCCCGGTGGGCGGCGGCCGGGCAGGACCCCAAACCCGTGCGGGACCCGCTGCTGCTGCGCGTGCGCGCGGCGGCAGTGCTCGGCACCGGCGGCCTGCGGGCCGAGCTGGAGCGCCATCTCGCCCTGCACCGCGCGCAGTTGGCGACGTACCGCGGGATCGAGGAGCGGGACTTTCCGCCGGAGCGGGACAGCGAGCAGGACCGGCTTCGGCATCTGGTGCTGCGCGGCGGCATCGAGCTTGAGACGTTCTGGACGGGCTGGCTCGCCGAAGCGCTCGACACCCTCGGCGAAGTCCCGCCGCCGGAGTGAGGCGGCCACGGCCCCACGGGAGGAGCGCGACCGCCGTCGGCCTCACGGGAGGAGCGCGGGGACCGTCGGCCCACGGGAGGAGCGCGACCGTCGTCGGCCCGCGGCGGGCCGCCCGGCGCGGCGCCGTCCTCACCCCCTCAATGACGTTGTATTATACAACTGATCCATGGAGAGGAAGGTGATCAGTCGTGCTCAGCCGAGACCAGTCGGTCGTCACCATTCAGCGTGAGCTGACCGCGTTCGCCCGCCGCGCCCGGGCCGCCGCCGCCCGCATGCACCCGGAGCTCTCGCTCGTCTCGTTCACCCTGCTCTCCCACATGGAGGACCAGCAGGGCTGCCGGGCGACCGACCTGGCCGCCTACTACATGCTCGACAAGTCGACGATCAGCCGGCAGCTCGCGGGCCTGGAGAAACTTGGATTCATCGAGCGCGTCAGCGACCCGGACGACCACCGCATCCAGCTGCTGCGGCTGACGCCCGCGGGCACCGCCAAGCTCGCGGAGGCCGCGGTCCTGCGCCGCCAGGCCTTCCACGACCGGCTGGCCGACTGGGCCCCGGAAGACCTGGACCGGTTCGCGGAGTATCTGCTGCGGTACAACGACCATGCCGAGAGCGGCAATTGAACACTCGCTGAACGCCGCTCCCCGCGGGTCGGCCCGTCGACGCCGGGACCCTGGATGGGGCAAGGTCTGACCTGTGCCTTCACTTCCTCCTCAGCCCCTCGTGCCCCAGCAATGGCCGGGGCCGCCCGCCGGCCACATGATCGTCAGCGGGGACGACGCCCTCGCCCACCGGCTCGCCGGCGAACTGCGGGAGGTGTACGGGGAGCGCGTGGTCCTCGTCGTACCGCCGGAGACCGGGGCGGCGGCCCAGTTGCCTGCCGGGCGCGCCAGGGCCTCGGGGCTGTTCGGGCGGGTGTCGTCGGTGATGCTGCGCGCCGCGGTGCCCGGGCCCGAAGCGCCGGACGACACCCGGCTCGTGGAGGCGCAGGAGCCCGCCGAGGCCGCGCTCCTGGAGGCCGGCGTCGAGCGGGCGGCGGCGCTCGCCCTGGTCCACCGTGACGACGAGACCAACATCCGGGCGGCCCTCGTGGCCCGCCGGCTCAACCCGCGTGTCCGCCTCGTCATCCGCCTCTACAACCGCAAACTCGGCCAGTATCTCCAGGAGTTGCTGGACCAGGCCGCGGCTCTCACGGCGCCCGATCCGGGCCAGGCGGGCGCCGAGACCTCCACCACCGTCCTGTCCGACGCCGACACCGCCGCGCCCGCGCTGGCGGCCACCGCGCTCGCCGGCACCAGCAAGGTCGTACGCGCCGACGGCGTGCTGTTGCGGGCGGGGCAGCGCCCGCCGGCTCGCGACGGCGAGAGCGTCGACCCCGGTCTGTGCACCCTCGCCCTGCTGTCGTCGACCACCAACGACCCGGCGGGCGCCGAGGGTTCGGACCGCAGCGGCGCGGAGGGGCCGCGGCTGCTTCCGGACGAGCGGACGCTGCACGAGGCGTCCCATCGGGGCCGGGTCGTGCTGGAGACCGTCACCTACACCGGGCCCGTCCAGTCGTCGGGTCGCCTCACCGACCTGGGCGCGCCGCTCGGCAGGCTGTTCTCACGGAGGCTTCGCTGGTCGCTCGCCGGGATCGTCGCGTCGGTGTTCGCCCTCGCCGTCGCGACCTGGCTCACCACCGGTGACGACCCGCTGCACGCCGCCTATCTGACCCTGCTCGACATCTTCGCCATCGACGATCCCGCCATCGACCAGCCGGTGAGCCGCCAGATCCTCCAACTCCTGTCCGGGCTCACGGGGTTGCTGCTCCTTCCCGTCCTGATCGCCGCGGTACTCGAAGGTCTCGGCACCTTCCGCAACGCCTCCGCGCTGCCCCGTCCCCCGCGCGGGCTCTCCGCCCACGTGGTGCTGCTCGGGATGGGAAAGATCGGCGCCCGCGTCCTGGTGCGGCTGCGCGAGCTGAACATCCCCGTCGTGTGCGTGGAGTCCGACCCGCAGGCCCGCGGCATCGCGCTCGCCCGGCGGTTGCGGGTGCCCACCGTCATCGGCGACGTCACCCAGGAGGGCATCCTGGAATCCGCCCGGGTGCACCGGGCCCACGCCCTGCTCGCGGTGACCAGTTCCGACACCACGAACCTGGAGGCGGCGCTGTACGCCCGCTCGGTCAAACCCGACCTGCGGGTCGTGATGCGGCTCTACGACGACGACTTCGCGAGCGCCGTCCACCGCACCTTGCGCGCCGCCCACCCGCAGGCTCTCACACGCAGCCGCAGCGTCTCGCACCTGGCGGCGCCCGCCTTCGCCGGAGCCATGATGGGCCGTCAGATCCTGGGCGCCATACCGGTGGAGCGCAAGGTGCTGCTCTTCGCCGCCGTCGATGTGGCGGGCCACCCCCAACTGGTGGGCCGCACCGTGGAGGAGGCGTTCCGTGAGGGCGCGTGGCGGATCCTGGCACTCGACACCTCCTCCCCCGCGGACCGCGTGCCCGATCTCGGCGCCACCCGACGCCCCGGCGACCTGGTGTGGCGGCTGCCGCCCGGGTACGTCCTGCGAGCCGAGGACCGAGTCGTACTGGCCGCGACGCGGCGGGGGCTGGCCGAACTGCTGGGCCGCCGCCCCTCCTCGCGCGTGGGCCGGTGACGGCTCCTGGCCGCGCCGCCGGGGCGCGTTAGGCGGGGCCCCCGAGCGGGCACTCGCCCGGTATGAGTGTTTCCAAGACCAGCATCCTCGTCCTGGACTGTGCCGAGCCCGTCGAACTCGCCCAGTTCTACGCCAAGTTGCTAGGCGCCGAGATCGAGACCGCCTGCGACCCGGACTTCGTCGAGATCGTCGGCGGGCACGGCGTCCATCTGGCGATCCGCCGCGACCACGGGTACGCGCCGCCGAGCTGGCCACGCCCCGACGACTCCCAGCAGGCGCATCTGCGGATCGTCGTCGCGTACGGCGACATGGACGCCGCGGAGCGCGAGGCGATCACGCTGGGCGCGACGCCCGTAGACACCAAGGACAACAACGGGCCCCGCGACGAACGTGTCTACGCCGACCCGGCCGGGCACTCCTTCACGCTCGCCGTCTCCGCCAAGCAGTCGGAGCAGTCCGGCATGTAACTCCCGGGCCGTCGGCGCGTGGCGGTGCCCACGGGCCGGGCGGGGCTGCCGCGGCGGGCCCGATCACGAAGGGGCTGCTGGTGGCGAGCAGTCGGCTGTCCCGGGAGACCTGGATCCAGTAGGTGCCCCGGGGTACGTGGGGCACGCTGACGGTCATGCCACCCCAGCACGGATCGACGTCGGAGGCCAACTGGATGACGGCGCCCCGCCATTGCCGGGCGGTGACCAGCTTCAGGCTGACGGGACGCGCGTCCCGCCGGGGAAGGTGGAGGCGCCACCGCACCTGTCGCTCGGTGCCACAGGCCCATGCCGCCGAGCGGTGCGGCGCGTACACGTGCAGGAGCTCCGGCTCGGGTCCCCATTCAGGCACCTCACTCGCACACGTGGCCAACTCCCAGGCCCGGTCCAGCTCATGACGTGCGGGTGCCATGCTGCTTCTCTCCTTCCGACTGCTGAGTCCGACTGCTGAGTCCGACCGTTGAGTGGCGGCCACCCACCGGATGGCGACTCGGCGCGGGTGGATCACCTGGCGGCTCAGTACCGCCGCATGAGCGGTTCGGCGCGCGCCGACGCGTCGGTCGGACGCGGTCAGGGCGCGCCTCAGGCGGCCACCGCGTCCCAGGCCTGCTGCCGGCTGGCGCGGTGCGGTCGCCGGGGGGCCCGCTCGGCCAGCACCGTCATCCAGGCGCCGATCTCCCGCAGCTCCTTGCGCGGCACGGCCGTCCGCACATGCGGGAACCACCTGGTGTCCTCGGTGTCCATGTGCCGTTCCACAATGCCCATCAACAGGCGCGCCTTGGCGTCGAAGGAGATCTCCTCGGGACGCATGTCGTGCAACTCGGCGGCCAGCACCTCGGCGATGTGGTGTTCCTCCCGGAGATCCAGGATGGTCAGTTCGGTCTCGGGGGCCAGGACGGACACCCGTGGGTACATTCCCTCGCACTCGATGTACGTGTACACGGCCAGCGCGCTCAGGAACCGCTCCACCGCACCGGGATCCCCGGTGGCACGGTACGAACGGATCAGGCGCCTGATTTCCTTGTGGCCTTCCCGCAGCATCACGATCGCGTCGCTGGTGGGCATGCACGGCTCCCCGGGGGCTCAGGACTCACTTACGTAACAGCCCGATACCCGGCAAACCGGACAACCACACACGCCCCGCACCGGCACTACCCTCCGCCGCCACCCCGGTACGGAGCGTCGCGCTGCCTGGGCCCGGTGGGAATTCGTGCTCGACGGGGAGGACGTGTGATCCCGGGTTCATGGCGGGGGTGGCGCCACCCGCGCGGGGGACCATCGGGCGGCCACTAGAATCCTCTGTCATGTCGAAGCCTGACGAACTGCTCGTTGACATCGCCGCCCAGGTGGAGTCCGGGCACAGCAATCAGATGTCTCTGACCGTGGTCGCCGGTGGCGCCGTCCTCACGGGACGGCTCGCCCCCGAATCGGTCTGGAGGCAGCGAGTGTCGGAAGTCCTCGCGGACTCGGAGCGCCTGCGCGGTTTCTCGGCCGTCTTCACCGCCGTACCGCGCGAAGAGGGACCGCCCAGGTATCTGCACTTCCATGTGGCCCGGATTCTGCAAGGCACCGTGGGGATCCCGGAGACGGGCGGGATGTACCGCGTGGCGATCGAGGACGTCAGCGCCTGGAGCATGGGCGACTTCAGCTACTCCGAGCCCTAGGGGGTGTCTGGTGGATCATGGCCGGGGGTGCGGCGCCTGGCACGGCACCTCGCGGCGTTACCGAAACGCCCCGATAGCTCCGCTATCACGACGTTCCGGCGCCTTGCGATGCACCGCACCAGACGCCGCACCCTGACCGACCCTGATCCACCAGACACCCCCTAGGACCCCTCGTCCGAGCTCTGGGACCCCTCGTCCGAGCCGTCGCGGTCGCGGTAGCGCCTGCGCGCGAGGGCCGGCAGCACGAACCAGCAGCAGACGAACCAGCAGACCACCGCGGCCACCAGCCAGGGGGCGAGGGCGCTGTGCAGCGCGACGCGCAGGATGAGGAGCAGCGAACTCGCCACCGTGCACAGGAGGAGCACCAGGCCGACCACGGTGAGGCGGGACGCCCAGGTGACCGTCTGCGGCTTGAGCCGCTGCCCGGCCAGCATGCGGTGGAAGGAGACCGGCCCGATCAGCGCCCCGGTGGTGGCCGCGCCGAGGACCACCGTCACTACGTAGATGGTGCGGTCGGTGGTGCTCAGCGAGGTGAACCGCTGCTGGAACACGACCGCGAGCAGGAAGCCGAAGAGGATCTGCACGCCGGTCTGGGCGACCCTCAGCTCCTGGAGCAGATCGCCCCACCTGCGGTCGGCGCGCTCCTCGGCCGTCTCCTGACGTCCGGGGTCCCTCACCTGCACCACCTCCTGCCTTCGCTCTCAGCGTGCGACTACCCATACATATCAACCAGAACCCCGTCCCCCTCCCCGCCCCGTGGCGCCGCGCCCGCCGGGCCCTCAGACTGGCGCCATGGGCGGAAAGCGCAGCGCCGGGCTCCTGCTGTACCGCGCGGCGGGGGACGGGATCGAGGTGTTGGTGGGGCACATGGGCGGCCCGTTCTTCGCGGGGCGTGACACGGGCGCCTGGTCCATCCCCAAGGGCGAGTACGGTCCCGAGGAGCGACCCGAGGCGGCGGCGCGGCGCGAGTTCCAGGAGGAGCTGGGGCTGCCGTCGCCCCAGGGCGTGCTCGTGCCGCTGGGCGACATCGTGCAGCGCGGCGGCAAGACTGTGACGGCGTGGGCCGTCGAGGGCGATCTCGACCCGGCCGAGGCGGTGCCCGGCACGTTCACCATGGAGTGGCCGCGCGGATCGGGCACGATGCGCGAGTTCCCCGAGATGGACCGGTTCGCCTGGCTGCCTCCCGAGGCCGCGGCCGTGCTGCTCGTCCAGGGCCAGCAGGCGTTCCTCGATCGCCTCGTCCAGTATGTGACCGGCGCGTCACCGGGCGCGGCGGCCCCGACGCCCTGTGACGAGAAGGCAGTTGACTGAACAGCTCACAAGAGTGTGACCCTGGCGGCCTGCCATGCCGGCCGCCGACGCGTCGCGTGCGGGCGCGTGATGCTCCCGGCAGCGGGGCACCTGCGGCCCGGTGGCGACCGCCCCATGACTTCATGCCTTAATTTAGAACGTGAGTTAAGAGGCGGGACACGGCACGCCGAGGGCTCGCGCACCGGTATGTTGCACGCAGGGAGGGCGCCACATGACCACGCCGAACAGAAGGACCGTCCGCGACCTGCGGCGCGACAACCGCAGCGCGGTGCTGCGGCGGCTGTATTTCGACGGTCCCATGAGCCGGCAGGCGCTCGGCCCCGCCACCGGGCTGAGTTCGGGCTCCATCAGCAACGTCGTCGCGGAGCTCGCTGCCGACGGCCTCGTCGAGGATGCCGGAGTGGTGGACTCCGACGGCGGAAGGCCGCGCACCCTCCTCCGGGTCGCCCCCGACAGCGGATACCTCATCGGTGTGGACGTCGGAGAGACCCGGGTCAGGGTCGAGCTGTTCGACCTCGTCCTGCGCGAACTCGCGCGTGTGGAGCTGTCGTTGGACGTGGGCGGCTACGACGTGGGGCACATCGTGGCCCATATCCGCGAGGGCGTGGCCGCCGTGCTGAGCGAGAGCGGGCTCGACCCCGCCCGGCTGCTCGGCGTCGGTATCGGCGTGCCCGGCATCGTCGACCGCAGCTCACCCCAGGGTGCGGTGGTCCACGGCCAGACCATCGGCTGGGAGGCGGTCCCCCTGGAGTCGCTGCTGCGCGAATCCCTCCAACTGCCCCCGGGTACCCGCTACTTCATCGAGAACGGCGCCAAGACGCTCGGCCAGGCCGAGATGTGGTTCGGCGGCGGGCGCGGAGCGTCCGATGCGGTGATCGTCCTGTTCGGCTCCGGTGTCGGCGCCTGCATCGTCTCGGACGGCGCGATCTACGGCGGCGCGCACAGCAGCGCCGCCGAGTGGGGCCACACCACCGTGCATGTGCGGGGACGGCGCTGCCGGTGCGGCGCGCTGGGCTGTCTTGAGGCGTACGCGGGCGCCGAGGCCCTCATCCAGCGCTGGCGCGAGGCGGGCGCCGAACTGCCGCCCCGGATCGCCGAGGAGACGGCCGTGACGGCACTGCTCGACGCCGCGTACCCACGCGAGAAGGACGGCGCCGCCGGGCCGGTGGCCCGCGCGGTGCTGGAGGAGACCGCCGAGTACCTGGGCGCCGGGCTCTCCGACCTGATCAACCTGTACAACCCTGAGCGCATCCTCATCGGCGGCTGGGCGGGGCTCCAACTCGGCCCGTACATCCTGGAGTCGGTCCGCCGCCATGCGACCGCCTACGCCCTGCGCCACCCGGCGGAGCGCGTCACCATCGAGCTCGGCCGGCTCGGCCCGGACGCCGTCACCGTGGGCGCCGCCACTCTCCCCCTTGCCGGGTTCTTCACCCGCGGCGGTCACCGCGCCCCCGAGGCCGGACAGGAGACGCCTGCGGAAAGGGCGGGCTGGCGCACGTCCGTGGAGGAGCGGGCGGCCCGCTGAACCTTCGCGCCGTGCACCAGGCCCAGTTGAGGCCGGACCTGGTCATGACGTCGCAGCCCCGCGCGGGCCGCCCCCCTCACCCGAGCCGGGTGGCCACCACGAGACGTGCGCGCGGGCTCCCGTCCAGGCGCCGCCCGCACTCCTCCAGGGCGTACAGCTCGACGTGGAAGCCGGCGGCGGTGAGTTCCCTGCGGACGTCGGCGAGTCCGAATCCGCGGTAGTACATGACGAACGGGGGGCGCCACAGTGCGTTGCGCACCCGCATCACCGCGTCGAACCCCAGCAGGGCCAGATGCCTGCGGGTGCCGGGCCGGGCCGGCGCCACCACCGGGAACGCGAATCGGCCGCCCGGCCGCAGCGCGGCGTGCACCTGCGCGAACAGGCCGGGGTGCTCCTCGGGCAGGAAGTGCCCGAACGCCCCGAAGCTGACGGCCAGGTCGAACCCGGAGCGCAGGGGCAGCGCCCGCGCGTCGGCCCGGATCAGCTGCGCTCCAGGATGCGCGCGGGCGGCGACGGCCAGCATTCCGGCGCTGATGTCGACCCCGGTGACCGGCTCCCGGCACACCTCGCGCAGCACGTCGAGGCCCGCGCCGGTGCCGCAGCACAGGTCGAGCCCCCGGCCGAAGGGGCCGAGCCGGCGGAGTACGGACGCCACGGGGGCGAGGATCACGTCAGGAGTTCGGAAGGGGGTGTGGTCGAACTTGGGGGCCAGGAGGTCGTAGCCGTGCTCGACGGACGACAGTGCCTGGACGGCGAGTTCCCGGACGGTGGGGCCCTGCGGAGCGAACATGGCTGCTCAGCTTAGGGCCCGTACGCGCCGCGCGTGGCGCCCCGAGGTCGCGCGCCCGCAGACGTGGGGTGCCGCCACGACCGATTCATGACCCTTGCGTAACAGCCGCACCCGGGCAGCGCCGCCTCGTACGGCTGTGACCTGCCGCGATAGGCGAACCGCTATGGCCGGTACTGCCGTGACGCTCTTGGACAGCGAGGTGCCGGGCCTGTTCTGCTGATCGCCAGTTGTCCGGTTCAACCCGGTTCGGCATGTCTTTGGGAGTGTGATGAACAAGCCGCTGCGGCACATGGCCGTCCTCTGCGGGGTGATGGTGCTCGCTCTGCTGGCCAGGGCGACCTGGGTCCAGTTCGTGAAGGGCGACACCCTCGCCCAGGACCCGCACAATCGGCGCGTGCAGATCGACGCCTTCTCGCGGCCACGTGGCGACATCGTGGTAGGAGGCCGGCCGATCACGGGGTCGGTGGTGACGCCGGGCTCGGACTTCGCGTACAAGCGTACCTACACCGACGGCCCGCTCTATGCGCCGGTCACCGGCTACCTCTCGCAGGCACAGGGCGCGACCTTCCTGGAGGGGGTGCATGCGAAGGTGATGAACGGCAAGGACGACCGGCTGTTCCTCGGCCACGCCAAGTCCCTTTTCACGCAAGGGAGTCCGCGCGGTGGTGATGTGATCACCACGATTGATCCGGCCGCCCAGAAGGCCGCCTACAAGGGGCTGACGGACCTCGGCGCGAAGGGCGCGGCGGTCGCCCTCGACCCCCGCTCCGGCAAGATCCTCGCGATGGTGAGCACACCGTCCTACGACCCTTCGGCCTTCGCCGGGATGTCGGAACGGGAGGGCGAGGAATTCCTCGGGCTCGACACGGCCAAGGACAAGCCGCTCGCCAACCGGGCGCTGCGCGAGGTGTATCCGCCGGGGTCGACCTTCAAGATACTCACCGCGGCCGCCGCCATCGAGCACGGAGTCGTGACCGATGTCGACGCCCCCATGCCGGATGCCCCCGCCCCCTTCACCCTGCCGCTCAGCACCACCCGGGTCGGCAACGACGTCGACGACTCGCTGTGCGACAAGGTCTCCTTGAAGACCGGCATGCAGTGGTCCTGCAACAACGTGTTCCTGCGGACCGCGCTGAAGACCGGCGGGGACAGGATGCGTGAGACGGCGGAGAAGTTCGGCTTCAACCAGGAGCAGTTCACTCCGGTCCGCTCGGCGAAGAGCGGCTACCCCGGCGGCCTGGACGCACCGCAGACCGCGCTGACCGGCATGGGCCAGGGCAGCCTGACCAGCACTCCGCTCCAGATGGCCATGGTGACCGCGGGGATCGCCAACAACGGCACGGTGATGAAGCCGTACATGGTCGAGGAGTTGCGCGGCCCGGACCTGGAGACGCTGGAGAAGGCCGCCCCCGAAGTGCTCAGCCGGGCGGTCTCGCAGAGGACCGCGCAGAAGGTGCAGGAGCTGATGGAGTTCACCGCGAGTGAGGGCACCGCGAAGAAGGTGCGGATCGACGGGGTCACGGTGGGCGGCAAGACGGGCACCGCCCAGCACGGCAGCGACGTGCGCGAGGAACGCCCCTACGCGTGGTTCGTCTCGTACGCCAAGTCGAGCGACGGCACCTCGCCGGTGGCGGTGGCGGTGTTCGTCGACCCCGAGGACATGGACATCAAGCGGTCCGAGATCGCCGGCGGCAAGCTGGGCGCGCCGATCGCCAAGGCGGTCATGGAGGCCGTCCTCAAGAAGTGACGGCGGCGGGCCGGTGACGAGGCAGTGGGCGCCAAGCCCTGCCGTGGCGGGTTTTCGCCATGTACGGTTCAATCGAGCGCCGCACGGATGTCCGTCCAACGACGTTCTACGCGCGCAGACTTGGTGTCCCCACCACCTCTCCCCCACCCCCGATGGAGGTACGCAGGATGCTCGGAGCCATACGTTCCGGCCACTCGCGCCGCCGTACCGCCGGCGCGCTGACCGCGCTCGGCGCGCTGGTCGTCGCCGGTGGCGCCGTCGCCGAGGCCGCCACCCCGCCCGCCCCGACGGCCCGTACCGCAGCCGCCACCCAGCACCGGGTGCTGTTCGACAACTCCAAGGCGGAGACCGCAGGCAACGCCGACTGGATCATCAGCACGAGCCAGCCGGACCCGCTGGCGCAGAATCCGTCCCCCGGCGCCGAGAAGGACTGGACCGGCGCCCTCTCCTCCTGGGGCGTGGCGCTCCACAAGACGGGCGCCTACGCCCTGAAGACGCTGCCCTCGGGCAACACCATCACCTACGGCACGTCGTCCGCGCTCGACCTGAAGAACTTCGACACGTTCGTCATGCCCGAGCCGAACGTGCTGCTCAGCGCGGCCGAGAAGACCGCGGTGATGCAGTTCGTGAAGAACGGCGGCGGCCTCTTCCTCATCTCCGACCACACCGGTTCCGACCGCAACAACGACGGCGCCGACGCGGTGAAGGTCATCAACGACCTGATGTCCAACAACAGCGTCGACAGCACCGACCCGTTCGGGTTCTCGGTCGACTCGCTCAACATCGCCACCGACAACCCCCGGGCCGTCAGCAACACCCAGGACCCGGTCCTGAACGGCTCGTTCGGCAAGGTGACCGGAAGCATCATCCGCAACGGCACGACCGTGACCCTCAAGCCGGCCGACAACGCGGCCGTCAAGGGCGAGGTCTACCGCACCGGATCGTCCGGGAACACCGGCGCCTTCTTCGCCACCAGCACCTTCGGCAGCGGCCGCGTCGCCTTCTGGGGCGACAGCTCGCCCATCGACGACGGTACGGGCCAGTCCGGCAACACCCTCTACGACGGCTGGAACGACCCGGCGGGCACCGATGCCGCGCTGGCGCTCAACGCCACCGAGTGGCTGTCCGGCGCGGCCGGCGACGGTGGCACCACGTCGTGCACCGCCGCCCAGCTGCTCAGCGATCCCGGCTTCGAGTCCGGTGGTTCGGGCTGGGCGGCCACGAGCGGCATCATCAACACCGGCGCCGGTGAACCCGCCCGCACCGGCGCGTACAAGGCGTGGCTCGGCGGCAAGGGGACCGCGCACACCGACACCCTCGCCCAGACGGTCACGATCCCCGCGGGCTGCGCCGCCTCGCTCGGCTTCCAGCTGCACATCGACACCGCAGAGACGACCACGAGCACGGCGTACGACAGCCTCAAGGTCCAGGTCGTGAACGGCAGCGGAACGGTCCTTTCCACCCTCGCCACGTACTCCAACCTGAACGCCGCGAGCGGCTACGCGCCACGCACCTTCGACCTCGGTGCCTACGCGGGACAGCAGGTGACGCTCAAGTTCACCGCCACGGAGGGCTCCAAGCTCCAGACGTCGTTCGTCCTCGACGACACCGCTCTGACGGTGAGCTGACCCGGCGCGCCGCCCGGGTCACGGCCCGGGCGGATGCGGTCAGGCCCGCAGGCGCACCGGCAGCGACTCGACTCCGTACACGATCGACAGCTTGCGGAAGGCCAGTTCCTCGGCCGGTACGGCGAGCCGCAGGTCGGGGAAGCGGCGGACCAGGGCGGGGAAGGCGGCGCGCAGTTCCATCCGGGCCAGTTCGGCGCCGATGCAGCGGTGGATGCCGTAGCCGAAGGCGAGATGGCCGCTCGCCTTGCGGTGCGGGTCGAAGCGGCCGCCGTCCGCGGTGAAGGAGGCGTCACGGTTGGCGCCACTGAGCGAGCACAGCACCATGTCGCCCTTGGGGATGCGCACGCCCGCGATCTCGACGTCCTCGCGGGCGAAGCGCGGGAAGGCCAGCTGCACGACGGTGAGGTAGCGCAGCGCCTCCTCGACGAAGGTGGCGGCGGCCGCCTCGTCGTGGGCTATTCGCGCGAAGGCGTCCGGGTCCTGGAGCAGGACGAGGGAGCCGAGCGCCAGCATGCTCGCGGTGGTCTCGAACCCGCCGGTGAGCACGCCGTCGGCGAGGCCCGCGAGCTCGTCGTCGCCGACGCTGTCGCCATGCTCCTTGACGATCATGCCGATGAGACCGTCGCCCGGGGTCTCACGCTGCTTCTTGACCACATCGCGGAAATAGGACAGCGAGGCGGACATCGCGCCCAGCGGTGCCGTGGCCCCGGCGAACAGGTCGAAGCGCTCCATGGCGAGCTGCTGGAAGTCGTGGCGGTCCTCGTAGGGCACGCCGAGCAGCTCGCATATGGTCAGCGACGGGATGGGCAGCGCGAACGCCTCGACCAGGTCGACGACGCCGCCCGCCGCCTCCATCGCGTCGAGCCGTTCCTCGACGAGGGCGTCGATGCGCGGGGTCAGGCGGCGCAGCCGGCGCATCGTGAACTCGGGTGTCAGGATGCGGCGCAGCCGGGTGTGCACCGGCGGGTCGCTGAACCCCAGGCCGCCGGGGTGCTGCTCCTCGACGACGCCCGCGTTGCCCGCGAGGTGGGTGAAGTCGTTGCTGAACCCGTCGGCGGAGCCGAGGACGGCCTTGACGGCGTCGTGGCCGGTGACCACCCAGGCGTCCATGCCGAACGGCAACGGCACCTTGCTGACCGGCTCGTCGGTCTGTCGCGCGGTCAGCTCGGGAACCGGGTCGAGCCCGTCCCGGCGAAGCGGCATGAGCAGTGCGTCGGGCAGCAGCGAGATCGTGGCGGGGCCGATACCACGCTTCTGGATCCTGGCAAGGTAGGTGCGCCCGAGCCACATCGTGACGCGGGAACGGAGATTTACCCTCAAGGCGGACTCCAAGGACAGGTTGTGCGGCCAGGACACCGAGTACGGACCGGGTCGCTCAGGATAAGTGGCCCGGGGCCGCTCGCGATCCGGCAGGGGCGCAGCTCACATGCGCTTCGCGCCAGTGACGGCCGCGTTCCGCTCCGGCGCGTGGCCGGCGGACGTCCGGATGGAGGTCGATCCGGCCCTTCGCGGAGTGCGACCGTGGAGGACGGCAGGAGTCAACTCGTCCGGCACACAAGCCGATTGACCCTGCCGGAGCCTCCGCCCGCCGCGGGAGGAACCGTGCCGCGCGCCGCCTCTACGCGCCGGCGGTCCGGCTGCCGCGTCACGTCCGGCGCTCCCGGCAGGTGCTGCGAAGCTGCCCGGCCCCACGCACCGGCCCGGCTTCCACAGGACCAGCGCGTCCCGCGGTGTATTCCTTCAGATATGGCACGTTTCCGACCGGGCACACACGTCGTACGCCGGCTCATCTCGCTCGCGCTGATCCTGCTGGCCGCCGTCGTGGGGGTGTTGCTCTACTACAACGAGCGCGATGTCCGCCAGCAGGAGTACACCGTGGGCGAGGCAGGGGCGGCGAACGGCGTGCTCATCGACACCAGCATCCAGAAGGTCGATCCCGTCGCAAGGGAGCTGACCCTGCGGGTCCTGGTGCTCCCGCAGGGCACGCTGCGGGAGCAGGGCGATCCGTACACGCCTGCCCTCGACCTGACGGTGGAGACGTCTTCGCTGATCCGCGCCGGCCTGGACTTCAAGGCCGGCCGGCCGGTCGCGTACGAGGACGTGAAGGTCAGCCTGGACGGCGGTTCCGTCTCGGACTACCCCTTCGACCGGTACGCGACGACCATCGGCTTCGCCGCCGAGGCAGCGGGGAAACAGGTGCCGGTCGCCGTCTCGCTGCGTGATGTCGACGCGTTCTTCAAGCCGAGCGTCGTCAGCCGCACCCAGGAGCACGGGCTCGCCTCGTTCGAGATCCGGGTCAGCCGCTCCCGGGCGACCTTCATCCTGGCCTGGTTCATGATGTTCATCATGTGGGGGCTCGCGCTCGCGGTGCTCGGCGCCACCTGGGTGATCATCGAGCAGCGCCGAGGGCTCGTGTGGCCCGCGATGGGCTGGATGGCGGCGACCCTGTTCGCCCTCGTCGGATTTCGCAACGCGGCCCCCGGCGACCCGCCGGTGGGCTGTCTGCTCGACTACGCGGCGTTCCTGTGGGCCGAGGCGATCATCTCCGCCTGCCTGGTGGCGGTCGCGGTCACCGGGATCCTCGCCGAGACGCGCCGCGGCACGGACGACGTCCTTGAGGTACAGGCCGACGACCACACCGACAGCCACGCTGCGGGCGACGGCGGGGACACCTCGGGCCACTGAGCGGCGGACGCCGACGGGGACACCTCGGGCCACTGAGCGGCGGACGCCGACGGCACGGAGCGTTCGGACCGGGGGTGCGGCGGCACCGAGCGTTCGGACCGGGGTGCGGCGGCACGGGCCTGCGGCCGCACCGGGCGGGTCCGCGCCCGCTCGGCGCATGCGCGGCCCGGACTGGAACCGCCCCGGCCGGAAGGAATCCGGCCGGGGCGGCTCGTTGCTCAACCAGGCTCCCGCACAGGGGAGTTGGACGTTACGCCAGCGTGGCGACGGCCTTGTTGAAGGTCGCGGAAGGACGCATGACCGCCGTGGCCTTGTCGGCGTCGGGCTGGTAGTAGCCGCCGATCTCGACCGGCGAGCCCTGCACCGCGATGAGCTCGTCGACGATGACCGACTCCTGCTCGCCCAGCGTCTTGGCCAGGGCCGCGAACGCCTCCGCGAGCTGCGTGTCCTCGGTCTGCTTGGCCAGCTCCTGCGCCCAGTACAGGGCCAGGTAGAAGTGGCTGCCGCGGTTGTCGATGCCGCCGAGCTTGCGGCTCGGCGACTTGTCCTCGTTGAGGAAGGTGCCGGTGGCGCGGTCCAGGGTGTCGGCGAGGATCTGGGCGCGCGCGTTGCCGGTGGTGGTCGCGAGGTGCTCGAAGCTGACCGCGAGGGCGAGGAACTCACCCAGGCTGTCCCAGCGCAGGTAGTTCTCCTTGACCAGCTGCTGGACGTGCTTGGGGGCCGAGCCGCCCGCGCCCGTCTCGAACAGGCCGCCGCCGTTCATCAGCGGGACCACCGAGAGCATCTTGGCGCTGGTGCCCAGCTCCAGGATCGGGAACAGGTCGGTGAGGTAGTCGCGCAGCACGTTGCCGGTGACGGAGATGGTGTCCTCGCCGCGGCGGATGCGCTCCAGGGAGAACGCGGTCGCCTCGACCGGGGACATGATCTCGATGCGCAGGCCCTCGGTGTCGTGCTCGGCGAGGTAGGTGCGGACCTTCTCGATGAGGGTGGCGTCGTGCGCGCGGCTCTCGTCCAGCCAGAACACGGCCGGGCTGCCGGTCGCGCGGGCGCGGGTGACGGCGAGCTTGACCCAGTCCTGGATGGGCAGGTCCTTGGTCTGGCAGGCGCGGAAGATGTCGCCCTCGGCGACCTCCTGCTCCAGGACCACGGCGCCCGCGGCGTCCACGAGGCGGACGGTGCCCGCGGTCTGGATCTCGAAGGTCTTGTCGTGGCTGCCGTACTCCTCGGCCTTCTGCGCCATCAGGCCGACGTTGGGCACCGAGCCCATCGTCGACGGGTCGAAGGCGCCGTGCGCACGGCAGTCCTCGATGACGGCCTGGTACACACCGGAGTAGCTGCTGTCCGGCAGGACCGCGAGGGTGTCGGCCTCCTGGCCGTCGGGGCCCCACATGTGACCGGAGGTGCGGATCATGGCCGGCATGGAGGCGTCGACGATCACGTCGGACGGCACGTGCAGGTTGGTGATGCCGCGGTCGGAGTCGACCATCGCGAGGGCGGGGCCTTCGGCGAGCTCGGCCTCGAAGGCCGCCTTGATCTCCGCGCCGATGTGCGGCACGTTGTCGAGGCCCTTGAGGATGCCACCGAGACCGTCGTTGGGGGACAGACCGGCGGCGGCCAGCACGTCACCGTACTTGTCGAACGTCTTCGGGAAGAAGGCGCGCACCACGTGACCGAAGACGATGGGGTCGGAGACCTTCATCATCGTGGCCTTGAGGTGCACCGAGAACAGCACGCCCTCGGCCTTGGCACGGGCGATCTGCGCGGTGAGGAACTGGCGCAGCTCGGCCACGCGCATCACGGACGCGTCGACGACCTCGCCGGCCAGGACCGGTACGGACTCGCGCAGCACGGTGGTGGTGCCGTCGGCGGCCGCCAGCTCGATGCGCAGCGAGCCGTCCTCCGCGATCACCACGGACTTCTCGGTGGACCGGAAGTCGTTGGCGCCCATGGTGGCGACGTTCGTCTTCGAGTCGGCGGACCACTTGCCCATGCGGTGCGGGTGGGCCTTGGCGTAGTTCTTGACCGACGCGGGGGCTCGGCGGTCGGAGTTGCCCTCGCGCAGCACGGGGTTGACGGCGCTGCCCTTGATCTTGTCGTAGCGCGCGCGGACATCCTTGTCCTGGTCGCTCTTCGGGTCGTCCGGGTAGTCCGGCAGCGCGTAACCCTGCCCCTGGAGCTCGGCGACGGCGGCCTTGAGCTGGGGGATGGAGGCCGACACGTTCGGCAGCTTGATGATGTTCGCGCCGGGCGTCTTGGCCAGCTCGCCGAGCTCGGCGAGCGCGTCGTCGATCCGCTGGCTCTCCTCAAGGAACTCGGGGAAGCTCGCGATGATGCGCCCCGCGAGCGAGATGTCACGGGTCTCCACAGTGACACCGGCGGTCGAGGCGTACGCCTGGATCACGGGCAGGAACGAATGCGTCGCCAGGGCCGGCGCCTCGTCAGTGTGGGTGTAGATGATGGTCGAGTCAGTCACCGGGTGCTCCGCTCCACGTCTGCAACATTGCTCGACATCAAGATATCTCGTGATCGCACCGGGCCACGACGGGACCCCGACCGGATCGCGATCCGCCACGTGGGACCGGCCGGCCGGCCCGGGGGCGCGTGGCCGGAGGCGGTGGGGGCGTCCGGCCACGCGACCGTGGGCGCCCCGCGGACGCGTGACCCCAGGCGGTGGGGCGTCCGGGCCCCTCCAGCCCCGGCGGTTCACGGACGCACGGCACGCGCCTCGAAGCGGCCGACGCCGAGCTCGATGACGAAGGAGACCTGCTGCCCCTCGGACAGCGTCTGCGTCTCGCCCTCTATGTCCTCGCGGCGCACATGAATGGCGTCGTGCTGCCCGAACGGCACGACGAAGCCGTAGCCCTTCTCACGGTCGAAGTACTGAACGATCCCCTCAGACCTCTCGCCCATTGCCTCACTCCTCGCGTGATCGTCGCTGTCCCGGCCGGTCGGGGGCCAGAGGCCGGGAACCGCGGAAAATCGGCCGGTTCACGGCGGTCCGGGACGGGCACGGCCCACCGCACCCGTGCGGCTCCTGCCCGCTACGAGGCTCCCGCCGCCCAGGAGGCCGCCCGGGGCACCGGCCAGCAAGGGCACACCGACGAAGCGGACAAGTGCCTCACTGGTAGGTATACCGTCGCGCCCTGCATTTGATGCCTCCACGGGCGTATGGGGAACGGGGCGGGGGCCGGTCGGCGACGGTGCGGCCGGGGTGGGGGGAGTGAGGCGCTGCGTCACGGGGGGGGGCAGCGGGCCGGGCGCCGGCCGGCGCCCGGCCGGGTGGTCAGGGGGTGGCCGCGGGACGGTGACCGGCGCCGGGCCGGGCTGTCAGGGCGGGTGTCCGACGGGGCAGTGGCCGAAGCCGGGCCGGGTGGCCGTCGGGGCGGCGGCCGGAGCCGGGCTGCCGACGGGCGGGCGGCTCGCGAGGGCCCCTGCCCAGCTGCGGGAGCTGGGCCGCAGCCGGAGCCCGGCCGCCGACGGACGGGCGGCCCACGAGGGTCCCTGCCCAGCTACGGGAGCGCTCGCGCCATGGGGCAGGATGGCAGCCCGTTCCGAGTGGTGCCTCGGCCAACGGGGCTCCACGCAAGACGATCTGACAGGTGACAAGGTGACGACACATCACACACGGCGAACGACGGCGCCCTCCGTTCATCCCTCGCTCCCCTTCCCCCGCCGCCCGGAGGGTGTGCGTTGAACCGAGGCGTTGTCCTGCACGACTGGGTCGCGGCGTCCATAGCGATGGCCGCCGGCATCGCGGCCGGCCTGCTCCTGCGCGTCCTGCTGAAGTGGCTCGGCAAGCACGCGCTGAGGACCCGCTGGAGCGGGGACGACATCATCGTCGATGCCCTGCGCACCATCGCGCCGTGGGCGGCCGTCGTGGCGGGCACGGCAGCGGCCGCCTCGGCGCTGCCGCTGACCACACGGGTATCGGGGATCGCCAACCACACCCTGACCGCCCTGTTCATCCTGATCACCACCTTCACCGTGGCCCGGGTCGTCGCGGGGCTCGTGCAGTCCCTTGCGCAGTCACGGACCGGGGTGGCCGGCTCGGCCACGATCTTCGTCAACATCACCCGCGTCGTGGTGGTCGCGATGGGCATCCTGGTCGCGCTCGAAACCGTCGGCGTGTCCATAGCGCCGCTGCTCACCGCGCTCGGGGTCGGTGGTCTCGCGGTCGCCCTCGCGCTCCAGGACACCCTCGCCAATCTCTTCGCGGGTGTGCACATCCTCGCGTCGAAGACCGTGCAGCCCGGTGACTACATCCGGCTCAGCGGGGGCGAGGAGGGATACGTCGTCGACATCAACTGGCGCAACACCGTGGTGCGCAACCTGTCGAACAACCTCGTGATCATTCCCAACGCCCGGCTCGCGCGTACCAACATGACCAACTACACGCGCCCGGAACAGGAGTTGTCGATCGTGGTGCAGGTGGGCGTCGGGTACGACAGCGACCTGGAACACGTCGAGCGGGTGACCCTGGACGTCGTCGACAGCGTGATGACGGACATCTCCGGAGCACTGCCCGGCCACGAGGCCGCGGTCCGCTTCCACACGTTCGCGGAGTCCAGGATCAACTTCTCGGTGATCCTGGGTGTCGGTGAGTTCAGCGACCAGTACCGGATCAAGCACGAGTTCATCAAGCGCCTGCACCGCAGGTACCGGGCCGAGGGCATCTCGATCCCCGCTCCGGCCCGTTCCGTCTCCTTCCAGCGCGACCTGCCCGACGCGTCGCACTTCC
Organism: Streptomyces sp. NPDC048416; assembly: GCF_043200435.1. Lineage (NCBI taxonomy): Bacteria > Bacillati > Actinomycetota > Actinomycetes > Kitasatosporales > Streptomycetaceae > Streptomyces > Streptomyces sp. NPDC048416. The sequence goes on from NZ_JBICXU010000007.1 coordinate 233,697, forward strand.
CCCACCAGCGCGAGGCCCCGCCCGCGCGCCTGCCGGACACCCAGCACTGAGACGCCCCGGCCACGACCGCCTTGATCGCCCGTACGGGACGAGGACCCGGTCGTGGCCGGGGCTCGCGGGGGCCGGCCCGGCCGCAGTTCCGTTGGTGCGTCGGCCCGGCCGCCGCCCCCGGGGCCCGGTGGTAGCGTCGTGACATGACCCCGGAAGACCTCGCCAACCTCGTGCACCTGCGCCGGGCGCGGGATCTCATCGACCGGGAGTACGCCAGACCCCTGGACGTGCCGACCATGGCCCGGCACGCGCTCATGTCGCCGGCCCACTTCTCCCGGCAGTTCCGTGCCGCCTATGGCGAGACCCCTTACAGCTACCTCATGACCCGCCGGATCGAGCGCGCGATGGCGCTGCTGCGCGGGGGCATGAGCGTGACCGACGCGTGCATGGCGGTCGGATGTACCTCGCTCGGCTCGTTCAGTTCCCGGTTCACCGAAATCGTGGGCCGGACGCCGAGTGCGTACCGTGGCCAGGACCACGAGGCCGTGGCGGCGATGCCCGCGTGCGTGGCCAAGGTGCACACCCGGCCGATGCGCAACCCGCCGGGCAGAATCCGAGAAGCGGACGACAATCCCGCCGCCTAACGTGGACGGCATGAACATCGCACTCCAGTACTGCCACGTCACCGTCAACGACCCGGACGAATCGCTCGGCTTCTACCGCGACGCCCTCGGGCTCGACGTGCGCAACGACGTCGCCTCCGGCGGCTTCCGCTGGGTCACCCTCGGCAGCGCGAGCCAGCCCGGCCTCGAAATCGTCCTGTCCGAGCCACACGCCGGCCGTTCCCAGACGGACGGCGACACCCTTCAGGAACTGCTCGTCAAGGGCGTCATGCCCTCGCTCGTCTTCAGGACGGACGATCTCGACGCGACGTTCGAGAAGGTGCGGGCCTCGGGCGCGGAGGTCCTTCAGGAGCCCATCGACCAGCCGTGGGGGCCCCGCGACTGCGCCTTCCGCGACCCCTCCGGCAACATGGTCCGCATCCAGCAGCAGGCCACCGCGTAGCGGCGTAGCGGCGTGAAGCGGTGACGGCGTGGGAAGCGCCCGCTGCCTCGTGGCCGGAGCATGCTCACTACGGGCGCCTGTGGGCCACCTGTGGGCGGCCGTCGGTCGCTCAGGACAACGAGCCCGGCGAGTGGGCGGCGACCGCGTCGAGCAGTTGCCTCTTCGACGGGTTCACCATCGGGCGCCCGGCGACCGTCACGGTGGGTACGGTCTCGTTCCCGCCGGCGACCGAGCGGACGAACGCCGCCGCGTCGGGGTCCCTCCAGATGTTCACCTTGACGTACCGCAGCCGTGTGAAAAGCAGGCGAAGCCGGAGTTTTATGCAGTACGCGCACATGGGGCGCCAGTACAGGACCACGCCACCCTGATCGTCAGGCACGAAACGCCCCCTTTGTTGCCGTACACCGTGATCAGAGCGTAGACGACGCCAAGGTCGCAGGGCCGGGGCGCGGCGGGCCGGGGGCGATGCCGATGCCGGTGCCCCCTAGGTCGGGTCGCCGGCGTTCAGGACGGCGAACAGACCGCGCGTCATGGTGCCGTCCGACAGGCGCCAGGAACCCGAGATGTGGCCGGTCACGTCTTCCGCGAGGGGCGAGGGGACGTCCTGGGCGGGCCGCAGAACGCGGCGCAGGCGGAGTACCCCGCCCTGCGGGAGTCCGAGCGCGGTGCCTTCCCGGTCGTCGATGACGGAGTCGGTGGCCTTGGCTGCGGCGGCTGCGGCCGCGACGGCGGATCCGTCGCCGGCGCGGGAGCATACGAGGTCATGGTCGGGGGTGTCGCTGATGTTCTGGTCCTGGGCCTGGACCCGGCCTTCGATCAGGGCGAACAACTGGGCCACGGCCACCGGGTCGTGGCACGCGTCGTAGGCCCAGCGCCGTCCCAGTACCCCGTGCTCCATGGTGCCGACGAGGGCGTGCTCCGCCCCGTCGAGGGGGGCGCCGCGATAGGTGAGCGGGACCAGGTAAGTGACGGGCTGCGCACCGGAGTTGTCGGTGGTCACGATGAACTCGATGCCCACCTCGCCCCGCGGGTCGTCCAGCCGGAAGCCGCCCGCCTTGGCCAGATCGGGTTCCCCCGCGCCGTGGAACCACGGGCGCGTGGGGAGCCAGGGGGTGAGGAGTTCCAGCTTGGTCGGGTTCAGGGACGTCGGATGGATGACGGACATGCTGGCGACCTTTCGCGGCGGGCGACTTCGGGCGCTGTCCACCTTGCCATCCCGCCGGCCGCCGGACCGGTCGCGTCCACGCGGCGGGCACCACGGCCGGCCTTTGCAGGGACGCGCGCTGTCAGTCCCCCGTGCCGCCCTGGTCGGGGATCCGGCCGCAGAGCCAGTTACCGGGCTCTGCGGGTTCGTCACTGATCCAGAACTGACGCCACAGGAGCGCGAACTCCGTACGGTCGAGGTGGCCGTCGCCGTTCAGGTCCAGCAGCGCGAAGACACCTGTCATGTCCACGGGGCGGCCGTTCCATGTCTCGACGAGCATGCGGTGTTCGTCGGCGGAGATCTGTCCGTCCCCGTTGGCGTCGACGGCGTCGAACAGCGTGTCCGCCGTCGCGGTGACCTCCGCGACCCGCTCGGGCAGCCTGTCCACCAGGCTCAGGAACTCCGCCATGTCGACCGTGCCGTCCCCCCTGGCGTTCCCCGCCTCAAGGAGCGCCGCCCACCAGCCCATCAACAGCGCCTCGACCCTGGCGTGCAGCGCCGTTCCGGGGGCCACCGCGGGCAGCCGGCGCCAGCGGGCGACGAGCGCGGTGAAGTCCTCCTCGCGCAGGCAACCGTCGCCGTCCGCGTCGAACGCGGCGAACATTCCTCTGAGCTTGCGCTGCTGAAACACGCTGGCCATGTGCGGGCCCCCTCGACGCCGAACCGGCGGACAGCGGCAACTATAGGGCGGGGCCCCACATCCGCCCCACGGGCACATGTGCGCGAAGAACACCCCGACGACCCACCGCCCTGGGCGACCGCGGCCATCCGCGACTGTCGTGCGGCTGGGCTGCGGCGGTCGGCGGCGGTCGTCGGACGCAAGGAGGCCGGGGCACCCGGGGCCGGAGCGGCCACCCCCGCCCGGGCCTCCACGGGCCCGAGAACACGCCCCTCCCCCGGCGTCCACGAGCCCGACGACGCGCCCCTCCCCCGGCGCGGCACGCAGGGCGGTCCCGGGACTGCGCCAATCGGCTGTGCCCTCGCTCACACCGCCAAAGCACGCACTTCACGCCCCCAACTCGTGGGTAATGTAGCCGTGTTGTGGCCCACAACTACTACCCACGGAGGACAATCGTGTCCGGTTCCGTCATCCTGGCTGGGGCACGTACCCCCACCGGTCGTCTGCTCGGGGCTCTGAAGGACTTCTCCGGTGCCCAGCTCGGGGGCATCGCGATCAAGGCGGCCCTTGAGAAGGCCGGGGTGGCGCCCGAGCAGGTGGAGTACACGATCATGGGGCAGGTGCTCACGGCGGGCGCCGGCCAGATCCCGGCCCGCCAGGCCGCGGTGGCCGCCGGCATCCCGATGAGCGTCCCCGCGCTGACCGTGAACAAGGTGTGCCTCTCCGGCCTCGACGCGATCGCACTGGCCGACCAGCTGATCAGGGCGGGTGAGTTCGACCTCGTCGTGGCGGGCGGCCAGGAGTCCATGTCACAGGCCCCGCACGTGCTGCCCAAGTCGCGTGCGGGCTTCAAGGCCGGCGACGTACCGCTGATCGACCACATGATCCACGACGGCCTCTTCTGCGCCTTCGACCAGGTGGGCATGGGCGTCTCGACCGAGAAGTACAACAGCCGCTATGCCGGTGTGACCCGGGAGAAGCAGGACGCGTTCGCCGCGGCCTCGCACCAGCGGGCCGCCGCCGCGGCGGCCGAGGGGCGGTTCGCCGAGGAGATGGCGCCCGTGACGGTCCCGCAACGCAAGGGCGACCCCGTGGTGTGCGAGACCGACGAGGGAGTGCGCCCCGACACCACGGCGGAGGTCCTGGCCAAGCTGCGTCCCGTGTACAGCGCCGACGGCACCATCACGGCGGGGACGGCGTCCCAGATCTCCGACGGCGCGGCGGCCGTGGTGGTGGCGAGCAAGGCCAAGGCCGAGGAGCTGGGCCTGCCCTGGATCGCCGAGATCGGCGCGCACGGCGTGGTGGCCGGGCCGGACGCGAGCCTGCACGAGCAGCCGTCGAACGCGATCGCGGCGGCACTGACCAAGGCCAAGCTGCGGGCGTCCGACCTGGATCTGGTAGAGATCAACGAGGCGTTCTCCGCGGTCGGCATCGTCTCCACCGAACAGCTCGGCCTCAGCTCGGACATCGTGAACGTCGACGGCGGCGCCATCGCGCTCGGCCACCCCATCGGCGCCTCCGGCGCCCGGCTCATCGTCCACCTGGCCTATGAACTGCGCCGCCGCGGCGGCGGTCTCGGCGCGGCGGCGCTGTGCGGCGGCGGCGGACAGGGCGACGCCCTGTTGATCCGCGTACCGTCCGCCTGACACCCGCCGTCCGTCCGCCACTTCGGCCCGTCCGCAGCTCGGCCGGCCGGGCCGGCGCGGGCGCGAGCGGGAGGAACCACGAGGCCCCTTGGGGCGGCCCATGATGGCCGCGCCAGGGGGCCGTTCACGATCCGCCGCCCGGCGGGCCGCGTGGCGTCCCGGCCGGAGATCACGGGGCGGGCGTGACCCGGTCCTGTTGCGTCTGCCCGGCGGAGGAGACCGGCACGGCCTTCGCCCGCAGCGCCCGCCCGGCGGCCCGGCTCGGCCCGTCGGCACACGCCGCCGAACTGCACGCGAACTGGCGTGGCTCCACCATGCAACTCGTCGAGGACGCGGGCCACTTCGACATCGTGGAGTCGCCCGAGGTTCAAAAATCATCTCCGCGTACCTGCGGAGGGTGGAAGAGACAGAGTTAAGGGGCATTCAATTGGACACCGACACGACGGAGAAGCTGCGCCGGCTGGCCTTCACGCCGATGCGGACGCAGCCTCCGAACGCCACCCGGCCGATCCTTGACCAGGCCGCCAAGGAGGTCGAGGTCGTCGACGGCGGCAAGGTGGTCCACTACCTCTGGGGCGAGGGAGAGCGGCGGGTCCTGCTGGTCCACGGCTGGGCCGGCAACGCCGGGCACCTCACCGTCCTTGCGGACGCTCTGGCCGAGGCGGGCTGCTCGGTGGTCGTCGCCGATCTGCCCGGCCACGGCGAGTCGGAGGGAGCGGAGTCCTCGGTCATCCACTTCGCCCGGGCGATCGAGGCGGCGAACGAACGGTTCGGCCCCTTCCACGCCGTCGTCGCCCACTCGATGGGCGCCGCGGCCACGACGTATGCCATGGCCCGCGGGGTCGCGCTGGAGCGCGCCGTGTTTGTGAACCCCATCAGCAGCTACACCAGCCTGTGGCGCCGCTCCGGCGAGGTGATGCAGGTGTCGCCCGAGGCCATCGGGCTGGTCCGCTCGCGTGCGGAGCAGTGGCTCGGGGTCTCCTTCGACGCCATCGAACCGGCGCTGGCGGCACCGGAGTTCACGGCCGGGTTGCTGGTCGTCCACGACGAGAACGACCCCGAGTCCCCCATCACCGACAGCGAGGCACTGGTGGCGGCCTGGGGCCGGGCGGAGCTGATGCGTGTCCAGGACCTGGGCCACACGAAGGTGCTGCGTGACGAGGCCGTGGTCCGGCGCGCCGTCGCCTTCGTGACGGCGGACGGCGCGGGCGGGCGTGCGGGAGCGGCGGGAGCGGGAGCGGGAGCGGGAGCGGCGGGGCACTGACGCACCCGGGACCGCGAACGCGTCCGAGACCGCGGGCTCTCCCGGGGCCGCGGACGCGTCCAAGGCCGCGGGCTCTCCCAAGACCGCGGACGCCCCCGGGGCCGCACACAGGTGGGCCCCACACCCTTTCCTGCGGTGTGGGGCCCACCCGTCGTCATACGTTGACGACCGGCCTGCGGCTACCAGCGATACCAGCGGCCGCTTCCACCCTTGGGACGGGCAATGAACCCGACCAGCCATACGACCAGCACAATGACGGCGATCCACCACAGTGCCTTCAGAGCGAAACCCGCACCGAAGAGAATCAGAGCCAGCAGAAGAACGAGAAGCAGGGGAACCATAGTTATCAACCTCCAAGCCACCGAATGCCCCGCGCTCACCGGCCCACACACCCGCAACGGGTCTGTTTGTGAACCCCTTCTGCGGGAAGTCTCAGCCGCGCGAGCCGCAGCCGGTCACCGTCGACCGCGGTGACCCGGGTGCCGTGGCCGCCGCCGACGACGTGACGGCTGTCGCCGTTGGCGGGCAGGACCCAGTGGGAGGTGAGGCTCGTCCAGGTTCAAGCCTTCGCACGTCGTCGGCGGCCGTGGTCAAGCGACCAGTTCGGCGGCCGCGGGCAGGGCAGTTCGGCCGCCGAGGGCTTCGGAGAACTGGTCGACGACCTGTGCCAGGGCCTCGGCGGGGCCGGGCGCGACGATCAGTGCGCCGTCAGCGCCCACCGCGAGGTCCTTGTCGAGCGTGAACCAGCCCTGGACGATGTGCGCGGCGCCCATGGAACTGAGCACCGGGCGCAGCGCGTAGTCGATCGCCAGGACGTGCGCGGTGCTCCCGCCGGTCGCCAGCGGCAGGACCGTCTTGCCGACGAGGCCGTACTGCGGCAGGAGGTCCAGGAGCGACTTCAGCAGCCCGGAATAGGCGGCCTTGTAGACGGGCGTGCCGATCACGACGCCGTCAGCCCGGGCGAACAGTTCGGTCGCCTCGACGATCGCCGGGTGCCGGAAGTCGGCGCCGAGCAAGGCCTCGGCGGGGATGTCGCGGATGTCCAGGGGGATCACATCGTGTCCCTGTGCCGTGAGCCGCGCGTCCAGGTGGCGCAGCAGGCGAGCGGTACGAGAGGTGATGGAGGGGCTTCCGGAGACAGACAGGACGGTGGCCATTGCGGATCCTTCGGGAGCGTGCGGGCGTGAGGTAGGTGTGGGACTGGTTCGGGGCCACGTACTGCGGCGTACCGCGGCCCGGCGTCCTCGGCGGCTACGTACTGGTCTTGGACAGTCCACGCGGGCTGATCCCGGCCTCGGTCACGGCCTCGTCGGATGAACCTCCAGCGCTTCAGCACCTTGTGATGTGTGCCGTTGTCGATGTCGAGGCAGAGGCAGTGCAGAGGCAGAGGTCGATACCGAGCACCGGTGGCCCTGGGAGCAGCCGGGGGTGACGGCGCTTCAGGGTGCTGGGAACCAGGTGGTCAGCAGGTGTGATGACGCCGGGGCGGGGACGGGGCGGGGCGGGGCGGCGGCAGCGCGCGTCAGGTCTCTCAGAACCGTTCGTACGCGCATCGGCGGGCACTCGGTGTGCGTTCAGCGCCCGCCTACGACGGCGCCGCAAAGGGTGGACCTCGGCCCCGACGGGGTCACCGAGAGAGGGACGGGCCGGTCAGACGGCCCGCTGCCGCGTCAGGCGCAACACGCCGCGGACCACACCCGACCGAAGTCGATGTGGTCACGGGTGACCAGGCGCTGCTCGGCATTCATGCGGCTAATTGAGCAGCACATCCCGCTTCTCGTCAACTACGGCCCGGATGCCGGACCAGCACCCCAGCAGGTCCTGCGCGCGGTCGCCCCATGCGTGTGGATGCCCCATGCGTGTGGTGCGTGTGGTGCGCCCATACGGTCGCTAACGGATGCTCCGCCACGCCTCCCTGCATTTCCCATCAATTTACTAGGGAAGCATTGACGGGCCGCCCATCGGGTGCGCAGGATGATGCACATGGCCCACACACAGCAACGACTCGTTCGTCGTCGGCATGTCGACTTTGGTCACGTCGTCAGCGCCGCCTGCTGTCGCGCGTAGAGGGCACGCCGCTCACACGGTGCGCGTGCCGCTCCGCTCCTTCTCTCCCACCCCAGGCGATCAGGCACAGCCACCCGTGCGCCCGATGGCCCGACGCACCCCTGAAGGACGACCGCCATGACCACGGCACTTCCCACCCCCGCCACAGCCCTGCCTGCGCCACTCCCCGACATGCGCCATCTCCGCCTCGTGGGCGACACCGCGCAGTTCGGCGACGAGGAAAACGGTTCCGCTCCCCTGGTCGGCTACCTCGTGCTCGTCCCCGAGGGCACCGATCCCGCCCAGCTCTTCGCGAAGGGCGTGACACGACCGGACATCCGGCCGCTCGCCCATACCGACGCACCTGTCGTGCGGCGGACGGGAGTCGGCCACGTGCGCATCGATCCCGCGCGACATGCCGCAGAGCTCGACGGACGTGAACTCGACCTCACCTACCTGGAGTTCGGCCTGCTGGCCCATCTCGTCCGGCATCCCCACCAGGTGCATTCACGCGAGCAGTTGATGGCCGACATCTGGGGCTACGACCACATCGGCGACGGCCGCACCGTGGACGTCCACGTCGCGCGGCTGCGCCGCAAGCTGGGCACAGCCCACCGGCACCGGATCGTCACCGTACGGCGCGTGGGCTACAAGTACGTGCCCGATCGGCAAGAGGACTCCACCACCGCACCCTGCCACCGACCTTGAGGAGACAGCCATCATGGGCGTTGCCACTGCGCCGTCCGGACCCGCCTCGGATTCCGACCGGATCGGGCCCGGCCGTGCGCACTGGCTGCGGGTGGCCCGTGAGACGGCGGACGACCTGGCCACGGACGCGGTGGCCAGGGAGCAGGCGGGCAAGGCCCCGTTCGACGAGGTGGGCGGGTTGCGCGAGGCGGGGTTGCTGACGCTCCTCATACCGGCCGGGCTCGGGGGAGGCGGCGCGGACTGGCCGACGGCCTACGCCGTCGTCCGGGAGATAGCGGCCGCCGACGGCGCGATCGGTCAACTGCTCGGCTGTCACTACTTCTTGTCGTGGAGCGCCCGGTTGTTCGCCGAGCCCGCCCTGGCCGCTCAGGTCGAGCGGAAGTTCGCGGCGGAGCAGTGGTGCTGGGGTGGTGGTTTCGCCCGTCAGGAGCTGCCGCTGACGCTGGTCAGGAAGGGCAGTGGCCATGTGCTCGACGGCCGGCAGAGCTACGCCACGGGGGTTCTGGTCGCCGACCGTCTCGCCGTACGGGCCGAGCGGGCCGACACCGGCGAACCAGTCGCGGTCGTCGTCGATTCCGTCCGCCGCGGCGTGCGGATCAACGGCGACACAGACACCTTTGGCCAGCGCCTCGCGGCCGGCGGGAGCGTGGAGTTCGAAGCCGTTCCGGTCGCCGCCGACGACGTACTCGGCTCCCTGTCCGCGGACGACGACGTTCTGTCGCCGCTGTCTGCTCTGGCATCGCCGGTCGGACGTCTTCTCTCGGCGCAGCTTCTCCTCGGCATGGCTGAGGGGGTGCTCGCCGAAGCCCGCGAGTACAGCAGGGCGGGCCACGCACCCTGGCACCCGGACTGGCCGTCCGGCTCCCCCCAGGATCCCCAGGTGCTGACCGCCTACGGAGAACTCACCCTCCTCACCCGATCCGCGTCGGCGCTCGCCGATCAGGCAGTGGACGGCGTGGAAGGCGGGCTGGCACGAGGCGAAGACCTCAGCTACGACGAGTACGCGGAGATCTCCGTCCTCGTGGCCATGGCCGAAGCCGCCGCTTCCAGGGCAGCGCAGGAGTCCACCGCGCGCGCCCTCGACATCATCGGCGCCCGCTCCGCGTCCTCGCGGCTGGGCTTCGACCGCTTCTGGCGCAATGTCCGGACGCACACCTTGTACGAGCCCGTCGCCCACCGGCTCCGCGACGTCGGTGACTACTTCCTCAACGGTGCGCACCCCCCCTTCGTCCTGCCTTTCCGACCTTGAGGTCCCGGGGGCCCGCATCTGCGGCGAGGCGCCCTCTCCAAAAAGCCCAGAAAGCCCGCCCCAAGGGCGAATTGGCTCGATTTTTCGCGGCCGGACTCGGTGTGATCGTGATCCGTCAGCACTCTGACATCCACGCCCATGTGAACGCCGCATTTCACTTGCATGGCAGTCGGTTCAGGATATGAGACATACCTGCTCGCGACGTTGACCTGGCCGGATTTCGCTGCAACTCTCTTAGCTGTGAGCAACTTCGGGAATCTCGCCGCGCGCCTGCACGTCGATCTGCGACGTCAAGCCAGCGCCATCTGTGCCGTCGGCCGCTGAACCGCTGACGAGCGCCCCTTTCTCCCGCTCCTTTTCGGAGTCGGCTGCTACGACCATGCCACTTCCGTCGTAGATCACTTAGATCACCGATTTCTCGCAGGCGTTCCTTACGAGGTCTCCTTCCAGCCGGTTTCCTGCTTGCCGTGCTCAACTGCCGAGCGCTCCTTTCGGCTGTGAATTCTTCCTGCCGAAGAACCCCTACAGGCATCACTTCTCACCGTTTCGGGCAGCACGTCCGCCGGTTCCGCAGTCAGTCCCCATTCGTTTGAACAGGACCTTTCCATGGCCACTACGGCATCGACCCGACGCCAGTTCCTCTCTTTGCTCGGACTTTCAGCGGTGGCCGTGAGCTGCGGCACCGCAACCGGAGCGACCTCCGGCAAGGGACAGACCAGAACGCTCCGGTACCAAGGCTGGGCGGGTCAGGTCACGCTGCCGGAACTGGCCGAAAATCTCGGCTATCTGGAGGACGTGAAACTGAAGTGGGTCGGCAACACCATCAGCGGGCCACAGGACATCCAGTCCGCGGCCACGGGCCAGATCGACTTCGGAGGCGCCTTCAACGGCGCAGTTGTCAAACTGGCCGCGAACAACGCCCCCATCAAGGCGGTCATCAGCTACTACGGCTCCGACAAGTACGCCTACAACGGCTTCTACGTCCTCAAGGACAGCCCCATCCGCTCGGCCCGTGACCTGGTCGGCAAGAAAGTCGGGATGAACACCCTGGGAGCCCACTCCGAGGCCATGCTCGACATCTATCTACAGCGGGGCGGTCTCTCCCGGGCGCAGATCGGCAAGGTCGAGCCCCTTGTGGTGCCTCCGGTCAACACGGAGCAGTCGCTGCGTCAGAAGCAGATCGAGGTGGCCGTGCTCGGCGGCATTCTGCGCGACAAGGCCCTGGCAACCGGGGGCGTCCGTCCGCTGTTCACCGACCATGAACTGCTCGGGTCATTCAGCGCCGGCACCTATGTGATGACGGACCGCTTCCTGAAGCAGAACCCCGAAACGGCCCGGATTTTCGTCACCGCCGTGGGGCGGGCCATCGAGTGGTCCCGTTCCACTCCGCGCGAAGAGGTCATCGCCCGGATGACGGACATCGTGAAGAAGCGCGGCCGCAATGAGGAGACCGCACCCCTGAAGTACTGGTGGTCCTACGGCGTCGCCGAAACGGCGGGCCGGATCACCGGCGCGGAACTCCAACTGTGGATCGACTGGCTGGTCGGGCGCGGGGACATCCAGAAGGGCCAGGTCACGTTGTCGGACCTCTTCACCAACGAGTTCAACGGCAACCAGAAGTCCACCGCCACTGCGCAGAGCGGGAGTTGACCCCATGCCCGAATCCACCACGGAACCCCTCACACCCAAGATCGTGTTCGAGAACGTCCGGAAGGACTTCACCCTCAAGGACCGCACGGGGGCTCGGCGGACAAGCCGGTTCACCGCCCTCGACGGCATCGATCTGGAGATAGCGGCCGGCGAGTTCATCGTCCTGGTCGGCCCCAGCGGCTGCGGGAAGTCGACGCTGCTGGACCTGCTCCGCGGCCTGACCAGGCCCACCGGCGGACGCATCCTGCTGGACGGCGAACCCATCACAGGACCCGGCCTCGACCGAGGCGTCGTGTTCCAGCAGTACGCGCTGCTGCCGTGGCGCACGGCCCAGGGCAATGTCGAGTTCGGCCTTGAGGCCATCGGCGTCCCGCGGCGTCAACGCGCCGCACAGGCCCGGGAGTTCCTGGACCTGGTTGGTCTGTCCGGGTTCGAGGAGCGCCATCCGCATGAGCTGTCGGGCGGGATGCGACAGCGGGTGGCGATCGCCCGCAGCCTCGCCTACGACCCCGATGTGCTCCTGATGGACGAGCCGTTCGCCGCGCTGGACGCGCAGACCCGGGAATCGTTGCAGGACGAACTGGTGCGCATCTGGCAGCGAACCGGCAAGACCGTCGTCTTCATCACGCACGGCATCGACGAGGCCGTCTACCTGGGCCAGCGCGTCGCCGTCATGACGTCGAGGCCGGGCCGCATCAAGCAGATCGTGCCGGTCGCCTTCGACTCCCGTACGGCGACGGCCGACCTCCGCTCAAGTCCCGAGTTCACCCGACACCGGCACGAGATCTGGTCATTGCTGCACGACGAGGTGGCCAGGGCCCAGCAGTTGGAGAAGGAGGAGGTTTCCGTATGAGCACCACAACCGGCACAGCCACCGAGAAGATCACGGCGCCGGACTCGGTGAGCGCCGCCGAGTCCGTGTCCGTCCCCGGCCCCGGTCCCGCCCCCTCCTCCGTCACGTCCGCGGCGTCCGTGCCGCATGACGCATCACAGTCGGGAGTGCGCCGAGTGCCCTCCGCGGCGGCCCGGCTCCGCTGGGCGGTCCGCCGACTGCCGCACCTGCTGCTCAGGGGGGCGACCAAGTCCGTCGCGATCGTGGCGCTGCTGCTGCTGTGGGAGACCGCACCGCGGCTGGGCCTGGTCGACCGGATCTTCCTGCCGCCGTTCAGCGGGGTCGCCCGCGCCTGGTGGGAGCTGGCGTCCGGCGGTCAGCTCGCCGACAACGCACGCGCCAGTCTGGTCCGCTCGTTCAGCGGATTCGGACTCGCGGTGGCCGTCGCCGTGCCGCTCGGCCTGCTGATCGGCTGGTACCGGCCGGTCGCCGACATCCTCGGACCGCTCCTTGAGGTGTTCCGCAACACCGCCGCCCTGGCCCTGCTGCCGGTGTTCGTACTGCTGCTGGGGATCGGCGAGACCTCGAAGATCTCCATCGTGGTGTATGCGTGCACCTGGCCGATCCTGCTGAACACCATCAGCGCGGTCCGCAACGTCGATCCGACCCTGCTGAAGCTGGCGAAGTCGATGAACTTGTCCGCGCCCCGGCTGTTCCAGAAGGTCATCCTGCCCTCCTCGGTGCCGGTGATGTTCACCGGCATCCGGCTGGCGGGATCAGTGTCCATCCTGGTGCTGGTCGCCGCGGAGATGATCGGCGCCAAGGCGGGCCTCGGCTATCTGATCAACGCCTCGCAGTACAACTTCGCGATCCCGCAGATGTACGCGGGCATCATCACGATTTCCGCCATCGGCGTGGCCTTCAACCAGTTCCTGGTGGCCGTGGAGCGGCGGCTCAGCTCCTGGCGCGTGCCCGTCGGCGGCTGACCGGGCCGCCTTCTGGTCCCGCAGCTTCCCGCGTCTCTTCGTGCCCCTTCCCCTTCCCCTTCCCCTTCCCCTTCCCCTTCGCCTTCGCCTTCACCTTCACCCGATCGTCTCGTCGGCCCTGATCCGAGGAATCCCATGACCGCGACCAGCCCCCGCCGGCTCCACCTCAACGCCTTCCTGATGAACGCCGGCCACCACGACGCCGCCTGGCGCCATCCCCGTACCCAGCCCGAACGGGTCACCGATCTGCGCTACTTCCAGCAGCTCGCGCAGACCGCCGAGCGTGGCCTGCTCGACTCGGTCTTCCTCGCCGACGGCCTCGCCCTGTGGGGAAAGGTCCGGCACAACGCCCTCGGCGGCTTCGAACCGCTCACCCTGTTGTCCGCCCTCGCCGCGGTCACCGAGCACGTCGGCCTGATCGCCACCGTCTCCACCACCTTCAACGAGCCCTTCCACACGGCCCGCAAGTTCGCCTCCCTCGACCACATCAGCGGCGGCCGGGCCGGCTGGAACATCGTGACCTCCGGCACCGTGAACGAGGCCCGCAACTTCGGGCAGGACGAGCACCTGGAGCACCGGCTGCGCTACGAGCGGGCACGGGAGTTCGTCGAGGTCGCCACCAAGCTGTGGGACAGCTGGGAGGACGAGGCGATCCTGCTCGACCGTGAACGCGGCATCTACGCCGATACCGACAGGGTGCGGGAGATCAACCACCGCGGAGAGCACTTCGGGGTGCAAGGGCCCCTCAACGTACCGCGCACCCCCCAGGGATACCCGCTGCTGGTACAGGCCGGTTCGTCGGAGGACGGCAAGGAGTTCGCCGCCCAGTACGCCGAGGCCGTCTTCACCGCGCAACAGACCCTCGCCGACGGCCAGACCTTCTACAAGGACCTCAAGTCCCGGCTCGCCCGCTACGGCCGCACCGGCAGCGAGCTGCTGGTGCTGCCCGGCATCGCCCCCGTCATCGGCTCGACGGAGGCCGAAGCCCGGGCGCTGGAACAGGAGTTGACGAACCTTCAGGTACCCGAGTACGGGCTCGCTCAGCTCTCCGGGATGCTCGGCACCGACCTGACCGGGCTTCCCTTGGACGGACCGCTTCCCGAACTGCCCGAGGAACGGGACATCAACGGCAACAAGAGCCGCTTCACGCTCGTCGCGGAACTCGCCCGCCGCGATGGCCTCACCCTGCGCGAGCTCATCGCCCGCCTCGGCGCCGGCCGCGGCCACCGCGTCTTCGCCGGCACCCCCGAGCAGGTGACCGACCAGCTCGAAGAGTGGTTCACCCAGGGCGCCGCCGACGGCTTCAACATCATGCCGCCCCATCTGCCGGGCGGCCTTGAGGACTTCGTCGACCACGTCGTCCCGATCCTGCAACGGCGCGGCCTCTTCCGCACCGAGTACACCGGCCGCACCCTGCGGGACAACTACGGCCTGGCCCGCCCCGCGAACCGGCTGGTCGCGGCCGCAGCAGCAGAAAGCCGGCCCGCATGACCGGGCTGGGCCGCGCCACGGACTGCGCAGGATGCGGATCCGCGCCCAACGGGCGGGACCCGCGCCCTCGCCACGGCTGGGGAGAAGGCCACACACCGGGCGCACTACGGACCCTCGGCCCTCGCCTCGACCGGGGAGAAGGCCACACACCGGGCGCACTACGGACCCCCGCCCCTCCCCCGCGCCCTCGCCTCGGCCGGGTACGAGGCCACGCACCGGGCGCACTACGGACCCCCGCCCCTCCCCTCGTACCGCCGGGGCCCGAAGGAACCTCCCTCCCTGCCCACCACCTCCTGATGACCCACCTGATCGCCTCTCCGCCGATCACCTCCTGAAGGGAACACCCGCACATGACCACCAGCACCCGGTTCGCCATCCGCAGGATCGCCGGCCGTATCGGCGCCGAGATCCACGGCGTGGACCTCTCCACCGACCTCGACCCCGCCCTCGTCACCGAGATCAACTCCGCGCTCCTGGAACACAAGGCGCTCATCTTCCGTGACCAGAACCTCGACGACGCGGGCCAGCTCCGCTTCGCGTCCCTCTTCGGCGACCTCACCAGCGCGCACCCCACCGTTCCCTCCGTCGACGGCCAGCCGCAGATCCTGCCCGTCGACGGCGACGAGGGGATCCGCGCCAACCAGTGGCACACGGACGTCACGTTCGTCCGTACTCCCCCGAAGGCGTCCACGCTGCGCGGCATCGTGGTCCCGCCCTACGGCGGCAACACCCTCATCGCCAACTCGGCCGCCGCGTACCAAGACCTCCCCGACCCGCTGCGCGAGCTGGCGGACAGGCTGTGGGCTGTGCACACCAACGACTACGACTACGCCGCTCCGAAGAGCGAGAAGGCGGCCGAGCACCGCAAGCGGTTCGTCTCCCGGAAGTACCGCACCGCCCACCCGGTCGTCCGCGTCCACCCCGAGACCGGGGAGCGCGGGCTGTTCATCGGTGGTTTCGCCCAGAGCATCGTCGGCCTCGGCGCATCCGACTCCCGGGACCTGCTGCGCATCTTCCAGTCGTACGTGACCCGCCCCGAGAACACCGTGCGCGTGGCCTGGACACCGGGCGACCTCGTCCTGTTCGACAACCGCATCACCCAGCACTACGCCCC
Source organism: Streptomyces sp. NPDC048416 (assembly GCF_043200435.1). Classification (NCBI taxonomy): domain Bacteria; kingdom Bacillati; phylum Actinomycetota; class Actinomycetes; order Kitasatosporales; family Streptomycetaceae; genus Streptomyces; species Streptomyces sp. NPDC048416. Next base: position 249,562 of record NZ_JBICXU010000007.1, read on the forward strand.
CGACGACTACGGCGACCTGCCGCGCCTGCTGCACCGGGTGACCGTCGCGGGCGACGTTCCTGCCGGTGTCGACGGCACCCTCAGCCACGTCATCGAGGGCGACGACGCCGCCCACTACACGCCCGTCGCGGCCTGAGCGCCCGGGCCGCCGGGCAGGGGACGCCCGCCCCCTGCCCGGCGGCCCGCCTTCAGCGGACACCGACGGAAACCGTACGGAATAATGCACACATGAGGATTTCAGCCAGGGCGGACTACGCCGTACGTGCCGCGCTGCAGCTCGCCGCGTCACGGGATGACGGGCCACTGAAGGCCGAGGCCATCGCCGACGCCCAGGACATCCCGCACAAATTCCTCGAAGGCATCCTGAACGACATGCGCCGAGGCGGTCTCGTGCTCAGCCGGCGCGGCGGCAACGGCGGCTACCGGCTTGCCAGGCCCGCCGAGTCCATCAGCATCGCCGACGTCATCCGCACCGTGGACGGACCGCTGGTCTCGGTACGCGGGGTACGCCCCCCGGAGCTGTCCTACACCGGCCCCGCCGAGTCGCTGCTCCCCCTGTGGATCGCCCTGCGGTCCAATGTGCGCGAGATCCTGGACGGCGTGTCGCTCGCCGACGTGGCATCAGCCCAACTACCCGCCGCCGTCTCGTCGTTGAGCGATGCTCCGGACGCCTGGCTGAACCCCTGACACCTTGAACACGTACGGCCCATCTCATCGCCCATCTCATAAAGCGAGATAGCAGCGTCCGCCATACGAACACTCTCTTGGGGTCGGCGCCGCCTTCTGCCACCATCCCTAGCAACCGGGTAGGAAAACTAGGAATAAGAGGGGGCCATGGGAACGCTCGACCCCACAGGCCGGACCCTGCCCCTTCTGGCCTCGCGTCGTCACATCGACCTCGGCCGTACGTCCAGCGCCCTCTGTCGGCCTTCCTGACGCCGTGAACCCGGCTCCGCCCGGACCAGCACCGGCTTCCTCGCCCGCTCCGCCTCCGTAGGCCGGGTGCGGGACGTGCCGGATGCCCCCCGCTGACGACTCCCCCACGTTCCGCTTCCCGGCCCGCGACGGCATGTGTGCCGCCGAGGCCGTGCAGTGGAGTGCCGGCGCGTGCCGCCGAGCAGTACGCCCCACATGTTCGTACCTCTCCGATCACCCACCCCTGAGAGGACACAGCCGTGTCTGCCGCAAGACCGCTCACCACCCTGCGCACCCTCGCCGTCGTGGCCGCCCTGCCCCTCCTGCTCACCGCCTGCGGCTACGGCTCCAGCGAGGACGGCAAACAGACCGAGGTCGCGGCAGGCGCCAAGAAGCTCTCCGCCGACGAAGTGAAGATCGGCTACTTCCCCAACCTGACACACGCCACCGCTCTGGTGGGCGTCCAGGAAGGTCTGCTCCAGAAGGAGCTCGGTGGCACCAGGATCAAGACGTCCACCTTCAACGCCGGGCCCTCCGAGATCGAGGCGCTGAACGCCGGGTCCATCGACATCGGCTGGATCGGCCCCTCGCCCGGCATCAACGGCTACACCAAGTCGAACGGCAAGAACCTGCGCATCATCGGCGGTTCCGCCTCCGGGGGCGTGAAGCTCGTCGTCAACCCGGACAAGATCAAGTCCCTGGACGACGTCAAGGGCAAGAAGATCGCCACGCCGCAACTCGGCAACACCCAGGACGTCGCATTCCTCAACTGGATGGCGGACAAGGGCTGGAAGGTCGACCCGCAGAGCGGCGCGGGCGCCGTCTCCGTCGTCCGTACGGACAACAAGATCACCCCGGACGCCTACAAGACCGGCTCCATCGACGGCGCCTGGGTGCCGGAGCCGACCGCCTCCAAGCTGGTCGCGGAGGGCGGCAAGGTGCTGCTGGACGAGGCAGATCTGTGGCCGGACAAGAAGTTCGTGATCACCAACATCATCGTGTCGCAGTCCTTCCTGAAGGATCACCCGGACGTCGTCGCAGCCGTGCTGCGCGGTTCGGTGAAGACCAATGCGTGGATCAACGCCAACCCGCAGAAGGCGAAGTCCTCCGCGAACGCGGCGCTGAAGAAACTGTCGGGCAAGGCTCTGCCCGCCGAGGTCATCGACCCGGCGTGGAAGTCGATCACCTTCCTCGACGACCCGCTGGCCGCCACCCTCAACACGCAGGCGGAGCACGCGGTGAAGGCCGGCCTGCTGAAGAAGCCCGATCTGAGGGGCATCTACGACCTCGCACCGCTCAACAAGATCCTCAAGGCCGACGGCAAGAGCGCGGTCGACGACGCCGGGCTCGGCGCCGGGTGAGCGGTCCGCCCGACCTGGCTCTCAGGTCGGGCGAAGCGGCGGAGGAGGGCCTGCCCCTGGCAAGCACCTCGTCGCGCGGCCTGCCTGGCCGCCTCGCCCCACCCTGTGGTCGGCCCCCGTCCGTCAGAGCTCGGTGCCGGGTTGGAACCAGGTGGGGCTGTCCGTCCGTGCCTGGTTGATGCGGAAGAGGTCGGTCTCGCCGAGCGTCGGCAGGGCCTCCATGGCGAACCAGCCCACTTCGAGGGATTCGTCGTCGTTGACGCGGGCCTCGCCGCCGGTGGCGCGGCAGCGGAAGGCGATGTCCATGAACTGGCACTGGTCACCGTTGGGGTAGGTGATGGGGCTGCGCGCCGCCTCCACGAGGACCACCCGCTCGACGACGCACCGTACGCCGGTCTCCTCGTACACCTCGCGCGCCGCGGTGTGCGCGGGCTGCTCGCCGGGCTCGGGTATGCCGCCGATCGTCGACCACTGGCCGTTGTCCGCCCGGCGGCCGAGCAGCACCCTGCCCGCGTCGTCGAAGACGATCGCGCTCACGCCGGGCAGCAGGAGCAGCCGGTGCCCCGCGACGGCGCGGATGTCCTGGATGAAGTCGGGAGTTGCCATGCCCCGACCCTAGGGGGTGTCTGGTGGATCATGGCCGGGGGTGCGGCGCCTGGCACGGCACCTCGCGGCGTTGCCGAAACGCCCCGATAGCTCCGCTATCACGACGTTCCGGCGCCTTGCGATGCACCGCACCAGGCGCCGCACCCTGACCGACCCTGATCCACCAGAAACCCCCTAACGGCCGCACGGAGTCGGCCGTCAGCTCCGGGTGCCGCGACGTCCGCGCGCGGACTTGGTGATCGCCCAGGTCAGGCCCGCGGCGGCGAGCGCGACCAGGGCCCACTCGGGGAGCGTGCCCAGCCTGGTCGCGGGCGTCTGTGAGGAACGCAGCGGCACCTTGGCGACGAGGGAGGCCGGGGTGAACATGGCGGTCTTCTGGACGACCTTGCCGTCCGGCATGATCACGGCGCTGACGCCGCTGGTGACCGGGACGGTGACGGTCCTGCTGTGCTCGACCGCCCGCACCCGGGACATCGCGAGCTGCTGGTAGGTCATCTCGCTGCGGTCGAAGGTGGCGTTGTTGCTCGGCACCGAGATCAGCTGGGCGCCCGCGGTGACCGTGTCACGCACCGCCCAGTCGAAGGCCGCCTCGTAGCAGGTGGCGATGCCGACCTTGGTGCCCGCCATGGTGAACACGCCCGGCTTGGTCCCCCGGTCGAAGTCCTGGCGGACCATCGAGGTGTAGCCGGGGGCGAAGGTGGAGATGAAGCCGCGCAGCGGGATGTACTCACCGAACGGCTGGATCTGCCGCTTGTCGTACGTGGCGACGGGCCCCAGCTTCGGGTCCCACTGGACCTGCTCGTTGTAGAGCTTCGTGCCGTAGCCGCCGACCACCGCGCCGACGGAGATCGGCGCGCCGATGGTCTTGGCGGTCTGGTCGATGACGGCGCGCGCGTCGTCGTCCGCGAAGGGGTCGACGTCGGAGGAGTTCTCCGGCCACAGGACGAAGTCGGGCTGGGGCTCCTTGCCCGCCTTGACCTTGTCGGCCAGGCGCAGCGTCTCGCGTACGTGGTAGTCGAGCACGGCCCTGCGCTGGGAGTTGAAGTCGAGGCCGAGCCGGGGCACGTTGCCCTGGATCAGGGCTACGGTCGCGGTGCCGTCCTCGGCGGAGTCACTGACCAGGCCGCGGGCGCCGAAGGAGGCCCCGACCGGCACGACGACCGTGAGCAGTGCGGCCACCGCGGCGCCCTTGCGGACGCTTCCCGTACTCCGCAGGCGCAGCACCTGGCGCACGCATTCGTACAGGCCGAAACCGCACAGCGCCACGGCGAAGCCCAGTACGGGGGTGCCGCCCAGGGCGGCGAGCGGCAGGAAGGTGCCGTCGGCCTGCCCGAAGGCGACCTTCCCCCATGGGAAACCGCCGAAGGGGGCACGGGCGCGGGCCGCCTCGGCCGCGACCCACAGGGCGGCGGCCCACAGGGGCCACAGGGAAAGCCTGGAGACCACGGCGGTGCCGGCTCCGGCCGCGCCGATGAACAGGGCCTCGATGGCGGCGAGCCCGAGCCACGGTCCTGGGCCCACCTCCACGCCGGTCCACACCAGGAGCGGGAGCAGGAAACCGAGGCCGAAGAGGTAGCCGAGGCCGAGGCCCGCCTTCCAGCTCCGTCCGCGCAGGGCCCAGCCGAGGACGGCGAACGCGGGAAGTGCCAGCCACCACAGGGGCCTGGGCGGGAAGCTCAGATACAGGAGCACCCCGCCCAGCGCGGCCACCGCGGGCCGCACGAGGCGCTTCAGCAGGCGTCGCAGCCGTGACGTGACGGCAGGCTGCGGACCGAGCTGGTCCGGCGTGGTGGTGGGGGTTTCGGTGGTGCTCACGCCGCGGAGTCTACGGCGGGTCGCTGTGTGCGCGGGAGTCCGGCCGATGACCCGTCGCGGGGACGCGGAACGTCAGGCTCCGACGGCCTTCCCGGTGCCGAGCAGCCGCAGCCGGTCGCGGATGACCCGCACCGCCGCCTCGGCGTCGTCGACGGTGACGGTGAAGACGCGCCCGTCGCCGAGCTTGACCGCCATGCCCTCACCCCGGCGTACGACGACGGCGGTGCCGATCTCGGGCCGCCAGCGGTAGCCCCAGCCGCCCCACTGGCGCGGAGTGACCCGCGGGACGAAGTCGGCCCCGACCACATGGTCGAGGCGAATGGTGCGGCGCGGCAGTCCGATGTGGCCGCAGCGCACCTCCAGACAGTCGCCGTCGACCTTGACCGCGACATGGACGAAGGCGAGGGTGCCGAACAGCATGAGGAGCCCGGCGGCCAGACAGCCGACGACGGACATCAACAGGGCGATGACGCCCGAGGTCCAGTTCGAGTCGACGGCCAGCTCGACACCGAGCGCGATGCACGCCGCGCCGCCGCCCGCGAGGAGCCACTGGACGCGGTTGGTCGCCCGGCCGGTCCAGACCTCCGGCGGCTGCGCGGTGGCGCCGGATCCGGGGCGGGACTCGGGGGGCGTGGGGTACTCCGGGGACGGTTCCCTCATGGCTAGCAGCGTACTCAGGTTCCGCCACCACGGCACCGCTCAGCACTCAGTGAGCGGTGCTCACCGTCTGGAGCAGGCGACCCTCGGGATAGGCGAGGGCTTCATCGGGCAGGACGCCGGTGCGCCCGCTGAGCAGCACGGTCAGGCCCCCGACCTGGGCGGCACCGGGCGCCGGGGTGATCCCTGCCCGGCGCAGCGCCTGCGCGGCCACGGCCTGGGCACTGCCGAAGAACGTGAGCGGGCCGCCGTCGGGGCGCAGGGCCGTTCGGATGCGTCCGGCCACCAGCTCGTAATGGGTGCAGCCCAGCACGACGGTCCTCACGCCGGGCGGGGTGAGCGCCGCGGCCGCGGCGACCGCCCGGTCGATCGCGGTGTCGTCGGCGCGCTCCACGGCTTCGGCGAGGCCGGGGCAGGGCACCTCCGTGACGGGGACGCCGTCGGCGAACTCGCGGATCAGTCCCCGCTGGTAGGTGCTGCCGGTGGTGGCCGGGGTCGCCCAGATCGCGAAGGGCCCGCCGCCTGCCGCGGCCGGCTTGATGGCGGGCACGGTGCCGATGACCGGGATCCGCGGTTCGAGGGCGGCGCGGATCGCGGGCAGCGCGTGCACGGACGCGGTGTTGCAGGCGATGATCAGCGCGGCGGGGTCAAGGGCGGCGGCGGCCCCGGCCACGGCGAGGGCGCGCTCCGCGATGTTCTCGGGCGTGCGCGGCCCCCACGGCATGCCGTCCGGGTCGGACGAGATCACGAGTTCGGCGTCGGGGCGCAGCCGGCGCACCGCGGCGGCCGCGGCGAGCAGGCCGATTCCGGAGTCCATGAGCGCGATCTTCACCCGGTCACCATAGTCGACCGCTTCCAGGACTTCGGCGGAGGTCCGGTGCGCAGCGAGGGCCGTGGGGCAGACTGCGGCGGGTGAGCGCCCTCGTATGGATCGCCGTGGTGTCCCTGGTCGTCTGGCTCTGGCTGCTGCTCGGGCAGGGCTTCTTCTGGCGTACGGACCAGCGCCTGCCACCGCGCGCGGACCTCGTGGACTGGCCCGGCGTCGCGGTGGTGGTGCCGGCCCGCGACGAGGCGGAGATCCTGCCACTGAGCCTGCCCTCGCTGCTCGCGCAGGACTATCCCGGGCGCGCGGAGGTCTTCCTCGTGGACGACGGGAGCACGGACGGCACCGGCGCGCTGGCCCGCGCCCTCGCCGAGCGCCACGGAGGCCTCCCGCTGAGCGTCGTCTCCCCCGGGGAGCCGGAGGCGGGCTGGACCGGCAAGCTGTGGGCGCTGCGCCACGGCATGGCGCTCGCGCGAGAGCGCCGCCCGGAGTACCTGCTGCTCACCGACGCCGACATCGCGCACGCCCCGGACAGCCTGCGCGAGCTGGTCGCGGCGGCTCGCGGCGGCGGCTTCGACCTGGTGTCGCAGATGGCGCGGCTGCGGGTGGCGAGTGGCTGGGAACGGTTGATCGTCCCGGCGTTCGTCTACTTCTTCGCCCAGCTGTATCCGTTCCGCTGGATCAACGCCGCGAGGTCCCGTGCGACGGCCGCGGCGGGCGGGTGTGTGCTGCTGCGCACGGACGCCGCCGAGCGGGCGCGCATTCCGCAGGCGGTGCACCAGGCGGTGATCGACGACGTGTCGGTGGCGCGCGCGGTGCGCAGGTCGGGCGGGCGGGTCTGGCTGGGCCTCGCGGACCGGGTGGACAGCGTGCGCCCCTATCCGCGTCTGGCGGACCTGTGGCGGATGGTCTCGCGCAGCGCGTACGCACAGCTTCGGCACAACCCGGTGGTGCTGCTCGGCACGGTCGCGGGTCTCGCACTCGTCTATCTCGCGCCGCCGCTCACCTGCGTCGTGGGCCTGGCGGCCGGCAGCGCGGGGGCGGCATGGGCGGGCGGCCTCGCCTGGCTGGTGATGACCGGCACGTATCTGCCGATGCTGCGTTACTACCGCCAGCCGCTCGCGCTCGCCCCGACGCTGCCGTTCACGGCGCTGCTGTATCTCCTGATGACCGTGGATTCGGCGGTGCAGCATTACCGCGGCCGGGGCGCGGCCTGGAAGGGGCGTACCTACGCCCGGCCCGAGGCCGCTCCCGAGCAGCCCTGACCGCGGCTCAGCGGTGACCGCGGCTCAGCCCTGATAGCGGCTCATTTGCGGCCGGGCGTCCAGTTCATGCCCCAGCCGTAGGTCTGGTCCACGGTGCGCTGCGGGCTGACGCCGCGCGCGGGCACCAGATAGCGGGCCTCGCGCTGGACGATCAGATCGCCGCCGTCGTTGGTGATCAGGGCGAGCGCGCAGACCGTGGAGGGGACGGTGCACTCGTCGAGGAAGAACTCGACCGGCGCGCCGAACTGCGGCTGAAGGGTCACCGTGGCGTGCAGGTCGGCGAAGCTGCGGGCGCCCTCGTAGATGGTGACGAAGATCAGGAGGCGGCGGAACTTGTCCTTCTCGTCGAGATTGACGGTCAGGTTCTCGCCGGATTCGACGGCGCCGGTCCTGTCGTCGCCGTCGAGGTGGATGTACGGGGGCCGGTTGAGCGCGCCGAACGCGTTGCCCAGGGCTTGGACGACGCCTTTGCGGCCGTCGGAGAGCTCGTACAGGGCGCACAGGTCGAGGTCGAGATCGGAGTGGTTGGCGGTCGCACGCCCCAACTTGGCTCCCCAGCCGCTGAATTGCTTGCGCGTCTGCCAGTTGAGGTTGACGCGCATCGCCCCGGAAGTGCCGCCCTGTTTGGCGAGCGAGACCCGGGGCGCCTCTTTGGTGAGGGTGACTTTGGAGAGGCGTACGGGTGCCGGGGGCGTCGACGGCGGAGCCGTGGGCGCCGCCGGGGCCTGGGCGGTCGACGCGGGGGGCTGGAAAGACGGGCCGGAGGGAGCCGGGGGCGCGACGGGCTGGGACTGGGGCTGCCGCTCCGGCTGGGACCGGGGCTGCGGCTGGGGCTGCGGCTGGGGCTGGGGCTTGTCGACGGTGATGCCGAAGTCCGTGGCCAGACCTTCGAGTCCGCTGTCGTAGCCCTGGCCGACGGCGCGGAACTTCCAGGCGCCCTGGCGGCGGTAGAGCTCGCCGAGGATGAAGGCGGTCTCGACGGTGGCGTCCTGGCTGGAGAAGCGGGCGAGCTCCGTGCCGGTCGCGGCGTCCAGGACGCGGATGCCGAGCCCGGGGACCCGTCCGAACGTGCCGCCGTCGGCGGACGCGGCCAGCACCACGCGCTCGACGGCGGGCTCCACCTGCGCGAGATCAATGACCAGGGTGTCCGTCACCGCGTCGGGCTGCGACTTCTTGCCTTCGTGGCGTACGGCGCCCGAGGCGTGGGCCGGCTGGTTGTAGAAGACGAAGTCCGCGTCGGAGCGGACCCGGCCGCCGGCCAGCAGGAGGGCCGAGGCGTCGACGTCGGGAACGCCGGGCCCGGATCGCCAGGCGAGTTCGACGCGTACCGAGTGCGCAGGCACCGGGACATTGGCTCCTTTGAGCATGGACATGCACTCCCCCATCACTCGCCCCGGTGCTGGCGCGCCGCGGTACCGAAAGTTTTCCGCCCCGCCAACCTAATCCCCGGCCGCCCTCCCGGCACCTCTGCCGCCGCCCGCCGCCACCCCGCTCGACGTCGGCCGCCGGTATCTGATCGCCCCTGGATGCGGCCCTCGTTACCGGCCCACCGCTTTGTGTTCTCGCAGTCCATACGCGCCGCGGCCGGCCCGCCCTCGCTCGCCGGAGCGAGCCGGGCGGCGCCGGCGCGTGGGGTTCGGTGCCCCCGAACTCGCCGCGGTCAAGGCGGAGTTCGGGGCGTTCGACGCACAGGCCGACTGTCAGGCTTCGTCGGCCACGCGCGCCCGGGGCTTGCGTGTCAGTACGGTCGCGGCCAGCGCGGCGGCGATGACGGCGCACAGCACCATGAGCCGGGTGGCACCCGTGAACGAACTGCCCAGGCTGTCCCGGAGCAGGTGCACGGAGTTGAGACCCATGGCCAGGGAGTGGATCGCGACGGTGCCGACCGCGGCCGCCGCTCCCACCACCCAGGCCCACAGCGGGTCGTACAGGGGCAGCAGGCACGCCAGCGTGAGGCAGACGACCGCGATGGCCAGGGATCCGCCGGCCGCGAGATCGCCGGAGCGCAGGTCCCTCAGGTCGGTCGGCAGATGGATCGCGGCGATCACCAGGAGCGCGACGGCAGCGGGCCATCGCAGCACCGACCGCACGGCACGCGAGGCGGAAGGACCCGACGCGTCGGCCCTGGCCGCGACCGCCGCCTCGGAGGCGCGCGGCGCTCCGGCCGGGATGCGTGGGGCCGCGTCCGGGACGGGCGGCAGGGCAGTCTCCGGGCCGGAGAAGGCCCCGGCCGGCTCGGCGAAGGGCCGCTCCGGCTCGCTGAAGCGTTCGGCCGGCTCGATCGTGTCCTGCGCGGCCTGCCGTTCGGACCGCTTGGCGGACCCCGGCGCGAAGAAACGCGCGGCCGAAGTGGCCGGCGCGGCATCCTCGGCGTCCGCGACAGCATCGGACGGGACGGACGGCGCCGTGGCCACCTGCCCTTCGGCCGGCACGGTCGCGTGCAGGGGGGCCTCGCCGTCCGTCGGGGCGAAGCTGGCGATCAGCGCCGCCACCTCCTCGATGGGGCGCTCCATCGCGGCGGCGTGCAGCGCCGTACCGGCGTCCTCGGCGGTACTGGGCGGCTCCTGGAGCAACGCGATCAGCTGGTGAACCTCGTTGACGGAGCGGGAGACGGCGGCCAGACGCAGCGCCTGGTCACCGGGCCTCGGATACTCGCCCGCCTGGTTCAGGAGGTGTACGAGTGCGGCGACCTCGCGCATGGGGCGGGAAGTGGCCACCGTCCGGAGCAGCAGCAATCTGGGTTCGTCACCCGGACCTATGGGGATCTGCTCGTCCTGCGAGGGGCTGTGATCGGATGACATCACTTGGTGTCCTTTGTTGTGCCTCGACGCGACGCCAGCGACTTCCGGCTGTCACGGTGCGTCATGGGATACGCACATACAGCCTCATATGAGCCCAAAAGAGGTGGGCCCGCCATTCGGGCGGCGGATTCGGGGCCCAGTGGGGTGGTGCGTCCGGACGAAGGACCTCGCGTCCCACCGCGCGGTCCGGACGAAGGACCTCGCCTCCCACCGCGCGGTCCGGACGAAGGATTACGCGCCCCACCGCGCGCCCGTGGCCCTGAGGTTCGGGGAGTTCACAGATTTATCGGCCATACTTTCGCGCGTGGAGCAGCGATCAGAACACCAGTACATGCCCCTGGCCGGCGCCGCGACGGATCCCGCGTACGTCCCCGGCCTCGTACCGGCGCCCGCGATCGCCCCGGACGAGGGGCACGCGTCCGATGCGGGCACCGAGACGGACGCCGCACCGGAAGCGGGCGAGAACGCGGGCGACCGGAAGGCCGTCGAGCAGGAACCTGCCCAGGACGGGGCGGCGCCGGCCGACGAGGACGCGGAGCGAGCCGGCAGCGAAGCCGACGAAAACGACGGGCCCGCGTGCGAGATGTCCGATCGGCAGGGGTCGATCGTCGCCGACCGCAAGGGAGTCCGGCTTCAACTGGGCGACGAGGAGGCCGAGTTCCGATGGGACGAGGTCAGCGCGGTCGAGTACCGCGCGCCTCGGTGGTCGCGCCGCTTCGAGATCGTCGTGTACACCTCCGCACCCCGACGTTTCTCCCACGACGTCGAGGCCGCCGACCGTGCGGGACGCGCTCGGTGGGCCGAACAACTCGACGCGGTGCTCGACGCGTACTTCGAGGACTGACCGTACGTCCAGGACTGACGCGCGCGCCTCATACACGTGCTCGCCGACCGGCGACAGCGCCCTCGCACGACGTGCCTGGTGTCCGCTAGCGTGAAGTCTCTGAGCAGCCGGGGAAGCCCGGGCGTCACCGCGCTCTCTCCGATTCCGCTCGAAGGAAGGCGTACACCGATGGACAGGCTCCAGACCGCCCTGGAGAAGGCGCTGACGATCGGCGGAGCCACCGGTGTGGCGATCGTCGATTTCAAGCAGCGCAGGGTCCTCGGCTCGATGGACCGCGGCAGTGGCCTGGACATGGACAAGGTCGCCTACGGGGACAGCGACGTCATGCGCGCCAAGCTCTACACCCTGGAACTCCTCGGCTACGCCCCCGACAGCGTGGAGGACATCCTCATCACGCTCGGCACCGAGCTGCACATGATCCGCCCTCTGCCGCGCCTGCGCGAGGGCGGCCTGTTCATCTACCTCGTCCTGGACCGGGCCAAGACCCAGCCCCTGGACGAGATCCGCCGCCAATTGCACGCCCTGGCGCCCCTGTTGGAGCTGTGACCGCGAGTTCACCAAAGGACGGGAGTCGGTATCCCGCGGCCCCGCATCCCGAGTCCCGCGCCCCGCATTCCCGCATCCCGACGCCCGGGCCGGGCGGCGAAATCGCCCCCCTCGGCGCGCGCCAAAGGATGTCGCCGCTCGTAGACCTTCCGCCACTTCCCGTAAACGCGCCGCTACGGAAAGCCCCCTGCCAGTTGACGGCTCATTGATGAAGTTTCGCCAGGTCAGACAGGCAGAACCAGCATAAATCGGATCGCCCCGAGATTGGGACTCCCCAATGACCACATCGTGGGCTTAACTTATGTGCCATGACCTCCCCCCGCTCCACCTATGGCGGCGGTTACTACTCCGCGCCGTTCTTCCCCGACACCCCCATCTACGACTCCCTCGTCGCAGAACGGGGTACGCCTCAGATCGCCCCGATCCGAGTGCCTTCCCTCTACGACACCGGCAGCAACTACCTGCCGGCGCTTCCGTCGGCGCTGCCCGCCCTGCCGGCCGCCCCTTCGCAGCAAAGCCCCTCCTACGCCACGTCGTACGGGTACCCGCAGCAGATGCAGCAGCCCGTTCCGCTGCAGCACGCGGGCACGCCGTACATCCCGCAGCAGCCCTCGGCGCCTCGCGGCTACCAGGGGCAGCAGGCGATGCCGCAGCGCCCCGCGCCCGGCACCGGGTACGAGGCCATGCGGCCCGCCGCGCCCCGGCCCGCGCCCGCACCGTACGAGGATCCGTACAACCGGCCCTATCAGGGCACCGGGTACTGATCGAGCCGGGAGCGGACCGGTCCGGACACCTGTCCGAGACGGCTGGCACGATGTGTTCATGAGCAAGGGACTTGAGGCGGTCGTACGCGGGATCCACATCCATCCCGTCAAGTCGGTCGGGGGATACGACAGTACGCAGGCGGCGGTCGAGCCCTGGGGGCTCGCCGGGGACCGGCGCTGGATGCTTGTGGACGCGGACGGCACGGCCGTCACCCAGCGGGAGCAGCCCACGCTGGCCCTGAGCAGTGCCGCCACACTGCCGGGCGGGGGCGTACGTCTGTCGGCGCCCGGGCGCGGTGAACTGGTCGTGGAGCGGCCGCGGACGACGGCCGCCGAGAGTGTCACGCTCTTCGGCGGCACGTTCGAGGCCGTGGCCGCCGCCGACGAGGCGCACCAGTGGTTCAGCGCCTACCTGGGCGCCGATGTGCGCCTGATGCATCTCGACGACCCGGCGCGCCGCAGGGCCATCAATCCCGCGTACGCGCCGAACGGCGAGACGGTCAGCTTGGCCGACGGATTTCCGCTCCAGATCGCCACACGCGCCTCGCTGGACGCCCTCAACGCGTTGATCGCGCAGGGCGATCACGCGGCCGAGGGGCCGTTGCCGATGAACCGGTTCCGGCCCAATGTCGTCCTCGACGGGACCGAGCCGTGGGCCGAGGACACCTGGGAGCGGATCGCGGTGGGCGAGGTCTCCTTCCGGCTGGCGAAGCCGTGCGGGCGGTGCGTCATCACCACGACCGACCAGGCCACCGCGGAGCGCGGCAGGGAACCGCTGCGCAGTCTGGCCCGGCACCGTCGCGTCGGCAAGGCGCTGGCGTTCGGGGTGCTGGTGATCCCGGAGACCACCGGCATCCTTCGCGTGGGCGACCCGGTGAAGGTGCTCGCATAGCTCTGCGCCACGCGGGAACTCCTGTGGGTAGCAGATGCGTTGGACAGGGCAAGCCGGGTGGAGCAGGTCCCTGTTCGTGCCGTCCGGCGCATCCCGTCCTGTCGGGGCGGCTTGGAGGCGGAAGGGGGCGAGTGGCCCGTGCGAGCGGTGGCGGGAGTGTGGCGCTGGCGGCGCAATCCGCTGCGCCGCCGGACCGATTTCGTGGAGGCCTGGCTGGCACTCGCGGCGTTGCTGCTCATGGTGTTCGCCGCGCCTGCCGTGGGCGCCGTGTGCGGTTCACTCACCGATACGACGCTGCGGCGAGCCGTCGCCGAGCAGCGCAGGCACCGGCATGTGACCGCGGCCGTGGTGGTGCGCGTGGCCGAGCGCCGCGCTCCGCCCGCCGAGCCGGACGGCGCGCTGGGCCGGGCGGCCCGCGCCGGAGTGGTCGCGCGGTGGGCTGCGTTCGACGGCAGTCGGCACAGCGGCACACTGGTCGCTCCCACCCGGGCGCGGGCCGTCGGCTCCACGTTCCCGATATGGACCGATGATCACGGGCGCCCGGTGCCCCGTCCCATGGCGCTGTCGGCCGCCCGTACGCATGCCGTGTTCGCGGGGATCTGCGCGGGCGCCACGGCCCTCGGGCTCATCGAGGGCATACGGCGGCTGATCGTACGGATCCTGATACGCCGTCGGTATGAGCGGCTGGACCGGGCGTGGGCCCGATACGGTCCGGACTGGGGCCGCACGGGCGCGGGCAGCTGACCGGTCAACTCACCGGCTCCGCGCGCGCTACGGTGGACCATCAGTCGCACAGACGACGTCACGGTCGAGGCGTGTGCGAGGGCGTACGCACGAGGTGGGGGCACGACAGCACCATGGCTCAGGGCACGGTCCAGGTGACGCACACGGGCACGTCGAGGTGGCGCCGCCGCACGGGTGAGTACGCCTCCCTGGCCGCGGCCGTGGAGGCCGCGGGCGACGGCGACGTCCTGACCATCGCGCCGGGCACCTACCGGGAGAACCTGGTGTTGCAGCGCGCCGTGACGTTGCGCGGGCCCGAGGGCGCGGTCGGTTCGGTCCGGATCGCGCCGGCCGACGGGGTGGCGCTGACCGTGCGCGCGTCGGCGACCGTGCGGGATCTGTACCTGGAGGGCCAGGACGCGGCGGCGCCGGCCCTGCTCGTGGAGGACGGCACGCCCGAGCTCGTCGACCTGCGGGTGGTGACCCGCTCGGCCGTCGGCATCGAGGTGCGCGGCGGGGCGCGGCCCACGGTGCGGCGGTGCACGGTGGACAACCCGGGCGGCGTCGGGATCGGGGTGTTCGACGGCGCGGGTGGCCTGTTCGAGGAGTGCGAGGTCGTGGCGGCGGGCCAGTGGGGGGTCTCGGTGCAGGGCGCCGGCCACCCCCGGCTCGAACGGTGCCGGGTGCACCATGCCGGCGGCGCTGGTCTTGCGGTGAGCGGCGAGGGCTCGGGGCTCGAAGCGCTGGGCTGCGAGGTGTACGAGATCAAGGGCGCCGGCGTGCAGATCGCCTCGCGCGCCACCGCCCACCTCACCGACTGCACGGTGCACCGCACTTCGGCCGACGGCATCACCCTGGACACCGACGCGGTGCTCACGCTCGCCGACTGCGACATTCACGACATCCCGGAGAACGCGGTCGACCTGCGGTCGCGTTCGGTGCTCACGCTGACCCGGACCAAGGTCCGCCGCTTCGGCCGCAACGGCCTTTCGGTGTGGGATCCGGGCACCCGCGTCGACGCCAACCAGTGCGAGATCCACGACAGTACGGGCGACTATCCGGCGGTGTGGGTGAGCGACGGCGCGGCCGCGGTCCTCGACAGCTGCCGCGTCCATGACGTACCGGACGCGATCTTCGTGCTCGACCGGGGCTCGCGCGCCGATGTCGTCGACAGCGATCTCACCCAGGTGCGCAACACCGCCGTGTCGGTGAGCGACGGGGCGACCGCGCAACTCGACGACTGCCGCATCAGCCAGGCCTCCACCGGCGCCTGGTTCCGTGACCACGGCAGCGGCGGCACGCTGGCGGGCTGCACCATCGACGGCGCCCAGACCGGCGTCATCGTCACCAAGGGCGCCGACCCCCGCATCGAACGAGTCACGGTCACCTCACCCGCCGAGGCCGGTTTCTACGTGTCGGCGCAGGGCCGCGGCACCTTCCACGGCTGCCGGGTCACCGGCAGCGGCGGCTTCGGCTTCCACGTCATCGACGGCTGCCGTACGACGTTGACGCGCTGCCGCACCGAGCGGTGTGCGCGCCGGGGTTATGAGTTCTCCGAGGACGGCGCGGTCGTGGAGGACTGCACGAGCGACGAGAGCGGTGCGAAGTCCACGATGGCCGAGCCGGCCGCCGTGCAGAGCGCGACGCAGACGATGGGACTGCTCTCCGCCGTCCCCGGCCCCCGTCCCGAAGAGCCCGCGGCCACTGACCCGGTGACCGAACCCGCGCGCAGTTCGGGGGCCGTGCTCGGCGAACTGGACACGCTGGTCGGCCTGGAGAGCGTCAAGCGGGAGGTCCGGGCGCTCACCGACATGATCGAGGTCGGGCGCAGGCGGCAGCAGGCCGGGCTCAAGGCGGCCTCGGTCCGCCGCCACCTGGTCTTCACCGGCTCCCCCGGCACCGGAAAGACCACGGTGGCGCGCCTGTACGGGGAGATCCTGGCCTCCCTCGGCGTGCTGGAGCGCGGCCACCTCGTCGAGGTGTCGCGGGTGGATCTGGTCGGCGAGCACATCGGCTCCACCGCGATCCGTACCCAGGAGGCCTTCGACCGGGCGCGCGGCGGAGTGCTCTTCATCGACGAGGCGTACGCCCTGTCCCCCGAGGACTCCGGCCGCGACTTCGGGCGCGAGGCCATCGACACCCTGGTGAAGCTCATGGAGGACCACCGTGAGGCGGTGGTCGTCATCGTCGCCGGGTACACGGCGGAGATGGAGCGGTTCCTGAGCGTCAACCCCGGTGTGGCGTCCCGTTTCTCACGGACCATCAGGTTCTCGGACTACTCGGCGGAGGAGCTGCTGTGCATCGTGGAGCAGCAGGCCGACGAGCACGAGTACCGGCTCGGCTCGGGGACCGCCGAATCGCTCCTGAAGTACTTCACTGCGCTGCCCAGGGGCGCGGCGTTCGGCAATGGGCGCACCGCGCGTCAGACGTTCGAGTCGATGGTGGAGCGGCATGCGGGCAGGGTCGCTCAGCTCGCCGATGCCAGCACCGACGATCTGACCCTGCTCTACCCCGATGATCTGCCCGAACTGCTCTGATCAGTACGCTGGTTCGGTAGGGCCTGTGCCAACTCGGCCAGCAGCAGGGCCCGTTCGCGGGCGAACGCGGGATCGGCCTGGTAGTCGGAGTGGCCCAGGATGGGTGCGGGCAGCGGGTGTTCGCGGGTCCGTCCGTAGGCGACCGGGTCGAGCAGCGGGCCCTTGTCGACGTCGTCGCCGGTGCGCACGGGACCGCCGATCGGGTCGGTGGCGCGCCACAGGTTGCGCCAGCAGCGCACCTCCCGGTGCAGGGCTTCGAGCGGGGCCGGGCCGAAGTAGCCGGGGAACCAGCGTCCGTACAGTCGCTCGACGGGGCAGCCGTAGGTGAGCAGGGCGACCCGGCGCCGGGTGGCGGCGGGCAGTTGCCACACGGCGGCCGCGGCCAGCACGCTGCCCTGCGAGTGGCCGGAGATGACGAGGCGGCCGCCGGTCTGCTCGGTCCAGGTGTTCATGCGCCAGGCGAGGTCCGGGACGGCGCGCTCGGCGTAGCAGGGCGGTGCGAAGGGGTGGGCGGCGCGCGGCCAGAACGTGCCGACGTCCCACAGGATGCCGACCGTGCGCCGTGCCGCGGCGTCCTTGTAGGCGCGCCGGCCCCAGGTGACGAACAGCAGGAATCCGAAGCCGGTGAACCAGGAGCCCAACGACTGGGCGGCGTCGGCGCCGAAGGCGAGGGGGTCGGGTGCGGCGTCGGCCGCACGGGCCGGCACCTCGCTGGTCCACCAGGCGCCCGCCAGGGCCGCGGCGCCGAGCAGCAGGGACGCACCGGCGACGATGCCGAGGAAGAGCGGGGCGTGGTCGGTGAGTCCGGCCATCGCGCGGGCGGCGGCGATCGTGCGGGTGCGCACGGTGTCGGGCTGCTCGGTGGGGTAGTCGGCCATGACGCGCGGCTCGTCGGCGCGGGCGGTGCGCCAGGTGCGCACGGCGAAGAACACCACCACGGGGACGAGCAGGACGACCAGCGCGGGGATCACCGAGGCCTGCCACGTCAGCAGCGGGGGCGGCCCGTGGTAGGCGGAGCGGTTCATGCCCGGGGTGGCGCCGTGGTCCACCCAGTCGGCGACGCGTTGGGCGACACCACCGGTCATCACACCGCCGAGGGCGCAGGCGAGCATGGCGACGGCGGGTCCGCCGAGGCCGCGCAGGGCGGCGCGTTCCTCGGGCGCCCCGCGTCGCAGGCGCCGGGCCACGGCGGCGAGGGCGACCACCAGTGTTCCCTGGGCGAAGGCCAGGGCGCCGAACGCGTGGCCGCCGGGCAGGGTGCCCGCCGAGGCCCAGCCCGCACGCCCCCAGCAGGCGTACCCGAGCGCGAGCGCCAGCAGGGTGAGCGAGGAGAGCGGCAGCCAGGAGGTGAGGGCCTTGTCGAGCCGCCCGTCGGGATGGGATTCGGTGCGTCCGCGGCGGCACACCACCCACACGACGACCCCTCCCGCGAGGACGAGGGCGGCTTCCAGGAGAAGGCCCAGCGTCGCGGCGGCGCCGGTGTGGGTGCGGTCGTGGCGGGCGGTGGCGAGCGTCACGGCGGCCGCGGTGGTCAGGAACCCGGCGGCGGTGTGAGCGGCCCGCAGCCGGGCCACCAGACGCCTGCCGTACCAGAACCCGGGCCTGCTGAAGGCGGGTTGGGAAGACTGGGGGTCGTCGGCGGGCGCGGCGTCCAGCGGTCGCTGGGACTCGTACGCGCTCCAGGTGCGGTTGGAGAGGTACCAGAGCAGGGCGACGAGGGCGGTGGGCACCAGGGCGGCGACGGCCAGGCGCCGGCCCGGCTGCGACCACCAGCCGTGGTGCGCCACCGAGGTGAAGCCGAACCAGTACCACGAGCGTGAGCAGTCCACGGCTCCCGCGCACTGCCATGCGGTGAGATCGAGCGCGACTTCGCAGGCCGCGGCCACGAGCAGCACGGTGAGGCTGAGCGCGAGCAGCCGCACCAGCACCCCGTACAGCCGGATCGCCCCCAGCGGTTGCCTGGCGGGCGGCCGCATCCAGTGGGCGAGGTTGATCACCATGAAGGGCAGCAGGAGCAGCCACAGGGCGCGGGCGCTGTTGCCGGACGTCAAGTTGCACCAGACGTACGCCTCGGGCACCGGCCGGCCTCGGTAGCGCTCGGGGTGCGCCTCGGCGTCGACGTCCTCGGCGCAGCGGTGGATCGCCGCGGTGTCGTCGCCGGTGACGCGCACGGTGCGCGGGTCGCCGAGCATGGCCTGCGGTGTGGTGCCTCCGACGCCGTGGACGAGCAGTTCGAGGGCGGGCCCCGCGCCTTCGGCTGGGGCGGCGCCGGCCTGGGCGGCGGGAGTGGCACGGGACACGTGGGGGCTCGCTCTCGTGGGGCAGGATCGGCGGCGCGGGTGGCGGGCAGCATCAGGATCCCGGATGCGGGGGTCCTGGTGCAGTGCTCTCACGGAATCTCCCCGTGACAGGATGGGGTGCCGCAGCCCGGGGGCGCAGGTGTGCCCGGCGAGTGTGTTCGACGACGTGGAAGGGACCGGCCCGGCAGTGAGCGACCACCAGAATCTGCTCGCGGAGCAGCGCCGTGCGCTGATCCTCGACGAGGTCAGACGGCGCGGCGGGGTCCGGGTCAATGAACTCACCCGGAAACTCAACGTGTCGGACATGACGGTCCGCCGGGACCTGGACGCGTTGGCACGCCAGGGCATGATCGAGAAGGTGCACGGCGGCGCGGTGCCCGTCGCGGAGGCGACGGCGCACGAGCCGGGGTTCGAGGCGAAGTCGGCCCTTGAGCTGAGCGCCAAGCAGGACATCGCGCGGGAGGCGGCCCGGATGGCCGTGCCCGGCAGCGCCATCGCGCTGGCCGGCGGTACGACGGCGTACGCCCTGGCCCAGCAGCTGGTGGACGTTCCGGAGCTGACGGTGGTGACCAACTCGGTACAGGTCGCCGAGGTGTTCCACGCCGCCCAGCGCTCGACGGCAGGGTCCGGGCCCCGGCCCGGGGCGGCGACGGTGGTGCTGACGGGCGGGGTGCGCACGCTGTCCGACACGCTGGTGGGGCCGGTCGCCGACGCCGCGATCCGCTCCTTGCACTTCGATGTGCTGTTCATCGGGGTGCACGGCATCTCGGCGGAGGCCGGGCTCTCGACGCCCAACTTGGCGGAGGCGGAGACCAATCGCCGGTTCGTGCAGTCGGCCCGGCGGGTCGTGGTGATCGCCGACCACACCAAGTGGGGCACTGTGGGGCTGAGTTCGTTCGCGACGCTCGACCAGGTCGATTCCCTGGTGACGGACGCGGGCCTCACGGACCGGTCCCGCGCGGAGATGGCGGAGCATCTGCGGGATCTCGTGGTGGCGGGGGAAACCCCCGACGGCGGCGGCGCCGAAGACATCTGACGGCCCGGCAGTTATGGTGTGCGGGCTTCCCCCGCGCCGGTCCGCACGCGTCGGCAGCCGGCCGGCAGGGGCGTGCGGGACCCGGCACATCCGACCGCCAGGAGGTATGCGTCATGGCTCGCCGACTCAGGCCCGTGGAACTCGACTTCGCCGCGTCGGCGCCGGTACGCCTGGTGTTCACGGCCCGGCTCTCGGCCGGACCGGATGCCGTGTACCGCGCGCTCGCCGACGAGGTGTCGTCCACGCCCGTCTGGTTCACCTCGGTCGCCGCGGCCCGGCCCCTTCTGGGCGGAGCCGGTCGCGAGGTGCGGCTGCGGGGCGGGGTGTTCTTCCGCGAGACGATCATGGCGACGGTCCCGGGCGAGCGCTACGCCTACCGGATCGACGAGACCAACGCCCCGGGCGTGACGGCCATGCTGGAGGACTGGCGCCTCGCGGCCGCCGGCTCCGGCACGGTGGTGCGCTGGACGATGGCGAGCGAGGGGCCGACGCTGTTCCGTCTGACGATGCGGGCGGCGAGGCCGGGCGTCGGCCAGTCCTTCAGAGGCGCGATGCGCAACCTGGACCGCCTACTGACGACCGCGCCAGCGCGCTGATGTCTGTCAATTCCCGTCAGCACAAGGGGTGATGACGGTGAGTCAGCCGCCCATCTGTAGCGACCCCGCTCACCGCGCCGCTCGCGCGCACGGGGCAGTGGGGCCTGTGGAGCGCACCGGGCGCTCACTCGTCGTCGCGTACCGGGACCACCGCCACCGGGCACTCCGCGTGGTGCAGCACCGCATGGGCAACGGAGCCCATCAGGAGGGAGCCGGGCTTCAGCCGTCGACGGTGGCGGCCGACCACGATCAGGGCGGCCGATGCCGAGGCGTCGACGAGGTGGCCCGCGGCGTCGGCCGGTGCGATCACACGGTCCGTCTCGACGCCGGGGAAGCGTTCCTCGAAGGGGCCGAGCCGTTCGGCCTGCTCACGCGACTCGTCCTGTTCGACGGGTTCGTACTGGTCCCGGTCGAGCGGCGCGGGCGGGAACTCGCCCGCGACCACGAGTGCGGCAGGCGGCGGCCCCGGATAGGCCGTGAGCACCTGAAGGGGCACGCCCCGGGCCGCGGCCTCCACGAAGGCGAATTCGATCACCTCGTCGGTGGTGTCGCCCAGGTTGAGGCCGAGCACGACCCGTCCGGTCGTCGGCTCGTCCTTCCCCGTGCGGGCCAGGCGCGGCACCACGACGACGGGGCAGGGGGCACGGGTGGCCACGGCCAGGCTGTTGGAGCCGAGGAGCAGGCTGGCGAAGCCGCCGCGCCCGCGCGAGCCCATCACCAGCATCCGCGCCCCGGCGCCCAGGGCGTGGAGCGCGTCGGGCACTTCGCCCTCAAGGGAGTCGAAGCGCACGGACGGCAGACCGTCGCGGCCCGAGAGCGCGGCACGGACCCGGTCGGTCACCGGATCGTTGAGTTCCGGGCCCGGCCCCAGCGCGGACCTGCGGGCCGACCAGAGCTGCGTGTGGTCGGGCAGGACATGCGCGATCACCAGGTCCGCCGACAGTCTGAGGGCGGTGGGGACGGCCCATTCCAGGGCTCGCAGGCTGTGGTCGGATCCGTCTACCGCGACGGCTACCGGGCGCGTGTCCATGTCTCACCCTGGCACGCGCCACGGCGTCCCGCACGGGCAGGAACGCCCGGTACGGCCGGATCACCGCACTCCCCACACCCCGGTCTCCAGGAACGTGTCGAGGGTCGCGGTGTACGGGGCGATGTCGAGGCCCTGTTCGGCGAGCCAGGTGTCGGAGTAGTACTTGTCGAGGTAGCGGTCGCCCGGGTCGCAGAGCAGGGTGACGATGCTGCCGGTGCGGCCCTCGGCGACCATTTCGGCGACGATCCGCAGGGCGCTCCACAGGCCGGTGCCGGTGGAGCCGCCGGCCCTGCGGCCGATCGCCTTCTCCAGGGTGCGCACGGCCGCGACGCTCGCCGCGTCCGGCACCTTCATCATCCGATCGATGGCGCCCGGCACGAAGCTCGGTTCCATACGGGGCCTGCCGATGCCCTCGATGCGTGAGCCGCAGTCACTGGAGGCGAGCGCGTTGTTCTGGGTCCAGCCGTCGAAGAAGCAGGAGTTCTCCGGGTCGGGGACGCAGATCATCGTGTCGTGCTGCATGTAGTGCACATAGCGCGCGATGGTGGCCGAGGTGCCGCCGGTACCGGCGGTGGCGACGATCCAGGCGGGTTCCGGATAGCGCTCCAACGTCAGCTGCTGGTAGATGGATTCGGCGATGTTGTTGTTGCCGCGCCAGTCGGTGGCCCGCTCCGCGTAGGTGAACTGGTCCATGTAGTGCCCGCCGGTCTGGGCGGCGAGCGCCGCGGACTCCTCGTACATCTTCATCGAGTCGTCGACGAAGTGGCACTGGCCGCCGTGGAATTCGATCAGACGGCACTTCTCGCGGCTGGTGGTGCGGGGCATGACCGCGATGAACGGCACGCCGATCAGCTTGGCGAAATATGCCTCGGAGACGGCGGTCGAGCCGCTGGACGCCTCGATGACGGGTTTACCCGGCCGGATCCAGCCATTGCACAGGCCGTACAGGAACAGCGAGCGCGCGAGGCGGTGCTTGAGGCTGCCGGTGGGGTGCGTCGACTCGTCCTTCAGGTACAGGTCGATGCCCCATGCCTCGGGCAGCGGAAAGCGCAGGAGGTGGGTGTCGGCGGAGCGGTTGGCATCGGCCTGGACCTTGCGCACGGCTTCCTTCAGCCAGGCCCGGTACTGCGGATCGCTGCGGTCCACATCGATGGTTTCCATGCCACTCCTCATCGTGTCTGCGTGCCTCCCCCATGTCCGACAATACCCCTCTCACCTGCGCAAACGTTCCCTTTGGGTATCCATAGGAGTGGCTTGTGGGGCGGGTGGTGACCGCTGGACGACGCTGGCCCGGACCCGATCCCCTTCGCACCCTGGTGCGTAGGCTCGACGTTGTGCAGACTGCCCACCAGGAACGGTGCGAAGGGGGCCGGACGGTCATGGCGGAACCCGAGTTCAGTGCGAAGGGCGTACGGATCGAGCGATGGACGCGCTCGCTGACGAGAGCGGGCGAGGTGCTGATCAAGGACGGCCGGCTCGCGCTGCTCACCAGCAACGGGCGCGAGATCGACAGCGCACCCGTCGATTCGGTCAGCACGGGGCGGCCCTGGCTGCCCTGGCTCGCCAAGGACGACCGGACGGTGGCGCGGTTGAACGGCACGCGCTACCGGCTCACGATGGGCGGGGAGCCGGGCCGTTCACGCGGACCCGATCTGACCCAGCGGTTCCTCCAGGCCATCCGGCAGACGACGCACGGCGCGCACAGCTGAAAGGCGTGTGGCCCAGGGGGCGTGAGTTGCGGAGTGTCCCTCCCTGGTCCACGCTGGTGTCACATCACTGAGGGTTTACCGACGGTCACGCTTTGAGCAGGGCCGCCGGACCAGACAGCTACTTCCGGACCTATTCGGGGAGTCGCAACCGTGATCAGCCAGCCAAGCAGGCAGTGCACGGTGGAGCTCCAAGCCCTGCCGTCGCGGATCGGTCAGGTCCGCAGAATCGTATCGGCGCAGTTGCGCTACTGGCATCTGGATCCGTTGATAGACGAGGCGGCGCTCTGCGTCACCGAGTTGCTCACCAACGTCCACCGGCACGCCGAGCCGGACAAGATGTGCACCGTGGAGATCGAGCTGCTGCTCGACCGCCTCACCATCTCCGTGCATGACCATGATCCGACGCTTCCGGCGGTGCGCAAGGCCGATGCCCTCGCCACCAACGGCCGCGGGCTCTCCCTGATCGCCTCGGTCAGCGAGGCCTGGGGAGTGCGTCCGCTCGGTGAATCGGGCAAGACCGTGTGGTTCACGCTTGCCGCCCCCGCGCCGGCCGTGAGCCTGACGCCTTACCCGCTGTATGAGACGACGGCCGCGCCGGCCTTCAAGGAGAGCCGTCCGCGACCGGTGCGCGAGCGGGTCACGACCGTCGCACGCTCCCCCGTCGCGGGCTGACCGGGCCCGCCTTTCGGCGGGCCGAGCGGGCGGGGTCAAGCGGGCGGGGCGGGCGACGACGCAGCGCCTTTGCTGTCGGTCGCAGCGTCTTGCCGTTGGACACAGCGCCTTTGCCGTTGCGGCCTGCCATGACGCGTGGCGCGTCCGTCGGACTCGGCCGAACGCCCCGTCGCCCGGCGGCCCCGGCGACACTCAGGCCGTCCCGTTCCTTCCGGGGCCGGCGAGGTTCGCCCGGCCGAAGTGCTCCTCCAGGACCGAGACCCGGCGCCAGTACTCCTCCTCGTCGATCTCACCGGCGGCAAAGCGCCGGCCGAGTACGGCAAGGGGGGAGCGGTCGTCGAGCGGCGCCCGCCACGGTCCGCGGCGGCCCCGCCATCCGGTGCGGCGCAGCACGGTGACGACGGTGAGGATCACCGCCGCCCAGACCAGCGGGACAAAAAGGACCCAGGGTCCGGGCCCCGCAGAGGCCAGAACGTTCATCTCACTCAGCTCCTTCGGCGGTCGGTCGCTTCGATGCCTCAAGCCTTCCTCCGACACGGGTGCGTGTCGTCGTACGGGCGGCGGCAGCCTGCATACGACCGCGGGAGTAGATCGGCACGGACCTCCGCCGTGGATTCTGTACCTACTGGTATGTACACTGCCTTTATGAGCACACCGGAGCGTCTGATCGCGGCCACGCGCGAGCTGTTGTGGGAGCGCGGGTACGTCGGCACAAGCCCCAAGGCGATCCAGCAGCAGGCCGGCGCCGGTCAGGGGAGCATGTACCACCACTTCACGGGCAAGCCCGATCTGGCGCTGACCGCGATCCGGCGCACCGCGCAGGACATGCGGGCCACGGCCGAAGGTACGTTCGGCGGCGACGGCACGGCGTACGAGCGCATCGCGGCGTACCTGCTGCGCGAGCGTGATGTGTTGCGCGGCTGTCCGGTGGGCCGGCTCACGATGGACCCGGAGATCATCGCCAGTGCGGAGCTGCGCGCGCCTGTCGAGCAGACCCTCGACTGGCTGCGGGGGCGGCTCGCCGCGATCGTCCAAGAGGGCCTGGACCGGGGCGAGTTCGCCCTGCCGTTGGTGCCGGCCGAGATCGCCGCGACCGTGGTCGCGACCGTCCAGGGCGGTTACGTACTGGCTCGCGCGTCGGGCTCGCCGGACGCCTTCGACGCCGGGGTACGGGGTCTGCTCGCGTTGCTCGCCCCGCCGGCCAACGCGCGCTGAACCGACGCCCGTTGACGCCCGCCGCCTCATCCATGCCGCGCCGCCCGAGGAGTACGCGATGCACGCCCTGCAGTACGAGATGACGTTGCCCGCCGACTACGACATGGGGATCATCCGCAGACGCGTCGCCGGCCGCGGCCACCTCCTGGACGACTTCCCCGGGCTCGGCCTCAAGGCGTATCTGATCCGCGAGCGCGCCGCCGGGTCCCCGGTCAACTCCTATGCGCCGTTCTACCTCTGGACCTCGCCCGAAGGCATGAACTCCTTCCTGTGGGGCCCCGGGTTCCAGGGGATCGTCGACGACTTCGGGCGGCCTCGGGTACGGCACTGGGCGGGCGTCGCCTACGCCGAGGGCCCCGCGTCCAAGGCTTCCCCCGCCGCCGCGACCCGCCTGTGCGTCCCGGTCCCCGAGGGGGTCGAACCGGGCTCCTTCGTGGCGCGTGAGGCGGCGGTGGCACCGGAGCCCGGCATGGTGGCCTGCGCCGTAGCCATCGACCCGAGCCGCTGGGAACTGGTGCGGTTCACGCTCTGGGAACAGCCCGCCCCCGACGCGGCCGGCGACCGTTTCGAGGTGCTGCACCTGTCGGAGCCGGGGCGTGCGGGACTGCGTCCGGGACGGCACTGGTGAGCACGGTAGGCACGGCGCTCCGCGACCCGGCCCGCGTCTACGCCTGGTGAGAGAGCGCTCCCTGCGGGTCGTCAAGCACCGGCTGCCATGCCAACTCGGCCGCTCCCACCAGGCTGTTGTGGTCGAGGGAGCAGGCGAGGATCGGGACGCCGCCGCTCTGGCCCCACAGGCTGCGGTCGGCCACCACGGCGCGCAGCCGGTCCGGGTCCGCCTCCAGGAGCGCCTTGTGCAGGCCGCCGAGCACGATGCGATCGGGGTTGAGGATGTTGACGAGGCCGGCGAGGCCGAGGCCGAGCCGGTCGATCAGCTCCTCGGCGCCGCGCCGCACCGAGACGTCCGCGTACTCGTGGCGCAACAGCGCCCGTGACTGTTCGAGGAGCGAGACCTCGGGCCCGGGCGTGCGGCCCGCCGCCGTGAGGAAGGCGAGCGGGTCGGCTTCGACGTCGAGACAGCCGCGGCTGCCGCAGTAGCAGGGGCGTCCGTCCGGGTTGACGGTGAGGTGGCCCACCTCAAGGGCCAGGCCCGAACTCCCGGTGTGCAGGCGGCCGTCGAGGACGAGCGCGCCGCCGACGCCGCGGTGTCCGGTGGCCACACACAGCAGGTCCTTGGCGCCGCGGCCCGCGCCGTGGCGGTGCTCGGCGAGGGCGGCGAGGTTGACGTCATTGCCGGTGAAGGCCGGTCCTGTGATGCCGGCC
Organism: Streptomyces sp. NPDC048416; assembly: GCF_043200435.1. Classification (NCBI taxonomy): domain Bacteria; kingdom Bacillati; phylum Actinomycetota; class Actinomycetes; order Kitasatosporales; family Streptomycetaceae; genus Streptomyces; species Streptomyces sp. NPDC048416. Next base: position 275,992 of record NZ_JBICXU010000007.1, read on the forward strand.
GCGCGCACACGTTCGGCGAAGATCTCGCGGACCGGGGCGCCGGCCGGCCAGGCCAGGTGCAGCGGGTTGAGTGCCGTTCCCTCCGGTTCGGCGACGGCGGACGGCACGGCGAGGCCGGCGCCCACGCAGCGGCGCCCGCTTCCTTCCAGAAGGGCCGCTCCCGCCGCGACGACCTCGCCGAGCACCTGGGCCGGGTCGGCCGAGACGATGACGCACCCGGGGTCGGTGGCGACGATCTCGCCTCCGAGGCCGACGAGCGCGGCCCGGAAGCCGTCGGCGTGCACCTGGGCGGCGAGTGCGACGGGTCCCGTGTCGTGGACGGCGAGACGGTGGGAAGGACGGCCCTGGGAACCGGCCGCGGCGGGCCGGGAGTCGACCCGGATGAGGCCGAGCGCTTCGAGTTCGGCGGCGACGGCGCCGGCCGTGGCGCGGGTGACGCCGAGCTCGGCGGTGAGGACGGCGCGGGTGGGGGCGCGGCCGGTGTGCACCAGTTCCAGGGCGGGCCCGAGCGCGCCGCGGCCCCTGTCCAGCCTGCTCCGGGTGGTGGTCACCTTGCCGTTCATGGGGGCGAGTCTCCCATGATCCCGACGGACCCGGCCCCCGCTCCCGGCCCGCGCACCGCGACCGCGCGCCGCGACCGCGCGCCGATCCGTGACGGCCCGCGCTCCCCGCCGGACCCGCGCCGCTTGAAGAGCACCCCCCGCTGCCCCTATCCTGAGTTTGTGCCGCTACTAAACAAAGTACGGACGGCCGCTCCGGGGGGCCCTGGCTCACATACCGCCGCACCCACCCTGTTCCGCCTCCGCTCCGCCCTGACCATGTTCTTCGCGCTCGACGGCTTCCTGTTCGCCGGCTGGGTGGTCCGCATCCCCGCGATCAAGCAGCAGACCGGGGCCTCAGCGGGCGAGCTCGGGCTCGCCCTGCTCGGGGTCTCGGGCGGCGCGGTGGTGACGATGGTGTTCACCGGCCGCCTCTGCCGCCGCTACGGCAGCCATCCCGTGACCGTCGCGTGCGGTGGCCTGATGGCGCTGGCCATCGCGCTTCCGCCGCAGACCCACTCCGCGCTCACCCTCGGCCTGGTGCTGCTCGTGTTCGGCGCCGCGTACGGCGGTGTCAACGTGGCCATGAACAGCGCGGCCGTCGACCTGGTCGCGGCGTTGCGCCGCCCGGTGATGCCGAGTTTCCACGCGGCGTTCAGTCTGGGCGGGATGGTCGGGGCGGGTGTCGGCGCGCTGGTCGCCGGGGACCTGTCCCCCACCGCGCACCTGCTGGCCCTCACCGGGGTCGGGCTCGTGGTGACCGCGCTGGCCGGCTGGGTGCTGTTGCTCCACCCGGCGCCGGTGCACGCGAGCACACCGCACGCCCAGGGGAAGCGGCTGGACGGCCGGGCCCGGCGCCTGGTGCTGCTCTTCGGCGTGATCGCGCTCTGCACCGCGTACGGCGAGGGCGCCATGGCCGACTGGGGGGCGCTGCACCTGGAGCAGGACCTGGGCGCGGCGCCGGGCATCGCGGCGGTCGGCTACTCGCTGTTCGCCCTGGCCATGACGGCCGGCCGGCTCTCGGGCACCGCACTCCTGGAACGGCTCGGCCAGACCCGCACGCTGGTCGCGGGCGGGCTCACGGCGTGCGCCGGGATGCTGCTCGGCGCGCTCGCGCCGCATGTCTGGCTCGCCCTGGCCGGCTTCGCCGTCATGGGCCTGGGCCTTGCCAACATCTTCCCCGTCGCCGTCGCGAGGGCGGGGGCGCTGGCCGGGCCCGGCGGCGTGGCCGCCGCGTCCACCCTCGGCTACGGCGGCATGCTGCTCGGACCGCCCGCGATCGGGCTGCTCGCCGAGTGGGCATCGCTGCCGATCGCCCTGACCACGGTCGCCGCGCTCGCCGCCGGTGCCGCGCTGATCGGCTACGCCGCCCGTCACGCCACAGCCGCTCAGGCCTGAACCCGGCAGACTCCTCCCGGTCCTCGACTGGACACCGACATCAACACGACAGCATCAACTCGGCGCAGGAATGAGGGAGTTGACGCCCGTCACGGATCGGGACCCTCAGCTGGGGCAGCCCCACGGCTCCACCGAGGACCGCACCTCGGGCCTCGGTCCTGTCCGTGAGCATCCGGGGGGCATTCCGCGCTGAAGGGGCAGCACCTCGGCGTGGCGGGGGTGCGCGCACATCGCGAGAATGTCCCGCCGCCCCTGCACGACCAGAGGAGTTCGGGCTCGTCAGCCGGCGTATCGGCATACCGGCGTATCGACACGGTAGCCGAGCCGGACGCCGTCGTTACGCACGCATTGCGCCCTACATCCCATGCACGCGCGCTGTGGGGCGAGCCGAATCCCGCCACGGGAACGGAGGGCCGCCGGCCGGCGGTTGCTCCCCGGTCGCCCCTGCTGTGAAACTTCGCCCATGGGGACACGGAGCCGGGCCGAGCGGGACGCCATCACCATCGAGATCGGATACGCACTGGCCAGCGCCCTGTTCGCGGCCGCGGTGGTGTTCGGCGCGATCGCCGGATCCGGCTACGCCCTCGAACTCCCCTACCCACTGCGGCGGGTGCTGCTCCTCCTGGGCGGCGGCTGCGCCCTGATCGTGTTCGTGTGGCGGACCGTGCACGTCCTGTGGCGCTTCCCGCACGACTCGGACCGCGTGCCGCGTCAGCCCAGCCAGCCCGGGCGTACGAGCCCCGACTCGTAGGCCAGCACGACCAGTTGGGCCCGGTCCCGGGCGCCGAGCTTCACCATCGCGCGGCTGACGTGGGTCTTCGCGGTCAGCGGGCTGACGACGAGCCTGCGGGCGATCTCCCCGTTGGACAGCCCGATGCCGACCAGCGCCATCACTTCCCGCTCCCGGTCGGTGAGCGCGCCCAGGGCGCCTGCCGCGGCCGGCTCCTTCGAGCGCGCGGCGAACTCGGCGATCAGCCGCCGGGTCACCCCGGGCGAGAGCAGGGCGTCGCCGTCGACCACCGCACGGACCGCGCGCAGCAGCTCATCCGGCTCGGTGTCCTTCACCAGGAAGCCCGAGGCGCCGGCGCGGATCGCCTCGAAGACGTACTCGTCGAGCTCGAAGGTGGTGAGCATGATCACCTTCACCTCGGCCAGGTCCGCGTCCGTAGTGATCCCGCGGGTCGCGGCGAGACCGTCCAGCCGGGGCATCCGGATGTCCATCAGGACGACGTCAGGCCGCAGTTCGCGCACCAGGCCCAGGGTCTGCTTGCCGTCGGCGGCCTCCCCCACCACCTCGATGTCGCCCTGGGCGTCGAGCAGCGCCCGGAACCCCGCCCGTACCAGGAGCTGGTCGTCGGCGAGCAGCACGCGGATCACGTCGTCTCCTCGGGGTCGCCGGGCGGCGCATGCCGGGCGACGGGGTCGTTGGCCGGGGCACGCCGGGCGGCGAGGTCGTTGACCGGGGCACGCCGGGCGCCGGGGTCACGGGGTGACGAGAGCGGGGTGTCCCGAGCGACGGACAGCGGCAGCCGGGCGCTGACGCGGAAGCCGCCGTCCGGGCGCGGCCCCGCGTCGATCGTGCCACCGAGTGCGGCGGCCCGCTCGCGCATGCCGATCAGACCGTTGCCGCTGCCTCCCGCATCGCCGCCGGACGAAGGCCCCGCGTCCTCGACGCGCAGCACCAGGGCGTCCGCTTCGTAGTCGACCGCGAGGTGAGCGGTGCGCGCGGCGGAGTGGCGTACGACATTGGTCAGCGCTTCCTGGACGATCCGGAAGGCGGCCAGATCGGCGCCGGGCGGCAGCCTGCGCCGCTTCCCGCTCGTCGTGGTCTCCACGGTGAGCCCCGCGCTCTGTGCCTGCTCCACGAGTTCGGGCAGCCGGTCGAGACCCGGCGCGGGCGAACGCGGGGCCTCCCCCGGCGCGCGCAGTGTCTCCAGGACCTGGCGCACCTCGCCCAGCGCCTCCTTGCTCGCGGACTTGATGGTGGTCAGGGCGGTACGCGCCTGCTCCGGGTCGGAATCGAGCAGCGCGAGACCGACCCCGGCCTGCACGTTGATCACGGAGATGCTGTGGGCGAGCACGTCGTGCAGTTCGCGGGCCATCCGCAGCCGCTCCTCGTCCGCGCGCCGCTTGGCGGCGGCGAGCCGCGCGGCCCGCTCCTTGGCCCATTGCTCCCTGCGTACGCGCACGACTTCGGCGATCGCGACGACGGCCACCGCCCAGGCGGCGATGCCCAGTTCCTGCCCCCAGGGCGACGCGGCGTCGTCTGCCGGAGGCAGCCAGGGGTAGAGCCAGTGCGCGACCAGGAGGTGTCCCAGCCACAGCACGCCGATCGCGCCCCACGCCTGGCGGCGGCAGCCTGCGGTGACCGCGGCGAAGCAGCCGATCGCGACGGGCAGGAACACCGGTCCGTAGGGGTATCCGGCGCCGAGGTAGAGCAGGGCGGCGGCCGAGGTGGCGAAGACGGCGACGACGGGATGGCGCCGGCGCGGCAGCAGCGCCGCGCAACAGGCGACGAGCAGCACCTGCCCGTAGACGTCGAGCGGGGCGCGCTGGAGTTGCGCGCGGCCGACGACGTGGGAGCCGGCCAGCACGACCACGGTGACCACGGCCGTCGAGACCCACGGAAGCCGGCCGCCGTGGCCTTCCCCGCCGCCCGGCCCCCGCACCCAGCGCGGCGGCCCCGGCGACCCCCGCCGGGGCGACGGACCGCCGAGGCGGGAGCCCCGCTGCCACTCGCGCTGCCCGCCCGCACGCCGGGCCCGGCGCGGGAGCGGGCCACGGGCGTCCGCGCGCGGTGGCTGCTGCTGTTCCATATTGGCCACGCTAGACCCGGGCGGGCGCCCCGGGCGTCAGCCGTGCGACGTGATCACCCGTACTACGCGGGGAGTACGAGCTACGCGAAGAGCACGAGCTGAGCGGGAGCAGGAGCTGAGCGTGGAGCACGAGCTGAGCGGGGAGCACGAGCTAGGCGGGACGCACGACCGAGGCGGGGAGCACGAGCTAGGCGCGACGCATGAGCTAGGTGCGACGCATGAGCTAGGCGGGACGCACGCCAAACCAGGAGCACGAGCTACGCGGGACGCACGGGCTACGCGGGGAGTACGAGGCCGACGGCGCGGGCGAGCTCTCCTGCGGCGTGCGTGAAGAAGGCCTCGCGGTCCTCGACGACCCGGTGGAACTGGCCGAACGCCTCGAACGAGATCAGCCCGAAGAGCTGCGACCAGGCGGCGACCAGGGCCACGGCCGCCGCCGGAGGCAGGTCGGGCGCGAGGTCGGTGGCCATCCGACCGGCTTCGGCGCGCACCGGCGCGGCGAGCGGCGGCGGCGCGATGCCCTTGCTCTGGTGCGCGTCCCGGACGATGGAGAGGAGGACGAGCCCGACGCGCGATGCGGGGCCGATCGTCGCCTCGGTGGCGGTGTAACCGGGTACGGGCGTCCCGTAGATCAGAACGTACTCGTGCGGGTGGGCGAGCGCCCAGGCGCGCACCGCGTGGCAGACGGCGGTCCACCGGGTCGCGGGCGACGTGGTTCTGCGCCGCTGGGCGAGGGCCTGCTCGGCGGCGTCGCCCACGGCGTCGTAGGCGTCGACGATGAGAGCGGTGAGCAGGTCGTCCCTGCTGGGGAAGTAGCGGTAGAGCGCCGATGAGACCATGCCCAGTTCACGCGCGACCGCACGCAGCGAGAGCTTGGTCGCACCATCCGCCGCCAGCTGCTTTCTCGCCTCGTCCTTGATGGCCGCGGTGACTTCGATACGTGCCCGTGCGCGGGCTCCCTGGACGGTGCTCATGCGCCCCAGTGTGCCAGCCGGGAGAGCACTGGCCAAGAACGCGACTGGCGCACTCGAATGAGAGCGCCGAACATTAATGAGAGCAGTGCTCTTGTCGTGGAGCACGACTTCGGTGCACACTGCTCACGAACGAGAGCACCGCTCTCTCAGCCTCAGGGGAGACACCCGATGTCCGCATCCACGCATGTCCAGAAGCCCGGCTGGTTCACGGTCAACGTGCTCAACAGGACCGTCGCCTGGGTGGCCCGCCGCGGCATCAGCGTGTGGGGTTCCCGTGTTCTCGCGGTCCGCGGCCGCAAGAGCGGCGAGTGGCGGCGCACCCCCGTCAACCTGCTGACCTTCGACGGCGAGCAGTACCTGGTGGCTCCGCGCGGGCACGTCCAGTGGACACACAACATGCGGGCGGCGGGCGGTGGCGAACTGCACCTGGGCAGGAAGAGCGAGGCGTTCACCGCGGTCGAGGTCACCGACGACGACAAGCCCGCCGTGCTGCGTGCCTACCTCAAGCGCTGGAAGGCGGAGGTCGGCGTGTTCTTCAACGGCGTGGGGCCCGACTCCAGCGACGCGGAACTGCGCCGCATCGCCCCCGACCACCCCGTCTTCCGCGTCATCGTCACCCGGTGACACCGCCCGCGGGGATCTGCCGGGGCCTGTGGCCCCCAACAGATCCCCGCGGCTCGCGGGGACGCGGGGCGTCCCGAAGCCGGGCCGAACCGAAGCCGCGTCCGGTGCCGCCGGGCGACGCGGGGCGCCCCGAAGCCGGGCCGAACCGAAGCCGGGCCGAACCGAAGCCAGGGCGGAACCGGAGCGTGTCCGGTGCCGCCCGCGTCGCGCCTCAGCGGTCGACGGCATCCAGGGCGCGCCGGGCCATCGGGTGCGTACGCACCAGGCCGGCCAGTGTGGTGGCGCCGCGGGTGATGTCCGCGAACGCCTTCCACGCGGGCCGGAACCCGGTGATCGCGGCGTGCAGCAGCAGCGGGCGCTTCTCGAAAAGGGTCAGCATGCGGCGGCCCACCGCCATCTCGACACCGAGCCCGGCCTTGATGGCGAACGCGTAGTTCAGCGCCTGGCGGCGCGCGTCGACGGCGTCCTGCGACTCGGCGATGCGCACGGCCCATTCACCGGCGAGGCGACCCGAGCGCAGGGCGAAGGAGATGCCCTCCCGCGTCCACGGCTCCAGGAGACCCGCCGCGTCGCCGCAGACCAGGACCCGGCCGCGGGACAGCGGCGAGTCGTCGCTGCGGCAGCGCGTCAAGTGGCCCGAGGAGATGGCCGGTTCGAAGCCGGCGAGGCCGAGGCGTGCGATGAAGTCGTCCAAGTAACGCTTGGTGGCGGCGCCTTCGCCACGGGCCGAGATCACGCCGACGGTCAGCGTGTCGCCCTTGGGGAAGACCCAGCCGTAACTGCCGGGCATGGGGCCCCAGTCGATGAGCACCCGCCCCGCCCAGTCCTCGGCCACGCTCGGCGGGACCGGGATCTCGGCCTCAAGCCCGAGGTCGACCTGATCGGTCTTCACCCCGACATGTGCTCCTATGCGGCCCGCACTGCCGTCGGCGCCGACGACGGCGCGGGCGAGGACGGTCTCGCCTTCGGACAGGACGACGGCGACGGTGCGCCGGTCGGGAACCGCCGAACCGTGCTGCTCGACCTTCGAGACGGTCACGCCGGTGCGGACCACGGCGCCCTCCTTCTCGGCGAGCGCCACCAGGCCCGCGTCGAACTCGGGCCGGTTGATCAGACCGAACAGCATCTTCTTGGACCTGCGGGTGCGCGTCAGCTTCCCGTTCAGGGAGAAGGTGACCGCGTGCACCCGGTCCTGGAGCGGCAGTTCGAAGCCGGTAGGCAGCGCGTCGCGGGAGGGGCCGATGATGCCGCCGCCGCAGGTCTTGTAGCGGGGCAGTTCGGCCTTCTCCAGGAGCAGCACCGTGCGCCCCGCCGCGGCCGCCGCGTGAGCCGCCGATGCCCCCGCGGGCCCGGCGCCGACCACCACGACGTCCCAGACGGGTCCTGTGGCCGGTTCCGTCACCGGCTCGGCGGTGGGCTCGCCCTGGTGCTCGTCCAGGGGGCCGTCCGTCCCGGTGTCTGCGTTCTCGCTGCTCACGATGTGCCTGTGCTCCCCATCAGACCAGTTCCCGTATTGACGACCGCATCCTACGGGGCCCGGTCCCCGCCTTCCTGTCCTGGCCCGCTGTGGGAAGATCGGCCATATCTTCGCCCTACACACGTGCACCCACGTCTGTGTATCTACAACGTCGCACCCACGAGGAGCGTGCCCATGACCGCACATCCGATCGCCGAGACCATCGCCTCGCTGATGCCCCGGGCCAAGACGGAGCTGACGGAGCTGGTCGCTTTCCAGTCGGTGGCGGACGAGGCGGTGGCGCCCAGGAGCGAGTGCGAGGCGGCCGCGAACTGGGTGGCCGACGCGCTGCGCGCCGAGGGCTTCCAGGATGTGGCGCTGCTCGACACCCCCGACGGTTCGCAGTCCGTGTACGGGCTGCTGCCCGGGCCGGTGGGCGCGCCGACGGTCCTGCTGTACGCGCACTACGACGTGCAGCCGAAGCTGGACGAGTCCGCCTGGGTGACCCCGCCGTTCGAGCTGACCGAACGCGACGGCCGCTGGTACGGCCGGGGCGCGGCGGACTGCAAGGGCGGGTTCATCATGCACCTGCTCGCGCTGCGCGCCCTCAAGGCCAACGGCGGCGTCCCCGTGTCGGTCAAGGTGATCGTGGAGGGCTCCGAGGAGCAGGGCACGGGTGGTCTCGAACAGTACGCCGAGGCACACCCTGAGCTGCTGACGGCCGACGCGATCGTGATCGGCGACACCGGCAACTTCCGGGTCGGTCTGCCCACGGTGACCGCGACCCTGCGCGGCATGACGATGATCCGGCTGGGGATCGACACGCTTGAGGGCAATCTGCACTCGGGCCAGTTCGGCGGCGCCGCCCCGGACGCGCTGGCGGCGCTCATCCGCGTACTGGACTCGCTGCGCGACGAGCACGGCCAGACCGTGATCGAGGGCCTTGCTGCGGACAGCGCGTGGGACGGTCTCCAGTACCCCGAGGCGGAGTTCCGTCAGGACGCCAAGGTCCTGGAGGGTGTGTCGCTGCCCGGCACCGGCACCGTCGCGGACCGTATCTGGGCCAGGCCGGCCGTCACGGTCATCGGCATCGACTGCCACCCGGTGGCCGGTGCGACGCCGTCCATCCCGGCGACCGCGCGGGCCCAGATCAGCCTGCGGGTGCCGCCCGGTCAGGACGCGGCCGAGGCGACCAAGCTGTTGCGCGCCCACATCGAGAAGCATGTGCCGTGGAACGCCCGCGTCTCCTTCGAGCAGGTCGGCCAAGGCCAGCCGTTCCGCGCGGACATCACGAGCCCGGCGTACACCTCGATGGCCCGGGCGATGGCGGAGGCCTACCCGGGTGAGGAGATGCAGTCCTCGGGCATGGGGGGTTCGATCCCGCTGTGCAACACCCTGGCGGCGCTGTACCCGGCGGCGGAGATCCTGCTGATCGGTCTCAGCGAGCCCGAGGCGCAGATCCACGCGGTGAACGAGAGCGTGTCGCCGCAGGAGCTTGAGCGCCTTTCGGTGGCGGAGGCGCACTTCCTGCTCAACTACGCGGAGTCCAAGCGCAGTTGACGCCGACGGGGATGTCGGCCGGGCTTACGCGCTCGGCGGACATCGCCCAGAGCGAAGATCCATGCGACGGCCGGCGTCGGGGACGTACGTTCGCCGCATGGATCTCGTAGAAGTCCTTCCCCGACTGCACATGTTCCGCTTCCCCATCGGCCAGGCGTATCTGTGGCGCGACGAGGACGGGTTGACCCTCGTCGACGCGGGTGACGTGAACGCGGCGGGGCCCATCGAGGACGCGGTCCGCGGGCTCGGGCTCGACCCCGCCGCGATCAGGCGGATCGTCATCACGCACGGCCATCGCGACCACTACGGCGCGGCCGGCGAGCTCGCCGGCCGGTGCGGCGCCGAGGTGATCGCGCACCGGCTCGACGCGCCGGTGATCCGGGGCGATGTCCCGGTGCCCGAGCCGGTGCTCCTGGACTGGGAACTCCCTTTGTACGAGCATGCGTTGACGGTGCCTCAGGCGCCGCCGACGCGGGTGGTCCGCGAGGTCGGCGACGGCGACGCGCTGGGTTTTGGTGACGGAGCGGTCGTCGTCCACTCCCCCGGCCACACCGCCGGCTCGATGGCGGTCCATCTGCCGCGCCACGGCGTGCTGTTCACCGGGGACAGCGTGGCCGGGGTCGGCCGGGTGATGGTGGGTGTGTTCAACACCGACCGGGAGCAGGCGTCGGCCTCGTTCCGCCGTCTTGCCGGACTCGGCGCGGACACCGTCTGCTTCGGGCACGGTGATCCGCTGACCGAGAACGCGGCGGCGGTGATGAAGGCCTCAGCCGACCGGGACTCCGGCCTCCAGATTGAGCACGGTTGAGCGTTCGCGCGCCCGGAGCGCCCAGCGCAGCCGTTCGAAGCGGGCGGGCGGCAGCAGTGTCGCCGCCTCCTGCTCGCTGACGAAGCGCCAGCCGCGCAGTTCGGCGCCGGGCAGCAGCACCTCGCCGGCCCGCGCGCCGTCGAGCGTGCCGCCGTCGAACAGAAGCCGCAGGCCGCCGTAGCCGGGAGGTCTCGGCGGCTCCCAGTCGATCACCAGCAGCCGCGGCACCCGGTCGAGCCGGACGCCCAGCTCCTCCTCGACTTCCCGCACGCCCGCCCGTGCGGGAGCCTCGCCGCGTTCGACGACACCGCCGGGGAACTCCCAGCCGGGTTTGTAGGTGGGGTCGACCAGGAGCACCCGGTCCTGTTCGTCGAAGAGGAGCACCCCGGCGGCCAGCGTCTCCGCGCTGGGCTCCGGGGTCTGCACGATGTCGCAGACGCGGGCCGCCCCGGAGCGGACCGCGTGGGCTATGCGTTCGGCGGTCTCGCGCGGGGTGAGCGCGCTGTTGTCGACGGCGTGCGCGTCGGCGGCGATCCAGCCGAGCGCGCGCCGGAAGGGCTCGATGTGCTCGTACGCCCAGGTGCGGACCCTCTGTCCGTCGGCCTCGGGGTCGTCGGGGAACTCCACGCGGGCCTCGATCCGCGCCCGCAGGATCGTTTCCTCCTGGATCAGCACCACATGCCGTACGGGTATGCGGCGGGAAGCGAGCCCGCCGAAGATCTCATCCCGGTACTCCTGTCTCAGCAGTGTCATCGGCACCACGAGTACGCCGCCGACCTCGGCGTGCAGCGCGGCGGCGCCGTCCACCACCAGGCGCCGCCAGATCGGCAGGTCCTGGTAGTCGCTCACCTGCGCAAGGAGTTTCTGCGGCAGCAGATGCCGCAGCGCCCCGCCCATCACCTCGGGGTCGTAGAACGTGCTGTTCGGGATCAGGTCGATCAGTTCGCGCGCGGTGCTCGTCTTGCCCGCGCCGAACGCACCGTTGACCCAGACGATCACGGTTCCCCCTCTTCATAGCCCCCAGTGGACTGCCCGCAACACCCTGCCACGGAAACGCGCGCCGGTCCCGGGGCCTCCTCGGTCACATCACAACTGTGGCCGGGCTGTTGCCTGCCGGGTGCCACCAAGGGGCCCGCCGCGGCGTCCTGATGGATGAGCACCGGCCACGGGGGGCCGTGACGCCGACGGCGCGGACGTCGTTGTGCGGGTGCCTGAAGAGACAGCAAGGAGGCGCGCCGAAATGCGTCGTACGGTACTGGAACGATTTCCCGCGGGCGATCCGCGCGGGCACTGGCCCGCCGAGGCGTTCGCGCACGACCGCAGGAACGAGGGGCTGGCCGCGGAGGTCGTGATGGACCTGGAGAGCGACGCGTTCCTCGTCGTCGTCACGCATCCCGTGCCGGAACGCGTCGGCTGACGCGAGCGTCAGGTCCGGGCGTACCGCACGCTCAGAAGTCGCCGTAAGCGACCTGCCAGGTGGGCAGCCCTCTACGGCGCCACAGGGCGACGACCCGGTCGCGGTCGTCGAGGCTGACGCGCACGGTGAACCGGTGGCGGACGTGCGCGTCGAACAGATCGGCTTTCACGAGGTCGTCGCGCCGCCCGTCGCCGGCCGCCCGCATCCACAGTTCGTCGTAGGGCACGTCATGTGCGGCGAGCCAGGCCTGCGTCTTGGCGCGGAATTCCTCGCTCCGGCCGGAAAGCAGCACCACCTTGTCCCCGTGCGCCTGCCGGAAACCGATGAGGGCGTCGCGGACGGGGCTGTTGAGGCCGTCCTGTTCGCACCGGGTGAAGTCGTACGGGTTACGGCCGAGGTTGAGGGCGAGCGTGCCGTCGATGTCGCACATCACGGCGCTCGGCAGAGCCCCGTCCGGAGGTCGGGCCCCGTCCGGAGTTCGGGCCTCGTCCGGAGTTCGGTCCTCCGTCGGATCGTGGGCCTCGGCCGGATTGTGGGCTTCCGCCGGAGTTCGAGCCCCCGCCGGATCGTGGGTCTCCCCCGGAGTCCGGGCCTCCCCCGGATCCTGGGCTTCCACCGGATCGTGGGACTCCGCCAGAGTTCGGGTCTCCCCCGGAGTGCGGGCCTCCCCCAGAGTTCCGGCCTCCCCCGGATCCTGGGCCTCCCCCGGATCCTGGGCCTCCGCCGGAGTTCGACCCTCCGCCGGAGTTCCGGCCTCCCCCGGAGTTCCGGCTTCCCCCGGGTCCTGGGCTTCCACCGGATCGTGGGACTCCGCCGGAGTTCGGGTCTCCCCCGGAGTGCGGGCCTCCGCCGGAGTTCCGGCCTCCGCCGGAGTTCCGGCCTCCCCCGGAGTTCCGGCCTCCCCCGGATTGCGGGCCTCCGCCGAAGTTCCGGCCTCCGCCGAAGTTCCGGCCTCCCCCGGAGTGCGGGCCTCCCCCGGAGTGCGGGCCTCCGCCTCCGTGAGGACGACCGTGTCGTTCAGCCAGGCGTCGGTGAGCCGCCAGCCGCTCCGCAGGGCCTGGGCGTGCTTGTCCGCGAGGAGGCGGATGACCGCCTCGCCGACCGGGTCGGCGCGGGCCGCGTCGCGGCGCAGGCACTCCTCCACGGGTACACCGGTGAAGTCGTGCACGACGAACCGCGCCCGGCCCGCCACGGCGGCCTTGAGACGCCCGGGGACGTGCGGCGTCAGATGCGTGTTGTCGACGACGACGTCGAATCCCGCCGCGATCGTCTCGCGCACCGCGGCGTCCTGGACGGCGAGGACGCTCTGTTCCGCGGTGCGCGACCGCTCCCGCCCGGCGCCCGCCCGGTCGAACATGGCGCGCAGGTCGTCGAGGTTGACCCGTCGGCATTGACCGCCGGATGCTTCGACGAGCTCCCGGGCGGCGGTGGTCTTGCCGGATGCGGGAAGTCCGGTCATCACGTGCACGGTGGGCATCGCGGCGTTCCGCCTTCTTCGTCGTACGCGAACGGACCGGAGGCGGCCGGCGCCGTGGGCCACCGGGTCAGGGGGCCGGGCCGCCGCGCCCGTCGAAAGGACGGCAGACGGAAGGCGTCCGCACGCGCACGGTGCGGTCGAGGACGCCGCGCGCCGGGGCGCCGGACTGCCATGGACGTGCTGAAGCATAACGTCCGGTAACCGGCGCCGACCCGGTGAGTCCGGCGACACCGCCGGGAGCTCCGCCCCCCCCTCCTCGCCCTTCGGCGGCGGCCCCGGCGTCACCCCTCGGCCGAGTGCCGTCGCGGCAGCGGCAAGACGGTGCAGGGAGGGTCAGGGCGACAGCGGCCGGCCCGCCAACTGACGCGCTCCGTACGTCACTTGAGCAAAGCCGCCTCGCCCACGCGGCGCGCCGACGTCGCGGCGGCGGCCGCTCCCACCAGTCCCGCGTCCGTGCCCATCAGAGCGGGGGCGACGGTGAGGCGCCGGACGAAGGAGAGCGTGGCGTAGTCCCGCAGGGCCCGGCGCAGGGGGGTGAAGAGGACGTCTCCGGCGCCGGCCACTCCCCCGCCGATGACGGCGATCTCGATCTCGACGAGCGTCGCGGTCGCGGCGATACCTGCGGCCAGCGCCCGGGCGGCTCGCTCGAACGACGCGACGGCGACCGCGTCCCCGGCCCGTGCGGCCGCCGCGACGGCGGCCGCCGAGGTGTCGCCGTCGGGGCCCGGACGCCAGCCGTCGGCCAGGGCGCGTCGCGCGATGTTGGGGCCGCTGGCGATCCGCTCCACACAGCCACGCGCCCCGCATGGGCAGGCTTCGCCGTCGAGGTCGACGCTGATGTGGCCGATGTGGCCCGCGTTGCCGGTGGGGCCCGGGTGCAGTGCGCCGCCGAGCACGAGTCCGCCGCCGACGCCGGTCGACACGACCATGCAGAGCGCGTTGTCGTGGCCGCGGGCCGCGCCGAGCCAGTGCTCGGCGGCGGTCATCGCGACGCCGTCGCCGACCAGTTCGACGTCGAGGCCGGTGACCATCCGCACCCGCTCGACCAGCGGGAATCCACGCCAGCCAGGGATGTTGACGGGGCTGACCGTGCCCGCCGACGCGTCCACGGGCCCCGCGCTGCCGATGCCGACGGCGCTCGCGCGCTCCCACAGGGGGGATCCGGCCAGTTCGGCGAGGACCGCCTCTGCTGCGCGCATCACCGTGTCGCCGTCCTCAAGGGCGGGAGTCGGCCGCTGTGCCCGCAGAAGAAGCCGGCCGTCGGCGTCCACGAGGGCTCCGGCGATTTTGGTGCCGCCGATGTCGAGCGCGGCGACAAGGTCGGTGTGCATCGAGGTCGGATCTCCTGGTGCGAGACGGGTAACAGCAGGTCAAGATGAAAGTCTCCCCGTATGTGACAACGTTGTCCAGGGCCTATGCTCGACGCCACACCACCGCCGTGGCACGCGAGCGCGCCGGACGGCTCCCGACGACGACAGGACAGCGCACTGTGGCCGAGAACGCCCGCCACCCCGAGCACCGCTATGGCAACCGTCCGACGATGAAGGACGTCGCGGCGCGCGCCGGAGTAGGCCTCAAGACGGTGTCCCGGGTGGTCAACGGCGAGGCCGGGGTGACCCCGGACACCGAGCGCCGGGTCCAGGAGGCCATCGAGGCGCTGGGCTTTCGTCGCAATGACAGTGCGCGGGTGCTGCGCAAGGGCAGGACCGCGTCGATCGGGCTGGTGCTCGAAGACCTCGCGGACCCTTTCTACGGGCCGTTGAGCCGGGCCGTGGAGGAGGTCGCGCGGGAGCACGGGGCGCTGCTCATCAACGGTTCGAGCGCCGAGGACCCGGATCGTGAGCAGGAGCTGGTGCTGGCGTTCTGTGCCCGCCGGGTCGACGGGTTGATCGTGATCCCCGCGGGGTCCGACCACCGCTATCTCGAACCGGAGATAAAGGCGGGTGTGGCGACGGTGTTCGTGGACCGGCCGGCGGGGCGGATCGACGCCGACGTGGTGCTGTCCGACAGCTTCGGCGGCGCCCGTGCGGGCGTGGCCCATCTCGTGGCGCACGGTCACCGCAGGATCGGCTTCATCGGTGACCTGCCCCGCATCCACACGGCCACCGAGCGCCTGCGCGGCTATCGCGCGGCGATGGCGGACGCGGGCCTGGCGGTCGAGGACTCCTGGGTGTCGCTGGGGCCGACGTCCCCGGAGCGCGTGCGGGACGCCGCCGAGTCCATGCTGGCCGGTCCGGACGGTGTCACCGCGCTGTTCGCGGGCAACAACCGCGTGACGGTCGCGGTGGTGCGGGTGCTGGCGGGCCGCGAGCGTCCGGTGGCGCTGGTCGGTTTCGACGACATCGAGCTCGCCGATCTGCTCGGGATCACGGTCATCTCGCAGGACGCCGCGACGCTGGGCCGCACGGCGGCGGAACTGCTCTTCCGGCGGCTCGACGGAGCCGATGAGACGCCCGCGCGCGTGGAGCTGCCCACGGTGCTGATCGAGCGGGGGTCGGGCGAGATACGGCCGCCTGCGGACGCGTAGCCCATGGATCGGGGCGGGCGCGGCGGGAAGCGCGGGGTGCGGGGTGCGGGGTGCGGGGTGCGGGGTCAGCAGACCTTGAGGCCCGGCACGGGCTGGTTGTTGTCGCCGCCCTTCACGTAGACGACGCTGACGTACACCTGGGTGTGGCCGCTGTCGTCGTCGGTCCTGGCCCACCAGGTGTTGGTCCACTTCCCGTACGTCTCGCGGCGGCCGAGGTCGCTCTGGCAGTAGAAGTAGTTGGCGCCCGCGTTGAGCACGCCTGCCGCGGCGCCGTCCTGCCGGATCGACTGGGCGGTGCGCCACACCTGGCAGGTGAACCTGCCGCCGGCGATCGGCGAGCAGCTGCCGGCCGGGGGTGCGGCTCCGCCCGCCGTGCCGCCGGGGCCGGTCGTGCCGGGAGCGCCGGGGGCGCTCTTCTTCGGGTCGGGTGACGCGGTGGCCCCGCCCTTGGCGTCGCTCGTCCTGCTCGGGTCGGGCTTGGCGGACGACTTCGCGCTCGAACGCGCCGTGGGTGCGGGCGAGTTGGGCGTGGGTCGTGCGGAGGAGCCGGGCGTGGCCAGGCCTGCCGCGCCGACCTGCTCGTCGGCGGCGCCCGGTGTCGCGTCGGCCGCCGCCCCGGCCGCCCGCTGGGTGCCGCTCGTGTCCCCCTGGCCGAGGAGTGCGTATCCGAGACCGCCGCCGGCAAGCAGGACCGTGGCCGCGCCGGCCGCGATCCATGCCGTGCGCCGGCCGCGCCGCGGGGACGGTCGCGCGGGTGCGATGTCGCGCACGACCGGTCCTGAGGTGTCGTGCCGCTCGGGCGCCGCTCCCGGGACCGGCCCGGCCATCGGTGCGGCCATCGGTGCGGGCGCCGGTCCGAAGCCTTCGGGCCGGTGGGGCAGGGCGTCGCGCACGGTCGCGCTGCGGGGAGCCGCGGCGGGCGGCGCGGTGGCGCGTATCGGTGTGGTCCGCACGGCTGTCGGCGCGGTCGCGCCCTGGCCGGCGGCGACCTCCATGAGCAGCCGGGCCGCGGTCTCAGCGTCGGGCCTGGCTGCCGGGTCCTTGTCCATCAGGCGCGCCAGTACGGGGCCGAGCGGGCCCGCTCGGCGGGCCTCGGGCAGGGGCTCGACCACGATGGCGTTGAGCGTGGACCAGGTGGAGGTGCGGCGGAAGGGTGCGGCGCCCTCGACGGCCGCGTACAGGGTGGCGCCGAGCGCCCAGATGTCGGAGGCGGGCCCCGGGTCCTGTCCCTGGGCCCGTTCGGGCGCCAAGTAGTCCAGGGAGCCGACGAGTTCGCCGCTGCGGGTGAGCTTGCGTATGGGGGTCCCCCCGGCCGAAGGCTGGGGGAGGGTTCCCGAGCCGTCGCCCGGGTCGTCCATGGCGGCGATGCCGAAGTCGGTCAGGACGACGCGGCCCGAGGTGTCGAGCAGGACGTTGCCGGGCTTCACGTCGCGGTGCAGGACGCCGACGCGGTGGGCGGCCGCCAGTGCTTCGAGGACCTTGGCGCCGATGGCCGCGGCCTCGCCCGGCTCAAGGACGCCGCGCTCGCCGAGGACGTCGTCAAGGGAGGGTCCGTCGATGAGCTCCATGACGATGACGGGACGGCCCTGGTGTTCGGTGACGTCGTGGACGGCGACGACCGAGGGGTGGCGGATGCGGGCCGCGGCGCGTGCCTCGCGCTGCATGCGCAGCCGGAGGTCACCGAGTTCGGGCGCGGACGCGTCGTTGTAGGCGCGCAGTTCCTTGACGGCGACATCGCGGCCCAGGACTTCGTCGTGGGCGCGCCATACGACGCCCATGCCGCCGCGGCCCAGCTGCTCGACGACCCGGTACCGGCCGGCCAGTACTCGGCTCTCCCCCGTAGACACCGCTGCCCCGTTCCCCTGTGACGATGTGGTCGCGTACAGAGTACGGGGCGGGTGTGACGGCGCTCCTGGGCGTCCGGTCCCGGTTCGGCTACGGGGCGGTGACGGTCAGGCTGCCGCGGCGGGGCGAGGCGAACGCGTCGAGGTCGGCGCGGGTCAGGCCGGTCAGGCGGGCCACCTCGGCGGTGTCCAGGGCGCCGCAGTCCAGGCCGCGCAGCAGGTAGCCGCTGAGCGCCTTGGCGGTGGCGGGTTCGTCCATGACGTCGCCCTCGGTCTTGGCGACGTACGCCGCGAGGCGTCCGGCGGCCTGCTCCAGGCCCTCGCGGTAGAAGGCGTACACGGCCGCGTAACGCGTCGGCAGGTGGCCGGGGTGCATGTCCCAGCCCTGGTAGTAGGCGCGGGCCAGGGCGCGGCGGGTGAGGCCGTAGTGGAGGCGCCAGGCTTCGTGGACGTGCTCGGTCGAGCCGATGGGCAGCACGTTGGTGGAGCCGTCGGAGACGCGTACGCCGGTGCCGGCGGCGGCGACCTGCATGACGGCCTTGGCGTGGTCCGCGGCGGGGTGGTCACTGGCCTGGTAGGCGGCGGAGACGCCGACGCAGGCGCTGTAGTCGAAGGTGCCGTAGTGCAGGCCGGTGGCGCGGCCCTGGGCGGCGTCGATCATCCTGGCGACGGCGGCGGTGCCGTCGGCGGCCAGGATGGACTGGCTGGTCTCGATCTGGATCTCGAAGCCGAGCCGGCCGTCGGGCAGGCCGTGGGTCTTCTCGAAGGCGGCCAGCAGGCGCACGAAGGCGGTGACCTGCTCGGGGTAGGTCACCTTCGGCAGGGTGAGGACGAGCCCTTCGGGGAGGCCGCCGTGCCGCATGAGGGTGGTGAGGAAGACATCGGTGGTGCGGATGCCGCGGTCGCGGACGGCGGCTTCCATGCACTTCATGCGGATGCCCATGTAGGGGGCGGCGGTGCCGTTCGTGAAGGCTTCGGCGATGAGGCGGGCGGCGCGGGCGGCGTCGGCGTCCTCCTCGGCGTCGGGCCGGGGGCCGTAGCCGTCCTCGAAGTCGACGCGCAGGTCCTCGATGGGCTCGCGGGTCAGCTTGGCGCGCACCCGGTCGTACACGGGCGCCGCGAGCTCGTCGGAGATGCCGAGCACCTTGGCGAAGGAGGCCGCGTCCGGGGCGTGCTCGTCGAGGGCGGCCTGTGCCTGGTCGCCCCAGGAGCGGATGGTGCCCGCCGCGAAGGCGTCGCCGGGTACGTAGACGGTGTGGACGGGCTGGCGGGTGCCGGGGTCGCCCGGGTATCGGCGGGCGAGCTCCTCGTCCACGGCGACGAGCGAAGCGCTGATCTCCTCGCTCACGACGCCGGCGAGGCTCGTTGCCACCTGCTCCTGCTGACCCATCCTGCACCCTCCACACGGTCGAAACTTTTCCGCTTCACGGAATCAATAATCCGTATAGCGAAGTTAATGGGCGGCTTCCCTCGCGTCAATGGTTGTCCGAAACGACCGGGGGCCGCGCGGTGAGGATCACCACGCGGCCCCCGGCCGGACAGATGTCGCAGGTCAGCCCTTGCGGGCGGTGACCTCTTCGGTCAGCTGCGGGACGACCTGGAACAGGTCGCCGACCACGCCGTAGTCGACCAGGTCGAAGATCGGGGCCTCGGCGTCCTTGTTGACGGCCACGATGGTCTTCGAGGTCTGCATGCCGGCCCGGTGCTGGATGGCGCCGGAGATGCCGTTGGCGATGTAGAGCTGCGGCGAGACGGACTTGCCGGTCTGGCCGACCTGGTTGGAGTGCGGGTACCAGCCGGCGTCCACCGCGGCGCGCGAGGCGCCGACGGCCGCGCCGAGCGAGTCGGCAAGGGCCTCGATGATCGCGAAGTTCTCGGCGCCGTTGACGCCGCGGCCGCCGGAGACCACGATCGCGGCCTCGGTCAGCTCGGGGCGGCCGGTCGACTCGCGCGGGGTGCGCGAGGTGACCTTGGTGCCGGTGGCGAGCGCGGAGAAGGTGACCGAAAGGGCCTCGACGGCGCCCGCGGCCGGGGCGGCCTCCACGGCGGCCGAGTTCGGCTTGACCGTGATGACCGGGGTGCCCTTGGAGACACGGGACTTGGTGGTGAAGGAGGCGGCGAACGCGGACTGCGTGGCCACCGGGCCCTCGTCGCCGGCTTCGAGGTCGACGGCGTCGGTGATGATGCCGGAGCCGATGCGGAGCGCGAGGCGGGCCGCGATCTCCTTGCCCTCGGCGGACGAGGGGACGAGCACGGCGGCGGGCGACACGGCCTCGTAGGCGGCCTGGAGCGCGTCCACCTTCGGTACGACGAGGTAGTCGACGAACTCGGGGGCGTCGGCGGTGAGGACCTTGACCGCGCCGTGCTCGGCGAGCGCGGCGGCGGTGTTCTCTGCGCCCGCGCCCAGCGCGACGGCGACCGGCTCGCCGATGCGGCGGGCCAGGGTCAGCAGTTCGAGGGTGGGCTTGCGGACGGCGCCGTCCACGTGGTCGACGTAGACCAGAACTTCAGCCATGGGACTTCAATCTCCTGCAAGTGCGAAGAAAAGGCGGGCAGTTGAGGGGCAGGCTCGGCGAGCCGCAAGTGCGGGCGGCCCGGTGTTCTCGGGCCGGGGCACTTAGATGAACTTCTGGCTCGCGAGGTACTCGGCCAGCTGCTTGCCGCCCTCGCCCTCGTCCTTGACGATCGTGCCGGCCGTGCGGGCCGGACGCGCGGACGCGGAGTCGACCGCGGTCCAGGAACCTTCGAGGCCGACCTCGTCGGCCTCCAGGTCCAGGTCACCCAGGTCCAGCGCCTCGACCGGCTTCTTCTTGGCGGCCATGATGCCCTTGAAGGACGGGTAGCGGGCCTCGCCCGACTGGTCCGTCACCGACACGACGGCCGGCAGCGAGGCCTCCAGCTGCTCGGACGCGGCGTCGCCGTCGCGGCGGCCCTTGACGGTGCCGCCCTCGACCGAGACCTCGGAGAGCAGCGTGACCTGCGGGACGCCCAGTCGCTCCGCGAGCAGCGCGGGCAGCACGCCCATGGTGCCGTCGGTGGACGCCATGCCGCAGATGACCAGGTCGTAGCCGGTCTTCTCGACGGCCTTGGCCAGGACCAGCGAGGTGCCGATCACGTCGGTGCCGTGCAGGTCGTCGTCCTCAACGTGGACGGCCTTGTCGGCGCCCATGGAGAGCGCCTTGCGCAGGGCGTCCTTGGCGTCCTCGGGGCCGACGGTCAGCACGGTGATCTCCGCGTCATCCGCTTCGTCGGCGATCTGCAAGGCCTGCTCGACCGCGTACTCGTCGAGCTCCGAAAGGAGGCCGTCGACGTCGTCGCGGTCGACGGTCAGGTCATCGGCGAAGTGCCGGTCGCCGGTGGCGTCGGGCACGTACTTCACACAGACAACGATCCTCAAGCTCACGCCGGCTCTCCTACTGCATCGTCATTTCTGGGCTGCCTTGATGCACGCAGCATAGGCGCCTGATGGGGCGGTTTCCGGTCGGGGCGACCGGCGCTCCGATCGAAATATTACTCGTCAGTACACCCAGCTTGTTCCCCGTAAGCAAGCGCTTTGAACTGTGACGTTGCCAACGCTGAGTAATCGCTCCTGTGAGGAACTTTCAGTCACGCAGCGCGTTGAAGCGGCCCTGGTGGTAGAGCAGGGGCCGGCCGGCGGCGCCCGCCGGGTCGCCCGCGACCACCTGGCCGAGCACGATGCGGTGGTCGCCCGCCGGGACCCGGGCCACCACCTTGCAGACCAGCCAGGCCAGGACGCCGCCGAGCACGGGCACGCCCTCGGGGCCGGTGTGCCAGTCGGTGGGCGGGCCGAACCGGTCGGCGCCGCTGCGGGCGAAGGTGGCGGCCAGGTCCTGCTGATGCTCGCCGAG
The DNA here is from genome assembly GCF_043200435.1 of Streptomyces sp. NPDC048416. Taxonomy (NCBI): domain Bacteria; kingdom Bacillati; phylum Actinomycetota; class Actinomycetes; order Kitasatosporales; family Streptomycetaceae; genus Streptomyces; species Streptomyces sp. NPDC048416. The sequence goes on from NZ_JBICXU010000007.1 coordinate 297,301, forward strand.
TATGTGCACGCCGACGTGTCCGGTCTCGGCCACGACCGGCCAGCTGGAGGAGCCGGTGCCGATCCCGAAGGAGATCAAGGGGGGTTCGGCGGCCACGGAGTTGAGAGAGGTGGCGGTGAAGCCGACCGGGTGGCCGCCGCGCTGGGCGGTGATCACCGCGACGCCCGCCGCGTGCCGGCGAAAGACCGACTTCAGCAGGTCGGGAGAGGCTGTTCGGGGGGTACCGAGCTCGGGTGAGGCGGTCATGGAACTGTCCTTCTGCGGTGAGTGCGACAAGGGCTGCGGGTCTTCAGCAGCCCGGACAGCGCGCGCTCGCGTCGCGAGCGGGGTCCCCGTGGGCGCGCCCCTGGAGAACATGGAGAAGGAGGTCTCTCGGCACGCCGTCAGACTGTCGAGGTGCCGCTTCCCCAGTCAAGTGCCTGCCGGGATGTGGGAGATCACTCACTGCGCGGCGCGGCGCCGGGCGCGCCCGGGACCTCCTCGCACGCACCGCGGGTCTCCTCGCACGCACCGCGGGTCTCCTCGCGCGCGCCGGGGGCCTCCGCGCGCCGTTCACACCGCCTGCCCGAGCGCGGCGATGACGTCCGCGCGGCGCGGCTGCCCGCTCGCCCGGCGCACGATCACACCGTGCGCGTCGAGCACGAGCACCGTCGGAGTGCGCTCGATCTTCAGCTCGCGTACGAGGGCGAGCTGTTTCTCGGCGTCGATCTCCACATGGGCGACGCCGTCCACCATCGCGGCGACCTCCGCCAGGGTGCGCCGGGTCGCCCGGCAGGGCTGGCAGAAGGCGCTGGAGAACTGCACCAGCGTGGCCCGCCGCCCGAGCCCGGTCCCCAACTCGGCCTCGCCGAGCCTGTGCCCGCCGTCGTCCTTCACGCCGTCTCCCACCGCCCGCGCCCTCCCCGCCTCTTCACACGGCCACTACCTGCCCTGTCGTACGGTTGCAGCGCGCATCGGTCCGTATTGATTCCCGGGACTCGGGCCTGCGAAGACGTGATGAGAATTACGCCCGCGCCCGGTGTCAGGACTGGCCGGTCCGGCGCGCATCGGGCACCATCTGTGCCCAAAGCCTAAAACCTACGGCTGCGTAACTTATTTCTCCGGGAGCACCCTCCCCGGGCACACGAAGGGTCTCCCCTGAGATGGCAGAACTCGTCTATCGACCGGTCATCGGCGCCGCACGCGCGATGTTCAAGGCGCTCGACCTGAAGATCGACACCCAGGGTTCGGAGAACATCCCGCGTACCGGCGGAGCCGTGCTCGTCAGCAACCACATCAGCTATCTGGACTTCATCTTCACGGGCCTCGCCGCGCTGCCGCAGAAGCGGCTCGTGCGGTTCATGGCCAAGGAGTCGGTGTTCCGGCACAAGGTCTCCGGCCCGCTGATGCGCGGCATGAAGCACATTCCGGTGGACCGCAAGCAGGGCGAGGACGCCTACCAGCACGCGCTGGCCTCGTTGCGTTCCGGTGAGGTGATCGGTGTGTTCCCGGAGGCGACGATCTCGCAGTCCTTCACGCTGAAGAGCTTCAAGTCGGGCGCGGCAAGGCTGGCCCAGGAGGCCGGCGTACCGCTGATCCCGATGGCCCTGTGGGGCACCCAGCGGGTCTGGACCAAGGGACGGCCGCGCAACTTCAGGCGCAGCCACATCCCGGTCACCATCCGTGTCGGCGAGCCCGTGGAGGCACCCGCCGACCAGTACGCGGGCGCCATCACACGGCGGCTGCGCGAGCGCTGCCAGGAGCTGCTCGAAGCCGCCCAGCGCGCCTATCCCGTACGCCCCAAGGACGCCGGCGACACCTGGTGGGTGCCGGCGCACCTGGGCGGCACGGCCCCGACGCCCGAGCAGGTCAAGAGCCGCGAGGCGACGGGCTGAATCGTCACTCCCCCACGGTCGCGGCGACCGGGGCGTGGACGGTGACCCGCGCCCCGGGGCTGAACTTCTCCAGGAGCTCGGCCAGTTCGGCGCCCGCGGCGACGAGGTCGCAGTGCGGCGCCATGCCCTCCAGGAGGAAGAGCGCGTTGGTGGTCTCCTCGGTGAGCCTGGTGCGTACGCCCTGACGCCAGTTCCAGCGGCGGCAGGTGACGCCCTCGTCGTCGCGCCACACCACTTCGCCGGCGTCGGGGTGCTCGATCGTCTCCTCGCCGCCGGCGACGGTGTGGAACGGCTCGTCGCCGGCGGCCCGCACCAGGCGCATCGACCCCTTGATGTGGTCCGTGTCCTCGCCGCCGACCGGCACCAGGTGGGCGACGCTGATCGCGTTGTACACGTCGACGAGGCGGTTGATGCGCGGCAGGCCGCCGTCGGCCAGGGCCCGCTTGGCGAGCGCTTCCGCGGAGTTGCGGGTGCGGTTCGGCTTGGAGCCGAAGGCGGTGTACGCGGCGCGCCAGGCGGCCACATGGGGGTCCTCGTGCGGGGCCCGGCCGGCAAGGCGCTCGGTGAGCCGACGGGTGGCGTCGTCCAGCAGCGCCGAACTCGCCTCGTCGCTGGGCGCGTTGACGAGTCCGTAGGCCTCGACTGCGACGTGGGTGAAGCCGGGCGCGATGGCCAGGACGTCGTCGGACACGGTGAGCGTGAGCGTCATGACGGGGGGTGCCTCACAGTTCGGTCGGGTAGATCGGCCACAGCGCCGAGCGGTCGGGCGCGGTGCGCAGAGCGCTCAGGACCGCCGGATGGGGTACATCGTAAAGCGCCGGATAGTCCAGTTCACTGAACTCCGGTCGAACCTGCCATGCCAGGCGCTCCTCGTCGAGCGAGAACTGGGCGTCGACCCCCGGCTTGTTGCCCCGCGCGTCCACGCGCGCCCACGCCTCGGTGCCCGGCAGCCGCAGGGCGACGAGGCCGTGCACGAGGGGGTGGGAGCCGTCGTCGTCGGCGAGCCTTTGATAGCAGAGCGCGGCGGGGATGCGTTCGGCGCGCAGCAGGGCGGCGAGGGCGTGTGATGTGGCGCAGCAGATGCCCGTACGCGTGGCGATGACGTCCGAGGCCCGCCAGGTCACCCGCGGGTCCCCGGAGTCCTGGGAGTGCGCGATCTCGTCCCGTACGAAGGTGTAGGCGGCCTTGGCGTATGCGTATGCGTCGGCGGCTCCGGATGCGAGGCGGGCGGCCGTCTCGCGGACCAGCGGGTGGCGATGGTCGATGACGTCGTCCGCGGCGAGGTAGGCCGAGAGTTGGGGGGTGCGCTGGGTGAGCTCCATGGCACGGGAGCGTACGAATGCGGCCGGCCGCGAGTCAATGACTTTACGGCCGACCGCATAAATATTCGGCATGTCGCGTGCTAGCGCGCCATTTCCTCCTTGAGTGCCATCAGGAAGCCGTCCACGTCGTCCTCGGTGGTGTCGAAGGAGCACATCCAGCGGACGTCTCCCGCCGACTCGTCCCAGAAGTAGAAGCGGTAGCGCTGTTGCAGGCGCACGCTCACGTCGTGCGGGAGCCGCGCGAACACCGCGTTGGCCTGCACCTCGTGGAGGATGTCCACCCCGTCGAGCTGGCGCACCCCTTCGGCGAGGCGCTGGGCCATCGCATTGGAGTGGCGGGCGTTGCGCAGCCACAGGTCCTTGGCGAGCAGCGCCTCCAACTGCACCGACACGAAGCGCATCTTGGAGGCGAGCTGCATGGACATCTTGCGGATGTGCTTCATCTGGCGGACCGCGTCGGGGTTCAGGACGACGATCGCCTCGCCGAAGAGCATCCCGTTCTTGGTGCCGCCGAACGACAGGACGTCCACGCCGACCGCGTTGGTGAAGGTGCGCATCGGCACGTTCAGCGAGGCGGCCGCATTGGATATCCGCGCCCCGTCGAGGTGGACCTTCATGCCGCGCTCGTGGGCGTGGTCGCAGATGGCCTTGATCTCGTCGGGCGTGTAGACCGTGCCCAGCTCGGTGTTCTGGGTGATCGAGACGACCTGCGGCATCGCACGGTGCTCGTCCTCCCAGCCCCAGGCCTGCCGGTCGATGAGCTCGGGCGTCAGCTTGCCGTCGGGCGTGGCCACGGTGAGCAGCTTGAGACCGGCCATGCGCTCCGGGGCGCCGCCCTCGTCCACGTTGATGTGCGCGCTCTCGGCGCACACCACGGCGCCCCAGCGGTCGGTCAGCGCCTGGAGGGCGGTGACGTTGGCGCCGGTCCCGTTGAACACGGGGAAGGCCTCGGCGCTCGCGCCGAAGTGGCTGTGCATGACGCGCTGGAGGTGGTCGGTGTAGTCGTCCTCGCCGTAGGCGATCTGATGGCCGCCGTTGGCGAGGGAGAGGGCGGCGAGGATTTCCGGGTGCGCGCCGGCGTAGTTGTCGCTGGCGAAGCCGCGCACCGCCGGGTCGTGGTGCGCTCGCGCGTCCGTCCTCACGGCTTGGGGGTCAGCCACAGGCGCTGTCCGTTCACTTCCTGGGCGGGCTTGTCCCAGACTCCGGCGATGGCATCCGCCAGCTCCGTGACGTCGGTGAAGCCCGCGAACTTCGCATTGGGTCGCTCGGCGCGCATCGCGTCGTGCACCAGTGCCTTGATCACCAGGATCGCAGCAGCGGCCTGCGGGCCGTCGGCGCCCTGGGCGATCCCCGCCTTGCGGAACGCGTCGCCGAGCGCGAGCGTCCATGCCTCGGCGGCGGCCTTGCCTGCGTTGTACGCGGCGTTGTTCGCGGTGGGCTTGTGCGCGCCGGACTGGCTGATCAGCACGAACCGGCCGCGGTCGCTGCGCAGCAGCCCGTCGTGGAAGGCGAGGGAGGTGTGCTGCACCGTCTTGACCAGCAGCTTCTCCAGGAGCTCCCAGTCGGCGAGGTCGGTCTCGGGGAAGGAGGTGCTGCCGCGCCAGCCGCCCACGAGGTGGACCATGCCGTCGACGCGTCCGAAGTCCTTCTGGATGCGGTCGGCCCAGTCGCGCGTGGCCTGGAGGTCGAGGAGGTCCACGGTGTCGCCGGTGACGGTGGCCCCGCCGTGTGCGTAGCGCGCGGCGTCCACCGCCTCGGCCAGGCGCTCGGCGTTCGCGTCGGAGCCCACGACGACCGCGCCCGCCTCGGCGAGCCGCAGCAGGGCGGCCCGGCCTGCGGGCCCTGCCGCGCCGGCCACGGCGATGACGGCGCCGTTGAGAGGTCCGTTGTTCATTTTCCTCGCCCCTTCCGAACCTTCCGTACGAGAGCTCACGCGGCGGCCTCGATGGGAGCGGAAGCGGCGGTGATCCCCTTGGTGGAGGCGATCACGTTCTTCAGCTTCTTGGAGAGCGCCTCATAGAACATGCTGAGCGGAAACTCGTCGGGAAGCACATCGTCGACGAGCTTGCGGGGCGGCTGCGTCACGTCCAGGGCGTCGGGACCCTTGGCCCAGCGGGATCCCGGGTGCGGGGCGAGGTAGGTGGAGACCAGGTCGTACGCCGCGAACCAGTGGACGAGCTTGGGCCGGTCGATGCCGTCGCGGTACAGCTTCTCGATCTCGGCGCACAGCTGGTTGGTGACCTGCGGGGCACGGTCCCAGTCGATGTGCAGCTTGTTGTCGGTCCAGCGCACCACGTCGTGCTTGTGCAGGTAGGCGAAGAGGAGCTGGCCGCCGAGCCCGTCGTAGTTGCGGACGCGGTCGCCGGAGACCGGGAAGCGGAACATCCGGTCGAAGAGGACCGCGTACTGCACGTCGCGGCCGTGCCGGTTGCCCTCGGCGTCCAGCTTCACGGCCTCCTTGAAGGCGGTGAGGTCGCAGCGCAGCTCTTCGAGGCCGTACATCCAGAACGGCTGGCGCTGCTTGATCATGAAGGGGTCGAACGGCAGGTCGCCGTGGCTGTGGGTGCGGTCGTGGACCATGTCCCAGAGCACGAAGGCCTGCTCGCAGCGCTTCTGGTCGGCCACCATCTCCCGGATGTCCTCGGGCAGTTCGAGCCCGAGGATGCCGACGGACGCCTCGGTGACGGCGCGGAAGCGGGCGGCCTCGCGGTCGCAGAAGATGCCGCCCCAGGTGAAGCGCTCGGGGGCCTCGCGCACGGCGATCGTCTCGGGGAACAGCACCGCCGAGTGGGTGTCGTAGCCCGCGGTGAAGTCCTCGAAGGTGATGCCGCAGAACAGCGGGTTGTCGTAGCGGGTGGCTTCGAGCTCGGCCAGCCACTCGGGCCAGACCATGCGCAGCACGACGGCTTCGAGGTTGCGGTCCGGGTTGCCGTTCTGCGTGTACATGGGGAAAACGACCAGGCGCTGGAGTCCGTCGGCGCGGTCGGCGGCCGGGTGGAAGCACATCAGCGAGTCCAGGAAGTCCGGCACGCCGAAGGCGCTGTCGGCCCATTTACGCAGGTCACCCACCAGCGCGCGGTGATAGGGCTCGTCGTGGGGCAGCAGCGGCGACAGCTCCTCCACGGCCGCTATCACCTGGTCGACGGTGGCCTCGACGACGGCGCGGGGCGGTGCGCCCTCGGCGTCGAAGTCGATGGATCCGTCCTTGGACTGCCAGGGCCTGATCTCCTCGACGGCATTCTTGAGCGCGGGCCATGCGGGGTGATCGATCACCCGCCGGTCGGCTGTTGCGCCTTCCACGGCCGGATCCTGCACAAGAATTTCCGTCATGTCACTTCCTCCACAGGAGAACCTAGCGTCAGGACACCGTATCCGTGTTCGGTTCTTCCGCTCAAGAGGGGGATCAGTAAATTATCCTGCGCACCTTCCGCTGAACCGCTCTTCTTCCTGCGCTGGCGCAATGGTGCGGCGATGGCTGCGGTATGGCGGAGCCATCACCGCAGCGACCCCGACACCGAGGGCCCATGGCCCGGTGGGGCCCGCGGCGCCCGACACGCACGGCACCGGGGGCCGGGACCGCGACGACCTTGGCCGGATCCGGGCCCGCGCACCGGCGCGACGCCGTCCAGTACGCCGTCCAGTACGCCGTCCGGTACGCCGTCCAAGCGCCGCTCCGGCGGTGGAATCCGCCAATCCGCCTGCGCGGATCACGGACGATCTCACGGGCGGGGAGGGGGTTGTATCCGCGTCCCGCGCTCACTTCAATGCGCCCTATGGCCAGTCGTCAGGTTCCCCACGGGCAAGAGACCGAGCGGCCGTTGCCGCCGACGGCATGGGCGGTGCTCGGCCTGCTCTCGTTCCCCGGTGAGCGGACCGGGTACGAACTCAAGAAGTGGGCCGACGCGTCGCTGCGCTTCTTCTACTGGTCTCCCGCGCTCAGCCAGATCTACGCCGAACTGCGCCGCCTGGAGGCCCGCGGGTACGCCACATCGCGGCGCTCGGGGCCCGAGGAGCCGCGCACCAAGCGGCGGTACGCGATCAGCGCTGCCGGCCGCAGCGCGCTCGCCCGCTGGGCGGACGCGGCCGACGCGGGCGGCCCACCCGTCCTCAAGCATCCCCTGGTGCTGCGGATCTGGCTCGGCCACCTCGCGGCGCCCGAGCGGCTGCGCCGCCTCGTCGAGGATCACCTGGTCCGCACCGAAGTCCAGCTGGAGGAGGTGCGGGCCGCGCTGGCCCGCACCGAGGACCACCCTCACTGGGCGCATCCGCGCATCGCGCTGCGCTGGAGCGAGCTGCGGGAGCTGGCCGAGCTTGAGCTCGCGCGGGCGATGCTCGCCGACCTCGACCGGCTGGCGCCGCCCGAGGGTGCGGAACCGGACCCGGGCGACGGATGGCCCGGCCCGGGACGAGACCGGGACGCCCGGCGCGTCAAGGGCGAAACGAATCGCCCACGGGCGGGTGACGCGAGGTGGCAGAGCAGGGGTGTCCGCAGGTAGGACGGACTCCTTCCGTCCCTCGCACGCATCCCGGAGCCGCGCCCATGAGCACCCGCGCCGTCCTTGTCGCAGCCATCGTCACCGGCTTCATCCTCGCGATCGCGTCAACCCGGGCGGACACTCCCGACGGCCCGCGCGAGCCGGGGTCCGTAGCGGTGGCGGGCCGTTAGGCTGCGCCTGCCGCGTGCGCACGGGACCGCTTCGCGCGCGCATACCGCCGTCGACGGAAGCGAGGCCTGTCTTGACGTTCCTCACCATCGGTCATCGCGGGGTCATGGGTGTCGAGCCGGAGAACACCCTGCGTTCCTTCGTCCGCGCAGAACGCGCGGGCATGGACGTCATCGAACTCGATCTGCACCTCAGCAAGGACGGCGCCCTCGTCGTCATGCACGACGCCGAGGTCGACCGCACCACGGACGGCAGGGGCCCCGTCGGGGAGATGACCCTCGCCGAGCTGCGCGAGCTGGACGCGGGTCAGGGCGAACGCGTCCCCGTGTTCGAGGAAGTGCTCGACGCGGTACGGACCCCGCTCCAGGCAGAGATCAAGGACATCGCCGCGGCCCGCTCGCTCGCCGAGGTGATCGAGCGGCGCGACCTGGTGGGCCGGGTCGAGGTCCTGTCGTTCCACGACACGGCGCTCGCCGAGATCGCCTCCCTGGTGCCCGGCGTACGCACCGGGCTCGTGGACGACGACTGGGGCCACGACGTCGTCGACCGGGCCCTGGCCGTCGGCGCGAAGAGCCTGGTCCTGAGCATCGGCCGGCTCACCCTGGAAACAGTCGAGCGGGCCCACGCGGCCGGCCTCAGGGTGATCGGCTGGACCGTGAACACCCAGGACCACCTGCGTCTGGTGCGCGCCCTGCAACTGGACGGCGCCACGACCGACTATCCTGAGATCCGCCGCACCGGCCGCTTCACCGCGTAGCCGCGGCTCAGCCCAGCGGCTTGACCAGAAGCTCGAAGGCAAGATCGTCGCGCTGCGGCAGCCCGAAGCGCTCGTCGCCGTACGGGAAGGGCGTCATCCTTCCCGTACGGCGGTAACCGCGCCGCTCGTAGAAGGCGATGAGCTCTTCGCGCACCGAGATCACCGTCATGTGCATCTCGCTCACCCCCCACTGCGTCCGCACGACGCGCTCCGCCTCGGCGATGACCTGCTTCCCGAGACCCGCGCCCTGGAGCGCGGGAGAGACCGCGAACATGCCGAAGTACGCCACGTCGCCCCGGTGTTCCAGCTGGCAGCAGGCCACCAGCACGCCGTCCCGCGTCACCGTGAGCAGCTTGCTGCCCGGCGTCGTGATGACCGCGCGGACCCCGTCCGGGTCGGTGCGCTGCCCCCGCAGGATGTCCGCCTCGGTGGTCCAGCCGGCGCGGCTCGCGTCCCCGCGATAGGCCGACTCGATGAGCGGCACCAACGCCTCGACGTCGGCTTCCGTGGCGTCCCGGTAGCTCAGCTCCGCTGCGGCGCGGGCGGCGGTGTCCATGGTGCGGTCTCCCTGCTGATCGGTTGCGCTGGGCGGCGCCTTGAGCGTAACGCGGGGGCCGGGCCCCGCGAGAGCGGCAGGATCCGGACGAAAGGCCCTAGACGAGTCATTCCGAATGCTGACGGTGCGTCCGGGAACGCGGACAGGGCGTCCAAGATCGTTGTGTGACGAACAACCTGGACGCCCTGCT
>NZ_JBICXU010000008.1:0-847 GCF_043200435.1 Streptomyces sp. NPDC048416
ACGCCCGGTTACATTCCGAACCCGGAAGCTAAGCCTTTCAGCGCCGATGGTACTGCAGGGGGGACCCTGTGGGAGAGTAGGACGCCGCCGAACAATATTTCAGGACCCCTGGTCCCAGCGTTCATGCTGGGACCAGGGGTCCTTTTGTTTTTCCGCTTTGCTTTGCCGAAGCGCGTCGGGCAGCCGACTGCGCGAGAATGACTGCAGTACCCGAAGACTAGGAGTCACGATGTCCACCAACTCTCCCGACGATCGTCCGGAGCGCGAGCCGCGCCGTCAGGACGGTGGCGACCGGGGCGGCTACCGCGGTGGTCGAGACGACCGCGGGCCGCGTCGTGACAACGACCGGGGTGGCTACGGCGGGCGTCGTGACGACAGCCGCGGCGGCTCCTCCGGCGGCGGGTACCCCCGCCGTGACGACCGTGGCGGTCGCCCGGCCGGCGGCGGCAGCTCGTACGGCCGTCGTGACGACCGTCCGGCCCCGCGCCGCGATGACGACCGCGGTGGGTTCCGTCGCGACGACAACCGTGGTGGCGGCGCCGGTGGTGGCGGCTTCCGTCGTGACGACAACCGTGGCGGGTCCACCGGCGGTGGCTACCCTCGTCGTGATGACCGTCCCGCGCCCCGTCGTGATGACGACCGTGGTGGGTTCCGTCGCGACGACAACCGTGGTGGCGGCGCCGGTGGCGGTGGCTTCCGTCGTGACGACAACCGCGGGGGCGGCAGCTCGTACCCCCGTCGTGATGACCGTCCGGCCCCCCGTCGTGACGACGACCGCGGTGGGTTCCGGCGTGACGACCGTGGTGGTCGCCCGGCCGGCGGTGGTAGCTCGTACCCCCGTCGTACG